>CANFKD010000043.1 GCA_947447115.1 Caulobacteraceae bacterium
GTACCAGTGCGCTCACGCAGTTCAACATTCAGGACGATCTCGGCCATGGCCATGCTCTCAAACGAAACCGCCGCACTGTGACCGCGCGGCGTAGGTCGGACAAATAAGGTGGCGGTAGATACACGCTTCAGGGCGTCCATGCAACGGTTGAGGCCGCATGAACGCAAATGGTTGGTTCACACCGTGGGAGGAATGGTCCGAGCCGGTCCTAATCGAACAGTTTCGAGACCGATTCCTCGTTGGCGATCCGGCGAATGGCCTCGCCGATCAGGGGGGCGGAGCCGACGACCCGGATCTTGGGGCTTTGCAGCACATTGTCTGCCGCCTCGATAGAATCGGTGACCACCAGTTCGGTCAGGACGGACGCATTGACCCGGTCCACGGCGGCACCCGACAGAACGCCGTGCGTGATGTAAGCCGACACTTCGGTTGCGCCATTTTCAATCAGCGCCGCTGCCGCGTTGCACAGGGTGCCACCGGAATCGACAATGTCATCGAACAGGATGCAGCGGCGGCCAGAGACATCACCAATGATGTTCATCACTTCGCTCTCGCCCGGACCCGAGCGGCGCTTATCGACGATGGCCAGATCGGCATTGAGCCGCTTGGCCAACGAGCGGGCGCGAACCACGCCGCCAACATCGGGTGATACGATCATCAGGTCGCTGCAATCGCGATAGTGGTCTCGAATGTCGAGGGCCAGAACCGGGGTGGCAACCAGATTGTCGGTGGGAATGTCGAAGAAGCCTTGGATCTGTCCAGCGTGCAGGTCCATGGTCAAGACCCGATGCGCTCCGGCGCGGGTGACCAGATTGGCGACCAGCTTGGCCGAGATGGGCGTGCGGCCACCGGTCTTTCGATCCTGACGCGCATAGCCGAAATAGGGCATGACCGCTGTAATCCGCCGGGCCGATGCCCGCGACAGGGCGTCGATACAGATCAATAGCTCCATCAGATTGTCATTGGCCGGATAGCTGGTCGATTGGATGACGAAGACATCCTCGCCGCGGACATTTTCGTCGATGGTGACGAAGACCTCATTATCGGCGAAGCGGCGCACCTGGGCGCGGGTCAAGGGCATGTCGAGATATTCAGCGATGGCCTTGGCCAGCGTACGGTTTGAATTGCCAGCAAGCAGTTTCATCTTGAGTGCATCCCTAGACCCCGATGGACGGGCTTCTATCAGGCCGCCGCCGACCGGCAAGCCTGATCTGCCTAATTCACGATCTTGTGGGCAATCTTTATGGCGACTGCAACCTTTGGTCAGTTTTGTTCGAGCATTATGGCCGAGAGCAGGCGGCCATAATCGTCATCCTTCTGATGAAAAGCCCGGCGATTCGAGAAGAAGAGATCGGGCTCGGCCAGCGTGTCCTTGCCGATCCATTCTGGCGCTTGGATGCCCGCGCCGCGCAAACGTTCCAGCACAAAGCCCGGAAGGTCGAACATGTGCTTGCCCGCCTCCGCCGCTGGGCGGAAAAAGCAGCTCGATCCGGGGCGTTCGGTTTCAAACCGTTCGAAGAATTCGGGGCCGACCTCGTAGGAGTTTGGACCAATGCAGGGACCGACCACGGCGACGATGCGGTCTGCCTTCGCCCCTCTTGCGACCATAGCCGCCACAGCGGCCTCTGCCATCCCGGACAAGGCCCCTTTCCATCCGGCATGGGCGGCGCAGACCACCCGCGCCTCAGCATCGGCCAAAAGGATTGGCGCGCAGTCGGCAGCCAAGGCACCGCAGACCAGCCCGGGCTGTGAGGCCACGACCCCGTCCCCTTCTAGGCGAACCTCACCGGTTTGGTCCTCTGCGGATAGGACGATGGTGGAGTGAATCTGATAGCCGGTCAGCAGATGGTCGGTATCGGTGCCAAAATGAGCAGCGGCGCGGCGGCGATTTTCGCGCACATCCGAAGGCTCATCGCGCGATCCGCGTCCGACATTGAGACTGTCATAGACCCCGGTCGAGGCGCCGCCCTGACGGGTGAAGAAGGCGTGCTTGATGTCCTTGAGGGCCGAAAGCTTTGGGTGGGTCAGGACGGGAAGCGGGCTCATGAGGGTTCCTCTGGATCGGTCGAAAATCCGGGCGGGTGGGGCAGGTCTTTGGACCATAGGCCCGCGACCTTGAACAGGTCTCCCATCTGGTCTGGTGCAATCAGCCGTTCAAGCTGGCGCTCGATAATGGCGCTCTGATCTGGCCGGGCCTTAGCCAGACTTTCGGCCCGCGCGACAATGCCCAGCCTTTGCAAAAAGGCACTTTGGGACGTGATGGCAACCTTGACCCCTTCTGCCTGAGCAGTCTTCAACACGGCGAGGAAATCAGCATGGATGGTCAGGTCATCCAGTCCCGGATGGTCTAACGGGCCGTGCTTTTGGTGGCTACGGAGGGCCTGCAGCGTATCGCCGAACCCTTCACTGTCGCGGCCATAGTCGATCAGCAGGCTCGCGCCGCCACGCGTCGCGATCAGGGCGGCGACCTCAGCGCTGAAGGCCTCCTGCGCCGCCGATAGCTCTAGCACCGCGCCTTGCGGGGCCGTTGGAAACAGTCCCTCGACTGGTCGCGGTGAGAGGCCAAAGGTCAGATCGCCCTCATCATTTATCCCCACCATGCGCTCAGCCCAGCCCGTGGCCGTGCGGATAAATTGCCGGGCGGGCAGACAGTCCAGAACCTCATTGGCGATGAGGATCACAGGGCCATTACCGGTCACCTCGTCCAGCCTCGTGACCCACCGGATGGGCGCACCAGCCAGCCTCTGCTGTTGGATCAGCGTCAGGGGCGCGCTGGTTTCGACCAGTGTCACCTCTAGACCTTCGACCATCTGCGGTGCCAGCCGGGCTGCGCGCAGAAGGTCGCTCATCAGTGTGCCGTCACCCGGACCGATCTCGATCAGGCTGAGCTGTTCAGGGCGACCCAAGCTTTCCCAAACGGCTATGGTCCACAGGCCGAGCAACTCGCCAAACATCTGTGAGGTGAGAGGGGCAGTGAGAAAATCCCCCTCAGCCCCCAGATTGGGATGGGCCGCGTAATAGCCATCCTTTGGGTCATGCAGGCAGAGGCCCATATATAGCGCCACGCTCATTGGCCCAAAGGCGCTGATCTGGGCCTGAAGACGGGCCTTTAGGCTCATTGTGCAGCAGGGGTCTTTTGGGCGCGCCAAACCAGCCAAGCGCCGATCAGGATCATCGGGATCGACAGGATCATGCCCATGGTCAGGCCGAACGGAAAATCAGGCATGCCGACATCCGGCTGACGCACGTTCTCGATGCTAACGCGAATGAGGCCATAACCCAGCATGAACAGGCCCGCGACCCCGCCGCGTCTTTGCAACCAGCCTAAACGATGGGTGGCGAAGCGCAGGATCAGGAATAGCAAGATACCTTCTAGTCCGGCCTCATAGAGTTGGCTCGGATGACGCGGCTCTGGCCCTGCGGCCGGAAAGATGATCGCCCAAGGCACATCGGTGGGGCGGCCCCAAAGCTCGCCATTGATGAAGTTGGCAATCCGGCCAAACAGCAGGCCGAAGGGCGTTGCGGCGGCAACCAGATCGCCCAATCTCAGAAGGTCGATCTTACAGTGCCTAGCAAAGAGCGCGACCGCGACGCAGACCCCGATAAAGCCGCCATGGAAGGACATGCCGCCTTGCCAGATCTTGAAGATCTGAAGGGGGTCCGATACCATGCGATTGGCGTCGTAAAAGACCGCCGACCCCAGCCGCCCCCCGACAATGATGCCGAAGGTGATCCACAAGATCAGATCATCGATCTGTAGGGCCGAGGCGGTTGGCTCCGTGCTGCCCCACAGGACGGGCTTGCGGGTCAGGCTGACCATATAGCGCCAGCCCAGCAAAATGCCCGCCACATAGGCGATGCCGTACCAGCGGATAGCGATGGGGCCCAGATGGATGAGAACCGGATCGAAGTCTGGAAACTGCACGAAAGCTGTCCTTTGGCTGCGTCCAATCTGCTTTAGCAGGCTCCGACCAGAGGGGGGAGGGGGACTGTAAAAATCGCTGCCGCATATCCTTTCCAAATCCTAAAGATTTTGGCTATAGAGGGTCCATGCACAGCCAAAACCCTTTCCTCGATGAGTTCGCCAAGCTGACCACCACGGCCATGGGCCTGGCCCAGGCTGCTGGCGAGGAAGCTAAAACCGCAGTCTGCGCTCAAGCCGACCGTTTCGTTGCCGAAATGGATCTGGTGCGCCGCGATGAACTGGATGCCCTCATGGCGGAACTTCTGTCCCTGCGGCAGGAGATCGAGACCCTGAAGGGCAAGCTGGACGATTCGTCCACAACCTAATCTTCGCCTGCTGCGTGAACCGGCTTGTGACCCGAGCTTGGAAGCAGCTTAAGCTCTTTTTTGCACGAGGCGATTCCCGGTCACGCCATCCGCATCGACCGCGCCTTTTAGGATCGTCTTGTTATGGACACCCCTTACGCCGACGAAGATTTGGACATCGGTCTAGACCCGCTTGACGTGGTCGAACATGTTCTAGCGGCTGAAAACCTGACCTTTGACCGTACTGATGAGGGCGATCTCGCCTTCTCGCTGGCCGGGGACTGGAAGGACTACGAGCTTTGGTTCGCTTGGCGCGCCGAGGCCGATTGTCTGCAGCTTTGCCTATCGGTGGATTTGCGCGCGGCCAAGGATCAACGGGCCAAGGCCTATGAACTCCTGTCCCTGATCAATCAGCGGGTCTGGCTCGGCCATTTCGAGGTCTGGGCCGATGAGGGCGAGGTGGTTTTCCGCCACGCCCTATCCTTGCCCCATGGCGAGCGTCCAACCTTGGCCCAAGCCGCGTCGATGATTGATGCAGCCGTCGAGGCGGCGGACCGGTTCTATCCGGCCTTTGACTTCCTGTTCAATGGTGACAAGTCTCCCGCAGAGGCCGTGTCGGCCTGCATGTTCGAGACCGTCGGCACAGCCTGATCGTTCGTTTTAAGGCGGATTTTGACCATGACTCCGATTTTGATGTTGGGCGCTGGCCGCATGGGCGGCGCTCTGATTGAGGGCTGGAGCCTCATGGGGGCCTTCGCGCCGTCCGACCTGATTATCCGTGACCCCTATCCGTCAAGGGAAGCGCTGGCCGCTGCCGATGCTGGTGCGCGTCTCAATCCTGACGACGGCGTGCTGGCCGAGGCCAAGGTGCTGCTTTTGGCCGTGAAGCCGCAGATGTGGCGCGAAGCGGCGGCCCAGATCACTGACCATCTCGCTCCCGACTGCATCATTGTATCCATCGCAGCGGGCGTCAGAGCCGCCGATATTAGCGCAGCCTTTGGGGGCCGCATGGTGGCTCGGATGATGCCCACTACGGCTGTTGCGGTGGCCAAGGGGGTTGCCTCTGTCTTTGCACCCGATGCCAAGGCCTTAAGCGTTGCCCACGCCCTGTTCGATCCTGTGGCGGTGACGGTCGACGTCGATGACGAGGCCTTGATGGACTCGGTTGTTGGCATTTCAGGTTCCGCACCGGCCTATCTCTATGCCTTCATTGAGGCCTTGGAGGCCACGGGCCCGGTTCACGGCTTGACGGCAGAAGCCTCTCGAAAATTGGCGCGGGCCACCATCATCGGCGCTGCGGCTTTGCTCGAGGCCAGCCAAGAGGACCCGGCTGAACTGCGCAAGCAAGTCACCTCTCCTGGCGGCACGACGCAGGCGGCGCTTGAGGTCTTGATGGGCGAAGGCGGCTTTGGTGATCTTCTCGCCCGCGCCGTTACAGCCGCTGTGAAGCGGTCGCGGGAATTAGCCGGTTAGTCCAGCCCTTGTCGCCTCGGCCTTTGCGGTCCATCTGTAGTCTATGACCCAGCTTGAGCCCTCCATCCTTGACCGTGCCGCCGATGCCGCCCTTGCGCTGGCAGCCGACCGTCCATGGTCGCAGATCAGCCTCTTGGATATTGCCGCTAAGGCCGAGCTTGGCTTTGCTGAGCTCTATGGTGCCGCCAATGGCAAGGGCGCTGTGATGGATCATCTGTCGCGCCGGTTTGATCGGGCCGCGCTCGTAACCGCATCGGAACCCGGCGAGGTCCATGATCGCCTCTTTGAAGCGGTGATGGCGCGGATCGAGGCTATGGAGCCACACCGCCATGCCCTCATTGCCATTTCCCAAGAGGAGGGCCCGGCGGCCATGGCCCCGCGCCTGATTACAACCTCAAAGGCTCTGCTAGAGACCGCTGGGATCGATACGGGCGGGCTCAAGGGCATGGCGCGGCGCGCTGCCATGACCGCCGTCTGGGGCCGCGTGGTGCAGGTCTGGCGCGACGATGATGGGGCGCTCAATCGCACTATGGCTGAGATCGACCAAAGGCTGAAGGACTTGCGCCGTCAGTTGAACCGGGTTGGGGCTGGGTTCTAAAGTAACTCCACCCTTCCTTCGCTCCTCGTCATTGCGAGGCGCATCGCGCCGAAGCAACCCAGGGGAACATCAACTCTAGTTCGTGTAAGATCCCTGGGTTGCTTCGCGATGCTCGCAATGACGCATCAAAAATACAAAGCCCTCGCCCCCTTGGGGGAGAGGGTTGGGTGAGGGGGATGCCCCACCGGCCTCGGTGAAAGGGTCTGGATCCCCGCCTTCGCGGGGAAAGCGGAAGAAAAACAAGGCCCCCTAAGGCCCTTCGGGCCACTTCCCCCAGAGGGGGAAGCTTTATCGTCCCTTGATTTTCCCCCTCTGGGGGAAGTACCGGCGAAGCCGGGGTAGGGGGTTATTTGCGCACCTGCTGCATGATGAAAATCTACGTAGGATCGTGTCAGACCCCTGGGTTGCTTCGCGATGCTCGCAATGACGCATCAAAAATACAAAGCCCTCGCCCCCTTAGGGGAGAGGGTTGGGTGAGGGGGATGCCCCACCGGCCTCGGTGAAAGGGTCTGGATCCCCGCCTTCGCGGGGAAAACGGAAGAAAGAAAACAAGGCCCGCTACGGCCCTTTGGGCCACTTCCCCCAGAGGGGGAAGATTTACCGTCGCCGGGGTAGGGGGTTATTTTGCCCCCGGCCCCTTTTCGAAATAGCGGAAGAAGGCGCTGTCAGGAGACAGGACCATGGTGGTGTCGCCTTGGCCGAGGGCGGCCTCGTAGGCCTTCATCGTCCGGTAGAAGTTGGCGAAGCTTGGATCGCGGCCAAAGCTGGAGGCGAAGATCGCGGCGCGCTTGGCATCGCCCTCGCCTCGGGTGCGTTCAGCCTCTTCGGTGGCGGTGGCCAGAGTGATCGCCACTTCCTTGTCGGCACCGGCGATGATTTCACGCTTGCCCTGTTCGCCCACAGCCCTGATCTGAGCCGCTTCCTGCTGACGCGAGGTCTGCATGCGGCGGAAGACGGCGGTCTGGTTGGCGGCGGGCAGGTCGGCGCGCTTGATCCGCAGATCGATGATCTCGATCCCCAGACGCGAGGCCTCGGCCCGGCGCGACACATCCACCAGCGTCTTTTGCATCAAGGCCGAGCGCTTGCCCGAAATGATGTCGCTGGAGGTGGCCGAACCCAGAACCTGTCTCAGGCTGGAATTGACCAACCGCTCGATCCGGTCCGCCGCCGTCCGCTCGTCGCGCAAGGTACGATAGTACTGCAGCGGATTGCTGATCCGGTAGCGGATGAAGCTGTCAACGACCAGACGTTCCTGATCCGAGGCAATGACCTCTTCTTGGTCGGCCTCAAGGGTCTGGTTGCGCTTGTCGATCTGGATGACGTTCTCGAGGAACGGCGCCTTGATCTTCAGTCCGGCATCGTTCTCGCCAAGGGTGGCATTGATCACGCGGACCGGTTCACCAAAGCGTACGACGATGGCCTGTTCACGCTGATCGACGACGAACAGGGTGTTGCTGATCACGACAAGCGCCGCAATCCCAACGGCGATGTTTGCAAAGAAGCGGTTCATGTTCATGGGTTCGCTCCGGCGACGGGAACCGGCAATTGCGGCGCGTTGGACGATTGAGCTGCTGGCGCAGATGGCGCGGACTGGGTCTGAGCGCCGCCGCCGCGTGCGCGGAACACGTCTGGGGGCAAGATGATCGGGGCGCTGGTATTCTTACCATCGACCAAGACCTTGTTGGACTTGGCCAAGACCCGTTCCATGGTTTCCAGATAGAGGCGCTGGCGGGTCACGGCGGGGGCGCGTTTATATTCGCCATAGATCTGGTTGAAGCGTGAGGCTTCACCCTGGGCTTCTCGCACGATCTGTTCACGATAGCCTTGGCTGGACTGGACGATGCGCGAGGCGTCACCCTTGGCTTCGTTGATCACGCGGTTGCGATAGGTGTTGGCTTCGTTGACCAGAGACTGAGCGTCCTGTCCGGCGGTGGCCACGGCGCGGAAGGAGTCAATGACATCCTTGGGCGGGTTGGCGTTGCGGATCTGGACGGCGTCGACAAAGACCCCAGTACCGTAGCGATCCAGCATCTTTTGCATCAGTTCGGCCGCTTCGATCTGAACCTGGCCGCGACCATTGGTCAGGACGGCTTGAAGCTTAGTCTTGCCGATCACTTCGCGCATGGCACTTTCCGCCACGGCCTTGACCGCGTCGTCCGGGTCCTTGACGTTGAACAGATATTTGGCGGCATCCGAGACGCGCCACTGCACACTGAAGGCCAGATCGACGATGTTCTCATCGCCGGTCAGCATCAGGCTTTCCTCAGGAATTTCGCTGCCAGTCGCGCCGCCAATATCGACGCGGTTGAGGTCTGTGACCTTGACCTTCTCAACCCGTTCGATGGGTGAGGGCAGGTGATAGCGCAGGCCCGGGCTGTCAGAGCGCGAATAGGCCCCAAACGTCGTGACCACGGCCTGTTCGTTGGGCTGGACCACATAGACACCCGATAGGGCCCATGCTCCGAACGCCACGCCCGCGATTGCGGCTGCGGCTGAGGGGTTGAGGCCTTGGCCACCGCCCTTGCCGCCGCCAAAGCGCTTGTTGAGGCCAGCGATCAACTGACGGATCATTGCGTCAATGTCACCGGGAGGGGGCGGCGCAGGACGGCGCGGGCCGCCACCGGTTGGGCCACCGCCGTTAGGACCACGCGATGGGCCGCCAGAGCTACCACCAGAGGGTGGGGGAGAGCCCCACGGTCCGGGGTTCGATTCGCTTTTGGAATTATCGTTCCAGGCCATGAATTCGCGTCGTCTCTCAATGTCCCGCACACCATGCGGATGGGCTAAGGGTTCGGCGAGCCTTGTAAACTGGCGCGTAAGTTCGGATATGAGTTCCCGACCCTCACAGTGCAAGTCGCAAATCCCAATGACCGATACAGAACGTCAGAATATCTTGTCTAAATTGAACCAACTTGTCGATCCAAAGTCCGGAAAAGGCCTTGTGGACGCCGGATTGGTTCAGGGTTTGGTCGCTGCGCGGGGCCGGGCTGGGTTCATGCTCGAGGTCGCGCCCGCCGATGTGCCGCTCTATGAGGCCGTCCGCACTGAGGCCGAATCGCAGTTGGCCGCCTTGCCGGGGGTTGAGCGCGCTCAAGTCGTCCTGACCGCCAGCGCCGAGCCGAGCCTCGCGCCGGGCAATATTCGGGTCCGCAAGGGCGCAACCCTGTCGACGCAAGCGGTGTCGCAAAATGCGCCGAGCCGCCCGACCGGAGCCATGAAGCCCGCCCATGTTCGCCATGTTCTGGCCGTGGCGAGCGGCAAGGGTGGCGTGGGTAAGTCTACCGTCTCGGTCAATCTGGCCTGTGCTCTGGCGCGTCTGGGGCTGAAGGTCGGGTTGCTCGATGCCGATGTCTATGGTCCCTCGATCCCGCGGATGTTGGGTCTCACCGATGAGCCGGTGGTAGGGGCGGGCGGCAAGTTGCAGCCGATCAGCGTCTTTGGTATTAAGGCCATGTCGATTGGTCTCATGGTTGATGAGGCCGCGCCGATGATCTGGCGCGGGCCGATGGCCTCGTCAGCGCTGAACCAGATGCTTAATGATGTGGCATGGGGCAGTGAGGCTGAGCCCCTCGATGTGCTGGTCATCGATATGCCGCCGGGGACGGGCGATATTCAACTGACTTTGGCCCAAAAGGTCGCGGTCAGTGGCGCGGTGGTGGTCTCGACCCCTCAGGCCGTGGCCCTGATCGATGTGCGCCGGGGAATTTCGATGTTCGAAAAGACCCACGTGCCGATCTTGGGCGTGGTCGAGAACATGGCCTATTTCACCGACCCTTCGACCGGTGCCGCGATTGAAATCTTTGGCCGAGGCGGCGCGCGTGAAACCGCCGAGACCCTAGGCGCACCGTTCTTGGGCGAGGTGCCCATCGATATCGCCCTTCGCCAAGCCTGCGACGACGGCAAGCCCTTTGTGATCGATCAGGCGGACAGTCCTGCAGGCCGAGCCTTTATGGACATTGCTGCGGCGGTGGCGGCAGGGCTGGAGGCTGGGGCGGACGAGCGGTCCGCGCCGACAATGCGCATTGTGGACTGACCCCCTTCCCCCTCACCCAACCCTCTCCCCCAAGGGGGCGAGGGCTAAGAGCAAGCGGATAAGCCCTCTCCCTGTGGGAGAGGGTTGGGTGAGGGCCTTATTTCTACACCCCAGCCTTGGCTGCAGGACGGGCCATCATGGCGTCGTACCAGCGGTTCAGATGGGTCAGTTCAGCCGGAATGGTGAACTTGATCATCCGGGCAAAATCGATGGAGGTCGCGGCGACCACGTCGGCCATGGTCACGCGATCACCGGCGAGGAACTCGGTCTTGGCCAACTGCCGGTCAAAGACCTTCATGGCACGGCCCGCTGCGGCCATATTGGTCTCAGCGATGGCGGGGATTTGCGTGTCGAGGGCGGCCAGTGCGGGATGGGTGTGACGCACAGACAGCATCAGGGGCGTCCCCAAAAGGTTTTCGACGCGGCGGGTCCACATCTCGATGACGGCCACTTCCCGAGCATCCTTCCCTAGCATGTTGGGCTCTGGATAGACCGTCTCGAGATAGCGCGCGATGGCGACAGACTCGGTAATGGCAGTGCCGTCGTCGAACTCGAGCGCGGGGACATTGGCAAGGCCGCACTTGGCCAGATATTCCGGCGTCTTATGCTCACCCTTGAACACATCGACCATCACGATCTCAATATCGGTAATGTTCTTCTCCGCCATCAACCAGCGCACGCGGCGCGGATTGGGGGCGCGGAAACTGTCATAGAGCTTCATGGGATATCCTCGTTCTTCTCGTTAAAGTCCAAAAAGTTCGTGGGGCAAAAGCCCGACAATCGCAGCCGTCATGCAGGTGGCTAAGAACCCGGCCAGCAGGGCCTTCCATACCAGTCCAATAATCTCGTTGCGGCGCTCTGGCATCAAGACGCCCATGCCTGAAACCGTAATGCCGACTGACCCGATATTGGCAAAGCCGCAAAGGGCATAGGTCATGATCATCCTGCTCCGTTCGCTCATCTCGCCAACAGGGATCTTGCCCAGATCAATGAAGGCGATGAACTCGGTCAGCATCAGCTTGACGCCCAGCAGATAGCCGCCCTTGGCCGCATCTGCCCATTCAATGCCCAAGGCCCAGGCCAGGGGCGAAAAGATCACCCCCAGCATCCGCTCGAGCGTCACCGGCTGACCGTCCCAGAGGGGCAAGATGCTCAGAATATTATTGGCAATGGCCACCAGCGCCACAAAGACAATCAAGATCGCCGAAATGTTCAGAACCACCTGCAAGCCATCGGCCACGCCCTTACTGATCGCATCGATGGAGCTGTCATAGAGCAGGTCCGACGAATAGTCGGCATAGGCCCCGCCCTCGCCGGGCTTTTCGGGGATCATGATCCGCGCCAGCAACACGCCGGCGGGGGCAGAAACGATTGAGGCGACGAGCACGTGAGCGGCGGCATTGGGCAAGGTGGCCTTCAAGATCATCGCATAGGCGACCATGGTTGACCCAGCCACGGTGGCCAGCCCGACGACCATCATCATGAACAGCTCCGAGCGCGACAGCTTGTCCAGATAGCCCTTGATGATGATCGGGGTCTCGACCATGCCCAAAAAGATGTTGGCCGCTGTGGCGAGGGCCGACGCTCCGCCAAGCCCCATGGTCTTTTGAAACAGAAAGCCAAAGCCCCGGGTGATCCAACGCAGGATCTTCCAGTGCCAGAGCAGGGCCGACAGGGCCGAGATCACAAGGATCAGAGGCAGGACCTGAAAGGCAAAGACAAAGAGCGATGACGGATTGGCCACCGAATAGGGCTGAGCGCCGCCGCCCAGATAGCCGAACACAAACTGCGTTCCCTGCGCCGTCGCCGATGCTAGGCCATCGACCGCATCATTGATCCCGCTGACCACGGCCCGCGCTTGCGGCACGCCAAACATCAGAGCCACTAGGCCGATCTGAACCCCGATAGCCCCGATGGCCAATCGCCAAGGAAACCGCTTGCGGTCCTCAGACAGGGCCCAGCAGAGCGCAAGCGTCAGACTGAGGCCCACAAGGCTCTGAGCGTTTTCCCACCGAAACATCGACTTCCCCCGGGCGCGGCGGCGCCCCCTGCGCCTATTCGACCACGCCCTATCAACCATTGCACGGCCCCTTGGCGCAAGCCCAAGTCGATCTGGCCGTTGCATTTCCATCACGCCGTCGCGGGTCAAGGTGGCCACAGCCCTTTGTTACCTCGATTTAACTTGGATAAGGCAGGCGCAGCGGCGATCCTTAAGACACTGAGGAGCGGTTTTACAATTTGCTCCCGCCAAAATAACCAACATTCCCCTGAAGGGTTCACTATCCATGTCGCTGGCTCTCGCCACGCTGATCTATGAATGGCGCAGATATCTGGCTGCTGTCGTCGCCCTGGCCTTTTCAGGTCTGCTGGTGCTGGCGCAGGTTGGCATGTTCATGGGTATTGGTAAGGCCTTCACGGCCACCATTGACCGCTCTCCAGCCGAAATCATGATCCTCCCGAGCAAGGCCGAAAGCTTGATGAATACGGGGGGACTGCCCCGCCGGGTCATGCCTCTGATGTATATGAACCCCGAAGTCGTTCAGGTCGCTGATCTGGATGGTGAAGGGGCCATGTGGGGCAATGTCGATCAGGATGGCACCGCGAAAAAGGGCGAGAAGCGAAAGCGCGAATATGTCCAGATCATGTCGATTGATCCGCGACCCGGTTCTGTGACCCTGCCGACCGACTATAGCGACGCAACCCGCATCGCCCTAACCGAACCCTATGCCATTGCCCTCGATCAGTCCGCGCTGAAACGTCTCGGCGTCAAGCTGGGTGATAAGGCGACGCTCAATGGCAAGACCGTAAAGGTCAAGGCCATCATCACCGGCTACCCCAACATGATGCAGCCTCAAATCATCATGTCCCGCGACACCCTGCGCCTATTGGGTATGGCCAACGGCTCGCGTCGGGTCGGCCCCCTGATGGTCAAGATCGCCGACCCTGAGAGAGCCGAAGAGGTTCGCGATCAGATGAATGCCATCGCCAAAGGCCAGTTCCGAGCTTGGACAAGGGCAGAACTGGCCAAGGCCAATGAAGGCTCGATGATGAAGGAGAGCATTATCGGTATCATGCTGGGCTTCTCGCTATTTCTCGGCCTACTGATCGGGGTGGGGATTACGTCTCAGACCCTGCGCGGTGCGATCTTGGCCAATATCAAGGAATTTGCGTCCTTGCGCGCGCTCGGCGTGTCGATGGGGTCCTTGCGCTGGATTGTCCTTGAATTGAGCTTTTGGGTCGGTGTGGCGGGCCTTGGAGCCACCGCCGTTTTGGTCACCCTTATGGCGCTCTTAGCGGGGGCCGGTGGTGTGCCCATGGCCTTTACACCCGGACTGGTCGGCATGACGGCGGTGTTCCTGCTGCTGATCGCCATGCTGTCTGGCCTGATGGCCCTCGGCATCCTGAAAAAGAGCCAACCTGCGGACCTGCTGCGATGAGCCCAAACCCCCTCAACAGTCATGTCGGCACCAAGGCCATCGAGGCCAAGGGCTTGAGCAAGAGCTTCAAGACCGGTCGCAGCCATATCCAGGTGCTCAAATCCGTCGATTTCGACGCCCTGCACGGCGACCTGACCATGGTCATGGGGCCATCCGGTTCGGGCAAGTCGACCCTGATCGCCGCCCTGTCAGGCCTGTTGCGGCCTGATGAGGGGCAAGTGACGGCCATGGGCCAAGACCTCTGGTCACAGTCCGACACCCGCATCGACCGGTTCCGGCTGGATCATTGCGGCTTCATCTTCCAGGGCTTCAACCTCTTCGCAGCCCTGACGGCCATTCAACAGGTGACCACCGTCCTGAAATATAAGGGCTTTAGTCCCGCGGAGGCCCAAGCTATTGCGACCCAGGCCTTGACCGAGGTGGGTCTGGGGGAGCGCCTTAATCAACACCCCTCAGAACTGTCAGGCGGTGAAAAACAGCGCGTCGCTATCGCGCGGGCCCTCGCCAAACAGCCTCAACTTCTGTTCGCTGACGAACCAACCTCGGCACTCGATGGCGAGAACGGTCAGGTGGTGATCCGCCTCCTGCAAAGGGCCGCCAAGGTCCACGGGGCGGCGGTGATCTGCGTGACCCACGATCCGCGCCTTGAGGCCTATGCCGACCGCGTCATCCATATTGAAGACGGCCGCATCCTTGATGATGTCCGCCGTACACCGGCCTCGCCTGTCGACGCCTCTACCGCCTTTGCTGGAGCCTAGATCCTGATGCTGAGTCTTGTCCGCCGTCCTGTCTTTTGGCTCATCGTTCTGGGGGTTGTGGCCCTAGGCTCCACAGGCCTGTTCGTGAGTAATCAGGCCAAGACCAAGAAGGCCGCCGCCGTTGCTGCCGCTGCCAAGGCGCCTGAAAGCCCCTTTGCCGCCATTGCCAATGGTAAGGCCGATGTCGAGGGCGGCATCATTGCGGTGGCAGCTCGCCGGGGCGGCATCATCCGCGAGGTTCTGGTTCAAGAGGGCGACAATGTCGTCAAGGATCAGGTCCTCGCCCGTCAGGAAAATGACGAGGCGCGTCTGGCCGCTGATCGTGCCCGCGCCGAAGTCGCTCAAGCCCGCGCCCAGATCAACGCCATGGAGGTGCAACTGTCCGCAGCCCGTCGCGAGTTGGACCGTCTTTCCGCGCTGGCTGGATCAAACTTCGTCGCCGCGCAAAAGATCGATCAGGCGCGGGACGCAGTGCGCATAGCGGAGGCCAATCTGGGTTCGCAAAAGGCGATGGTCGGGACCGTGATGGCGCGCAAGAACGAGGCCGACTATAATCTTGAAATGACCATCATTCGGGCCCCTGCTGATGGCCGGATCGTTCGGCGCTATGCCAATCCAGGCTCAGGCGCATCGACCTTGAACGTCTCGAACCTTTTTGATCTCGAGCCTAACAATGCCCGCATCGTGCGCGCTGAGATCGCCGAGAGCGCCCTGCCTGCCGTGGCCATTGGCCAAGCGGTCGAAATCTCGCCCGAAGCCGACGACACCAAGATCTATACCGGCAAGGTCCTTCGCCGCGCCGCCGTCTTTGGTGCGCGCAGGCTACAGTCGGACGACCCGTCTGAACGGACCGACGAGCGCGTGGTCGAGGTGGTGGTGTCGGCTGACGGCATTCCCCTGCTGATCGGCCAGCGGGTTCTGGTCAAGTTCATGAAGCCCGGTCACGTGGCCGGAGAGCGCCGCGTGGTGGCCAAACCGGCCGATGGCAAGGCCAATAAGAGCGATCAGTAACCGCGTTACAGTGTCCAAACGCGCATGGTCTCTTGACGTCAAAGCGACAGCGCACCACTACTCCGCGCCAGTTTAACGCATTTGAACCCTTTGGAGATGCACATGTCTGACATCCGTTTCGACGGCAAGGTTGCCATTGTCACTGGCGCGGGCGGCGGTCTGGGCCGTCAACACGCTCTTGAGCTCGCCCGTCGCGGCGCCAAGGTTGTTGTCAATGACCTCGGTGGTTCCATGGATGGCTCGGGTGGCAACAGCGCCGCTGCTGAGGCCGTTGTGGCTGAAATCAAGGCCGCTGGCGGTGAAGCCATCGCCAATGGCGCCTCGGTCACCGACGATGCTGGTGTCGCCAATCTGGTCAAGCAGACCATGGACGCCTATGGCCGCATCGACATCCTGATCGCTAATGCCGGCATCCTGCGCGACAAGTCCTTCTCGAAGATGGAACTGGCCGATTTCGAAGCGGTCATGCAGGTCCATGTTTGGGGCACCTACAAGCCCATCAAGGCCGTCTGGGAAATTATGAAGACCCAGAACTATGGCCGTATTGTTGTCACCACCTCGTCTTCGGGCATGTATGGCAACTTCGGCCAGGCCAACTATGGCGCGGCCAAGATGGCGGTGCTGGGCCTGATGAACACCCTCAAGATCGAGGGCCAGAAGAACAATATCCGCGTCAACGCCATCTCGCCCGTCGCGGCCACCCGCATGACCGAAGGCCTGATGCCACCCGAAGTGTTGGAAAAGCTGAAGCCCGAATATGTCACGCCCGGCGTGGTCTATCTGGTCAGCGAAGATGCTCCTACCGGCGCGATCTTGACCGCGGGCGCCGGGGCCTTCGCCCTGTCGCGCATCTTTGAAACCGAAGGCGTCTATCTCGGTGAAGGCGGCCTGTCCGTCGAAGAGGTCGCAGCCAACTGGGAAAAGATCAACGACACTGAAGGCCAGAAAGCCTATTTCGCTGGCGGCGAACAGGGCCAGAAGTTCTTCCGCAAAATGGCCGGTGGCTAAGATTTTTCGCAATTAGTTCTGAAGCGCCCTCATCCTCGGATGGGGGCGCTTTTCGTTTTGGGGGTAGGGGTGGAAGCCCCCCCTACATCCTACCGCGTTCCCCGCCTTCGCGGGGAAGACGGAAGACAGGAAACAAGGCCCCCTACGGCCCTTCGGGTCACTTCCCCCAGAGGGGGAAGATCATCAGCGCTTAAATCTTCCCCCTCTGGGGGAAGTACCGGCGAAGCCGGGGTAGGGGGTTACATCCACTCCCTCACCCCTTAATCAACGCCAACGACCGGGCGCGATCTTCGCGGGTGGGGCCGTAACTGATGATGAACAGTTCGTCCGCGCCGGTGTGGGCGGCCTTGGCGGCGAGGGCGGCGCGCACATGGGCGCCGTCTCCGACGATGGAGCGACGCGACACCTCGGCCAGCCTGGGATCAGGCCCGAGGGCGGCCAGCTTGGCATGGGCCGCTTCGAGGCTGGGGAAGCTGGTTTGGCGGCCTTCTAGAAAGGCCAAGGCCCAGACCTGACGGGGGGCATCGAGCCGCTGGGCCTCTTCAGGCGTATCGGCGGCAAAGGCTGAGGTCCCCACCCCTGCCCAAGGCTTGTCGCGGAACGGCGAGGGCGTGAAGGCGGCGCGGTAGGCGGCGATGGCGGGGGCTGCATCTGTCTGGGCGATGAACTCGGCAAAGACCATGCCGACCCCGGCCTTTCCGGCGAAGGTCGCGCTGTCGACCGAGGTGCAGAGTATGAAAAGATCCGGATGAGATGGCCCGCGCGGCTGAGCAATGATGCCGCTGGCCGGATGGCGCTCTGGGAAGGGCTCCTTGCCCGAGGAGTCGAGCAGCCAAGCATTGAGCAGGGCGAAATATTGCGGGAAGGCCTCTGATCCGGCCGAGCGCAGGGCCGAGCCCGTGCGCATATCGGCCCCCAAGGCTCGTCCGACACCCAGATCGATCCGCCCCGGTGCCAGACCCTCCAGTACCATGAACTGTTCAGCGATCTTGAGCGGCGAGTGGTTGGGCAACATTACTCCGCCAGAGCCGAGCCGGATGCGGCTGGTGACTTGGGTCATGGCGGCGATCAAGATTTCGGGTGCCGAGCCACCAAAGGCGGGGATTGAGTGATGCTCCGCCACCCAGAACCGGTTGAAGCCGAGCTTTTCGGCGATCTGGACCATGGCGATGGTTTCACGCACCGCCTCGGCGCCGGTCATGGCCCCCAGCAGGGGCGACAGGTCGAGAACGGACAGTTCGGTCATGACGGTTCCTCACCGGGCTTTTCGCCCGCAGACTGTTCTATCGCCCCCAAGGCGTCGGCAAGCCGCATCTTGGCCGATCCGGGCTTGAGGGGCTGTTGTTGATCGGGATGGGGTGCCCAACCGGTCATGGTCAAGATGTCGAAGGTGGCGCGCACCTTGCCATCGGGATCGCTAAACCGGTCCTGATAAAGGCACATGGCTCTGGCCAGCACCGTGCGGGTTAGGGGGCGGCCCTGCCGGTCCGCCAAGGCATTGGTCTCGCCCATCCGCCGCAGGTCTTGGATCAGCTTTAAGGGATGGTCATAGCGCACTGTGACCCGGTCGACATCGGCCACGGGCAGGGCGAACCCGGCGCGCTGTAAAAGGCCAGCCACATCATAGGCGTCGGCAAAGGGGGCGATGCGAAGGCCCGCGCCGCCGCTCAGTTCGGACTCCGCCTCGATCAGACATTGTCGAAGCTCGGTGAGGGTCTGCCCCCCGAAGATCGCGGCCATGAACAGGCCATCTGGCCGAAGCGCGCGGCGGATTTGAATGAGCGTGCCGGGCAGGTCATTGACCCAGTGCAGGGCAAGGCTGGAGACCACCAGATCTATCGAGGCAACGCCGAAGGGCAAGGCCTCTTCATCGACCTGAAGGCGAAGGCTGTCGCGCCCGGCCAGCATGGTCCCCGATAGATCAGTCTCGATCACGGTGCCGACGCGAGGTCGAGCATCGCTGGCTGACAATATTTGCGAGAAAATTCCCGTTCGCGACCCTAGATCGACACAGACCGGAAAATCACGCAGGATGATCTCGATCCGTTCGACCATATCGCCAGCCGCGCGGGCCTTGAGGAAATCGGCAGCGGCGAAATCCAAGGCGGCGCGGTCCAGTCGGGCGCGGTGCAAGGAACGGTCAAACAGGCGAGGAGGGGCGCTCATGGTGCAAGGCCTATATCATCAAAGCGGTGTTCGGAAATGA
>CANFKD010000044.1 GCA_947447115.1 Caulobacteraceae bacterium
CGGCGGGTCTTGCTGTGTTTCGCGTCGAAGACTTCTAATCCCGGGGACCTTAATCAACCTCATAGGGACCTGTTCCTGCCCGCGACCGTGGTTTCGGGCATACGGGGCCCACCTGGCAAGCCAGGTCCGAGGGGATTGAACACGTCTTCACGGCTGCTACGGCGCCGCCACCCTTTTTCTGTCGGCCTTGGTTGCAGGGTCTTGGGCCTCAAAGACCTATGGTTCACGCCTCGCCTGCTTCAGCCAAGACGATCTTGCGAGCCCAGATGAAGGCCGTTCGGGCTGATGCCTCTCGTAAAGAGCCTGGGGCAGGCGTCGCTGCTGCTGAGCACCTCCCACGATCCTATCTTGACCGGTTTTCGGTGGTCGCTGGCTATCAGCCGATGGGCAGCGAGATCGATCCTTCTGCCCTGTTGGCAAGGTTCGCGGCGGCGGGCGCGCAGATTGTCCTGCCGCGCACGGCCCCCAAGGGCTCTGGCCTGCCTTTAAGCTTTCATCTCTGGTCGCCGGGCCAGCCCCTGATCAAGAGCGAATTTGGTGTGGCCGAGCCGAGCTTTGATGCGCCGCCCTTGACGCCTGATCTGGTGATCGTACCCCTGCTGGCCTTTGATGGCTTAGGCCACCGGATGGGCTATGGGCAGGGCCATTATGATCGCACGCTGGAGGCCTTGAGGGCGCGCCATCCGCTAGTCGCCATCGGCCTCGCTTTCGAGGCTCAAAAGGTGGCTATGGTGCCACGCGAAGATCATGATCAGCCTTTAGACGGTATTTTGACGCAGACGCGCTATATGGCTCTGCGAGAGGATTTTTAAGATGCGTTTTGCCTTTTTCGGAGATGTGGTCGGTAAGTCGGGCCGCGATGGTCTCGCCGATCATCTGCCCGCCCTGCGTCGCCAGCTCGATCTGGAATTTGTCATAGTCAATGCCGAGAATGCGGCGGCGGGCTTTGGCATTACCGAGAACACGGCGCGGGAACTGTTTGAGGCGGGGGCCGATTGCCTGACGCTCGGCAACCATTCGTGGGACCAAAAAGAGGCCCTGACCTATATTGTCCGCGAACCGCGCCTGATCCGGCCGCTCAACTATCCGCCCTTGGCCGATGCGCCGGGACGGGGCTCTCAGCTTTTTGAGACCGATCGCGGCCACCGGGTTCTGGTCATCAACCTCTTGGGCCGGGTCCATATGGACGCCCTCGATGATCCCTTTGCAGCGGTTGATCGCGAGCTGGACGCCTGCCCCCTGGGTCAGGTCTGTGATGCCGCCATTGTCGATATGCATGCCGAAGCCACCTCCGAGAAAATGGCTATGGGTCATTTCTGTGATGGCCGCGCCAGCCTGATCGTCGGCACCCATACCCATGTGCCCACCGCCGACTGTCAGATCCTCAATGGTGGCTCGGCCTACCAGACCGATGCCGGCGCCTGCGCCGACTATGACAGCGTCATCGGCAACCAGAAGGAAGAGCCCCTGCGGCGCTTCACCACCCGCATCAGTCAGGGCCGCTATCAACCGGCCTCGGGTCCCGCGACGGTCTGCGGCGTCTTTGTCGAGACCGATCCGGCCTCCGGCCTTGCCCGCCGCGTCGAACCGATCCGCGTTGGTGGGCGCCTGTCGAGCCACATTCCGCAGGTTTAAGGAAACAAGTAAGGCCCTCACCCAACCCTCTCCCACAGGGAGAGGGCTTATAGGTTCTAGCCCTCGCCCCCTTGAGGGGGAGAGGGTTGGGTGAGGGGGTCATCCGCTCCCCTCTCCCCGCGTCATTGCGAGCGTAGCGAAGCAACCCAGGGGACTGGCGCAGACCTGAATTGTTGTGGCCCTAGATTGCTTCGCCGCGATGCGCCTCGCAATGACGCGGCAGAAGGGGCGGTTTGAAGCCCGTCGCTTCGTGTTCCTAGCACAGACGATGGGCCTGAGGGCTGCTTTCCGCTTGAGCGAAAGGGTCTGGGTCCCCGCCTTCGCGGGGAACGCGGTTGGGGGGACTTACGTGCCGGGTTCTCGTCCTTCGGCGGGCCCAAGCTGACCCCATCGGTCATCTCTTCATCCAGTCAATGACGGGGCAGCTTTCGGTCAACCCATCGCAATTTTGGTCATAGAGCCGTTTGCCACCTATCGGATCATCATCCCAATGGAGGCAGACATTACCGTGCTTTGGATCGTGCTTGCGACTGGGGCAATCGCTGCAGTCCGTGATCGTGTAGGTGATCTTAAAGGATAGGGGTTCTGTCGCTTTGATCGTGGCCATGGGCAACGCCTTTCCTCACCGCCTGCGCCGGGAACGCGGATGTTAGACCAAGTCGTTCGGCTGGCTGGCCGTTAACCGACCCAACAGATCGGCCAAGGCCTCGATCTCGTCAGCGCCCCAGCGATCCTTGAACACCTCTTTGGATTTGCGCTCCAAGGTCTGGCGGGCGGCGCCGATCACCTTTCGGCCCGTATCGGTGAGGGTGACATAGGCCAGCCTTGCGTCGCGCACATCGGCCTCACGTCCCAACATGCCGAGCTTTTCGAGCGGCAGGGTCATGCGGGTGACGGTCGAGGGGCTGACACAGAGCCGCTTGGCCAGATCCACCCGGCTGAGGCGCAAGAGCGGGGCCTGTTCCAGATGCATCATCAGCAGGCTGTCATTGAGCGACAGCCCATGCACCGAGCCCAGCTCTTGTGAAAACTTCTGCTCAAGCAGGGCTTGGGCGCTCAGGAGCCGGATTACGGCGAGGAAGGATGTTTGGGTCATAAGACCTATATGAACCGATATCTTTCCGAACGCAAGCATTTAGCAACGGATTTGCCGACAAAGCGGCCTCACGCACGGCAAGGGATGACAAACCCGCCTTTGGAGGTCTAGAACCCCTCATCACTCTGTCGTCTAGAAAGATTGTTCCTCGACCATGGCCGGGCATTCCAAATTTAAAAATATCCAGTTTCGTAAGGGCGCGCAGGACAAGAAGCGCTCCAAGATCTTTTCGAAACTGTCGCGGGACATCACCTTGGCGGCCAAGGGAGGGGTTCCGGACCCGACGGCCAATGCGCGGCTCAGGCTGGCTATCGCCAATGCGCGGGCCGAATCCATGCCGAAGGACAATATTGATCGGGCCATCAAAAAGGCTCTAGGCGGCGAGACCGACACCTACGAAGAGATCCGCTATGAGGGCTTTGGTCCCGGCGGCGTGGGTCTGATCGTTGAGGTCCTGACCGATAATCGTAACCGGGCCGCAGCCAATGTCCGCACCGCCTTCAACAAGAACGGCGGCAATCTGGGTGAGACCGGATCGGTGGCCTTCATGTTCGACCGGGTCGGCCAGATCGTCTATCCGCCCGCCGTGGGCTCTGAGGACGATGTGATGGAGGCCGCGATTGAGGCGGGCGCAGAGGATGCCGAGTCCGACGCCGAGAGCCACGTCATCACCACGGCCTTCGAAGATATGAACGCGGTCCTCGAAGTGCTCGAAGGGCGCTTTGGTCCGGCCAAGTCGACCAGTATCATTTGGAAGCCGAAATCCTCCAATCCCGTGGCAGGAGATGATGTGGCGACCCTGTTCAAGCTGATCGATGCGCTGGACGATGATGACGATGTCCAGAACGTCTATGGCAATTACGATATGTCGGACGAAGACCTCGCCAAGTACACAGGCTAGGCCAAACCGCCGCTTTTGATCGCTGATCGCACCCCAGAGCCGGTCTTTCGGCCAAAGAAGCGTCATATGGGCGCGTTGAGACTCTTTTCGCGGTGCCGGGGACAGGTCAAGATGCGAACACATGACGAACGCGATTCGAATCCTCGGGCTTGATCCTGGACTGCGCCACACCGGATGGGGAATTATCACCATTACCGGAGCGCGGCTGTCCCACGTCGCGCACGGGGTGATCAGTCCTGACGACAAGGCGCCCTTCGCCATCCGGCTCTTGACTCTGTTCGACGCCATCACCGAGGTCATTGCGCAATATGCCCCCGACGAGGCGGCGGTCGAGGAGACCTTCCTCAATTCCAACGCCGCCTCGACACTCAAGCTTGGCCATGCCCGCGCCGCTGCCCTGATTGCTCCGGCCAAGGCCGGTCTGCCGGTCGCGGAATATGCGGCCAAGGTGGTCAAGAAGGCGGTGGTCGGTACCGGCGGGGCGGATAAGGATCAGGTGGCCTTTATGATTGCCCGCCTCCTGCCCACGGCGGGTTCTCCCACCGCCGATGCGGCCGACGCCTTGGCTGTGGCCATTGCCCATGCCCATGCCCGTCAGGTCAGAACCCTAACCAAGAGCCTCGGGAGCGCCGCATGATCGGTCGTCTGCGCGGAACCGTCATCGAGATTGGCGAAGAAGAGGCCCTGATCGATGTCGGCGGGGTGGGCTATCTGGTCCGCTGCGGATCACGCTGCCTATCGCGCCTGCCGTCGGTGGGCGAGGAGGCCATTGTCCATATTGAAAGCCAGACCTCTGAGGCGGCGGGCACAAGGCTCTATGGCTTTGTCGACCGCGAAGATCGCCGCGCCTTTGTGCTGTTGCAATCGGTGCAGGGCGTGGGGCCGAAGGCCGCGCTATCGGTGCTCGATGTCCTGCCGCCCGCTGATCTGGCCGCGGCCATTGCCAGAGATGACAAGGCCTCGGTGGGCCGCGCCAATGGTGTGGGTCCCAAACTGGCCCTGCGGATCGTCACCGAACTCAAGGGCAAGTCCATCGGCGACGGGCTGGTCCAGACCTTCGTGCCGTCCGCCCCTGCGCCGCGTCCCGTTCCCTCTGTGTCAGGTGAAGCGGTTGCGGCCCTGATGGGACTTGGCTTGGCGGAACCCGCCGCCCGCCGCGCGGTCGAGCAGGCCGTGGGCGAGCTTGGCCCTGAGGCGGACCTATCGTCCGTGATCAAGGCCGCCTTGAAGGATATGGGCCGATGAGCCGCCTTGTGGATGGTGAGGCCGAGGGGCATGAGGCCACCGACAAGGCCCTGCGCCCCCAAACCCTGTCAGAATTTGTTGGCCAAGAACCGATCAAGGCCAACCTCAAGATCTTCATTGATGCCGCCAAGGGCCGCAATGAGGCCCTAGACCATGTGCTCCTCTTTGGCCCTCCGGGACTTGGCAAGACCACCTTGGCCCAGATTGTCGCCCGCGAGTTGGGGGTCAATTTTCGCGCCACCTCTGGCCCGGTTCTGGCCAAGGCGGGCGATCTGGCGGCGATCTTGACCAATCTGGAACCGCGCGATGTGTTGTTCATCGACGAGATCCACCGCCTGCCCTCCAATGTCGAAGAGATCCTCTATCCGGCCATGGAGGACCATGTTCTGGACCTGATGATCGGTGAGGGGCCGAGCGCGCGCTCGATCCGCATTGACCTGTCGCCCTTCACGCTGGTGGCCGCCACCACCCGTGCCGGTATGTTGGCCACACCTCTGCGCGACCGGTTCGGCATCCCCTTGCGGCTAGAATTCTATACGCCGGCCGAGTTGCAGCATGTGCTGATCCAAGCCGCCCGCAAGATGGGCGCGCCCTTGACGCCCGAGGGTGCGGGCGAGATTGCCGCCCGAGCCAGAGGCACACCGCGGGTCGCGGGGCGGCTCTTGCGCCGGGTTCGTGACTTTGCTGCCGCCGATGGGGCCGCCGTGATCGACCAGCCCCATGCGGCCAGAGCCTTGGCCCGTCTTGAGGTCGATGAGCTTGGCCTCGACAGTCTGGACCGGCGCTATCTGCGCGCCCTGATCGATAACTATGGCGGCGGGCCAGCAGGGGTCGAGACCCTCGCCTATGCCATCGCCGAGGCTCGTGACGCGGTTGAAGATGTCATCGAGCCCTATCTGATGCAGCAGGGCTTTATCCAGCGCACGCCGCGCGGGCGTATTGCCTGTGGCCGCGCCTATCTACATCTGGGCCTCAAGGAGCCGCCGCCTCAGGCGCGTATCGTCCCGCCCGGCGCGCAAGCGGCCCTGTTTGACGATGAGGCGCTATGAGCCAGCCCCCTCTACCCACTGCGGGCGTCTTTATAGGCCGCGAGCATCATCTGCCGGTGCGGGTCTATTACGAGGACACCGACTTTACCGGCGTTGTCTATCACGCCAACTATCTGCGCTATTTCGAGCGGGGTCGGTCCGACTTCCTTCGTGTGGCCGGGGTTAGCCATACGGACCTGTTGGAGCGCGCGGACCCTGCCGCCTTTGTGGTCACGCGCATGGATATTCGGTTCCAGCGGGCGGCGCGCATTGATGATGCCTTGACGGTGGTGACCACCTACGACTGGGTCAAGGGCCCTCGCCTGTTCATCAGCCAGCACATCTTGCGGGGCACCGAAGTCATCGCAACTGCCAATGTCGAGGCCGCCTGTATCACGATGGATGGTCGCCCGCGAAAGCCGCCCTCTGGCCTGACCGAGGCCCTAACGCCTTGGTTTGCGCCGCCTGATCCAACCTTGCCATAGTTTCACCATCCCAAGCGGCCAGAAAGGCTGACTTCACCGATCAACCCGCCCCCTTCTATTGACGAGATTTTGATCCATGAATGCCGCCGCCACCGCCGCCCTTGCTCCGGAAAGCTTTTCCGCCCTTGCCCTGTTTTTGCGTGCCGACTGGGTGGTCAAGGGCGTGATGCTCGGCCTTCTGGGGGCCTCGCTCTGGTCGTGGTCGGTGATCATCGACAAGGTCTTGAAGTTCCGCGCCCTCGCCCTTGATGCCGACCAGATCGAGGATGCCATCGCTGCGGGCCGATCCTTGGAAGAGGTTGCTGAGGCCGCAGGTCCCGAGCCGCGCCAAGCCCTGGCCCGCCTTCTGCAATCGGCCCTTCGCACCTGGTATGAGGCGAGAGCCAGCGACGGTATTAGCGAGGCTAAGGCCAGTTTCGTTCTTCAGCGCCTAGACCGGGGCCTTGATGGGATCATTGCCCGAGAGAGTGAGCAGGCGGAGGACGGCCTTGGCGGCCTGGCCATCGTCGCGACGGCCTCGCCCTTTATCGGCCTGTTCGGCACGGTCTGGGGGATCATGCATGCCTTCCAAGCCATCGCCGTGCAGAAGAACACCAACCTATCGGTCGTCGCGCCGTCCATTGCAGAGGCCCTGTTTGCCACTGCCATTGGCCTGGCCGCCGCCATTCCAGCCTATATGGCCTATAACAAGCTGTCGGGCGATGCGGGCCGGTTCACGAGCCGCCTTGAAGCCTTTGCCGATGATCTCGCCGGGGCCATTGCTCGGCGTCTGAGCGATCGGGTGTAGGGCCCATGGCAGGTTCAAGCGCTCAGGGTCTCTCGTCTGGATCACACCGTCGGCGGCGGCGCGGTGGTCGCGGTGCCCTGTCCGAGATCAATGTCACGCCGCTGGTCGATGTCATGTTGGTGCTGTTGATCGTGTTCATGATCTCGGCGCCCCTGCTGACTGCCGGGGTGCCTGTTGAACTGCCCAAGACCGAGGCCAGCGCGCTGAATGATCAAAACGAGCCCCTGACCGTCTCCATCGCGGCCGACGGCAAACTGTTCGTGCAAGATCGCCCGGTCCTCTTTGCGGAACTCGCCCCGCGCATGCTGGCCCTGTCCGGAGAAGACCAAAAACGGCAGGTCTTTGTGCGCGCCGATGGCAAGGCGCCCTATGAGACCGTGGCTCAGGTCATGGCCAGCCTGTCGCGCACCGGCTTTACTTCTATCGGTTTGATCACCGACATTGGCGGGCCAAGCTCTGGCGTGCCCGCTGACGATCAGGCGCCGTAACGGTTCGATGCGCCGCGCCCTGTCCGATCGCTATCCTGCCTATGCGGCCTCAGCCGGTCTTCATCTGATCGTGCTGCTGGCGGGTGTGATCGCTTGGCCGTGGATGGCCCCGACTAAGATCATGGCGGTGACGCCGGTCACGCTGGTGACGCGCGCCGAGGTGACGGATCTGCGCGCAGCCGAGAAGGCCGAGACCGTTCAGGAGGCTGCGATAGAAACACCGGTTGAGTCGGCCCCGCCCGAAGTGGTGACCCCGCCGCCTCCGGCTCCGGCCAAACCCCCTCTGGCCAAACCTCAGCCCACCCCCAAGCCGGTGCCGCCCAAGCCCGTCCCCACCAAGCCCGTCCCCACCAAGCCCGCCCCCGCCTTTAATCTGGATCAGTTGGCGGCCAGCGTAAGCAAGGCCAAGCCGCAAAAACCGACCCCAGCCGCCAAACCCGCGCCGAGCCTTGATCTTGATGCCCTTGCCGCCAGTGTTGGCAAGAGCCCCTCCAGCGCCAAGCCATCATCGGCCCCCAAGGGGGCGACCCGCGCCCAGACCGATCTTGTCGCGCGCCAAGCGGTTGGTGCAGGCAAAGGCGCGACCGTGGACCAGCTTGCAGCCATCAGTGCCAAGCTTGGGCGGCTGTGGAACCCCAACTGCGGGGTCGAGGGCTCGGCCAATGTCGTGGTTAAGATTCGGCTGACCCTTGATCCTAATGGTCGATTGCTGCGCGCGGTCTTGGTCGATGAGCAGCGGATCAATGGCTCGGGGGACAGTGTCCTTCGCGCCGCTGCAACCCGCGCCTTGACGGCCGTGGCCCGTGCCGCGCCCTATGATGAACTGCCCTCAGAGGATTTTGCCAATTGGCGCTCCTTTGTGGTCGCCTTTGATGCTCGCCAGCAATGTCGAGGCTATTGATGAGGAAGCCCCTGCCCATGACCCTGTTCCGAAACGGTCTGATGGCGATTGCCGCCGTGATCTCCTGTCTTGTCTGGGGGGCTGCAGGATTGGCACCTGCGCGCGCAGAGATCGAAATTCAGGTCAATCAGGGCACGCTTCAGCCCCTGCCCGTCGCGGTTCCGGCCTTTACCGGCGCTGGCCCCTATGGCGCCGACATTGCCAAGGTGGTGTCGGGCAATCTGGAGCGGTCCGGCTTCTTTCGGCCGCTTGATCCGACGGGCTTTGTGGAAAAGAGCTTGGACGTCAATGTCCAGCCCCGATTCCCGGACTGGAAGGCGATCAGCGCTCAGGCCTTGATCAATGGCCAGGTGACGGTTGATCCTGACGGCCTCTTGCGCGTTGATTTTCGGCTCTGGGATGTCTTTTCAGAGCAACAGCTTTTGGGCCTTCAGTTCACCTCGACGCCGGAAAATTGGCGGCGGATGGCCCACAAGATCTCCGACGCCGTGTATGAGCGCCTGACCGGCGAAAAGGGCTATTTTGATACCCGCGTGGTCTTTGTGGCTGAAAGCGGTCCTCGCATCGCGCGCATCAAGCGTCTGGCGATCATGGATCAGGATGGGGCCAATCCCAGCTATCTGACCAGCGGAACGACCATGGTCATGACCCCGCGCTATTCGGCCAGCAGCCAAAAGGTCACCTATATGGCCCTGCGCGACAGTGGCTCCAGCATCTATCTGCTCAATATCGAGACCGGGCGCCAAGAGATCCTGGGTCAATATTCCGGCATGGTCTTCGCGCCGCGTTTCTCGCCCGATGGACAAAAGGTGGCCCTGTCGGTCGAGCGCGGTGGCAATAGCGATATTTTCGTGATGGACCTGAGCAGCCGGGTCTCAACCCGCCTGACCAGCAGTCCGGCCATCGACACCTCACCCTCCTATTCGCCGGATGGCAGCCAGATCGTGTTCAATTCGGACCGGGGCGGCAACCCACAACTCTATCTGATGAAGGCAGACGGCAGCGATGTGCGGCGTCTGTCTTCGGGCGAGGGGCGCTACACCACGCCCGTTTGGAGCCCGCGCGGCGACTTTATCGCCTTCACCAAACAGACCGGCGGTCAGTTCCACATTGGCGTCATGCGGCCTGATGGCACCGATGAGCGGCTCTTGACGACCAGCTATCTGGATGAGGGTCCAACCTGGGCCCCCAATGGCCGTGTCCTGATGTTCTTCCGCGAGGCCCCGGGGGTCGCACCAAAGCTCTGGACCGTCGATATTAGCGGCCGGGTGGTGCGGCCTGCGCCCTATTCCGGTTCAGGCTCGGACCCGGCCTGGTCGCCCTTGCTGAACTAGAAATTTGTCACTCGAGGGTGATGAAGCTTTCCTCTAGGACAGGTTCCTATTGTCAGCCCTTGTTCATGATGCCACGTTAGGGTGAATTGAGACGCGTGAATCGACCCCTGACCCTGTTTTGGCTTCGGCCAAGATCGGACGAGGACCGTCCCAGCAGCGCCTATGAACCCGAAGGAGAAGTTCGTGACCCCCAGTACCAAAGCCATTGTCAGGCTGGCCCTGATCGCGGCCGCCGCGGCGTCGCTTGCCGCCTGCGCGACCCGTAAGGCCCCGCCGCCGCCCGCGCCAACACCGGCGCCCGCTCCTGCGCCAGAGCCTGCGCCGCCGCCCGCTCCTACGCCGCCCCCGCCCGTCGTTCCGACCGGCCCCGCGCCAGGATCGGTGCAGGACTTTGTCGTCAATGCCGGTGAGCGCGTGTTCTTCGACTATGACTCCCACGCCCTGCGCGCTGAGGGTAGCGCCATGCTCGACGCCCAAGCCGCTTGGCTAGCGCGCTATCCGAACGTCAAGGTCCGCATCGAAGGCAATGCCGATGAACGCGGTACCCGTGAATATAACTTCGCCCTCGGCGCACGCCGGGCCAACTCCGTGCGGGACTATCTGGTCTCAAAGGGTGTGGCCGGTAGCCGGATCGAGACCGTGTCCTACGGGAAGGAAAAGCCTATCGATGGCGGAACCACCGAAGAGGCTTGGGGCAAGAACCGGAATGCCCACACGGCCCTGACCGCAGGCGCGCCTCAATAGGCACCCCTTGGTCTTTTGAACTTTAGAGGGGGGGGGCTGCATCTGCGGCCCCCTTCTTTCCATTTACGACCCCCTTTTCCTCAAGGGCGGCTTGGCCCATTGTGGTCGAGAGAGTTTGATTTTGATCTGACGGGTGACCTGATGAAGACCTTCTGCGCACGTCCTGTCTTGCGGTCCATCCTCGCAATGGCCCTCGCCTTGGCCTTTGGCTTCGCGGGACCCGTCTCCTCAGCGCGCGCCCAATCTGATGATGCGGCGGCCAAGCGCTTTGACCGGATCGAACGCCAGTTGCGCGAGGTGCGCGATATCGTCCTTCAGGCGCGCAGCACCGGTCAACCGGTTGAGATCAAGATGGCGGGGCCTGATCCTGAGATGGCCACCTTGCGCACCCGGATCGATGATCTGGAACTGACCCTGCGCCAGACGACGGGCCAGATCGATAGTCTCAGCCAAGAGTTGGCCAAGGCACGCCGGGACCTGAAGGCCCTAGAGTCGGACAATCGCGGCCTGCAAGACCGGATGGCGGCTGCTGAGGGTCAATTGGACAGCGCGGTCCAAGCGGCCAGTCAGGCTGCATCTCAGGCCGCAAAGCCTGCGCCAGAAGCGGCTACCCCCACTAAGGCCCCTGCGCCCGTCGCCGTGCCCAAGCCTCAAGCCGCTGTTAAGGTGCCGGCCGCCGCCGCCAATGCTGCCGGTGAACGGATGGCTGCCTTTCAGCGCGCCAAGCAACTGCTGCTCGATGGACAGTTCCCCGCCGCATCAGCCGCCTTTCAAGACTATGTCGACCAGTATGGCGACACGGCCCCCAATGGCCCAGAGGCGCGCTATTGGCTGGGCGAGACCCTGTTCATTCGCGGCGCCTATGCCGATGCGGCGTCAGCCTATATCGGGGCCATTCGCGGTTGGCCCCCCACTGTTTGGGGTGCCGAGGCGGTGGTGAAGCTGTCCATGTCCTTGGTTGAATTGAATAGGATACCGGACGCCTGCCGCACCCTCGACGAATTTGGCCGTCGTTATCCGGCGGCGGCACCCGCGACCAAGGCGAGGGCCGACAAGGCCCGCCTTCGCGCCAAATGCACCTAGGCGGGTGTGACCCGATCCATTTGGTGCAGTCAGAGACCGAGCATTTGCTGGCTCAGCATCTGGACGGTGATCGTCAAGCGCCCCTCGCCGTGGCCTTTTCCGGCGGCAGCGACAGTCTGGCGACCTTGCTTTTGACGTTGGACTTTGCCGCTAAGCGCGGCCGCAAGGTGCTGGCCTTGACCGTCGATCACGGCCTGCAGACCGCATCGCGCGGATGGGCCCAGCACTGCGCGACACTGGCTGCCCGTCTGGGGGCTGAGCCTGTGTCGCTTGTCTGGGACAAGGACAGGCCAAACGCCGATGCCAGAGGCCTTCCCGCAGCCTCTCGGGCCGCACGCCACCGGCTCTTGGCGACAGCGGCCAAGGCGCGCGGCGCCAAGTTGCTGATCTTGGGCCACACGCAAGATGACCGGCAAGAATCCGACTGGATGCGCCAGACCGAGGGCTCGACCCTTGGCCAGTTGAAGGTCTGGGGTCCCTCGCCGGTCTGGCCAGAGGGGCGGGGCCTATTTCTGCTGCGTCCGGTCTTGGGTCAGAGCCGCGAAGACTTACGGGCCCTTTTGACGGATAAAGGTTTGGATTGGATCGAGGACCCGGCCAATCAGGACCCACGCTTTGGTCGGTCGCGCGCGCGGATGGCGTTGGCGAACCTCAAGGCGACGACTTCGGCAGAGGCGCCTGATCCAGAACCGATCTATTGGCCCAAGGATCTTGGGTCATGGAGCGCCTACGGGGCCTTAGTCTTGGACCGCGCGGACTTGCGGCTGGCATCAGAAGGATTGGAAAGCTTCATGGCCCGGGCCCTGCTGTCAGTCTCGGGCCAAGACACCCCGCCGCGCTATCTGGCCCTTCAGCGCTTGACCACGGCCTTACAAGGCAATGGTTCCTTCACCGCCACCCTTTCGGGCGCGCAGGTTCTGGCAAGCCATGATCAGGTCTGGATCGTCCGTGAGGCGGGTCGAAAGGGTCTCGCGTGCCTTGATCTAACGCCAACGGTTTCATCACCACAGGTCTGGGATGGCCGGTTTCAGATGGAAGGCGGGGCCGAGGGCGGGCAGGTCATCGCCTTGCGTGGCCACGCCAAGAGCTTAGGTCCGCTTGATCGCACACGGCTGGCCCGTCTGCCTGCACCCCTGCGTCCGACCTTGCCGCTGGTGGCCCAGGCAGATGGGTTGGTCTATCTTCCGACCTTCAACGGAGAGCCGCTCGTGCTCAATAGGGTCGCAGAGTCTCTGATTTTGCAGCGCCTAGAGGCGGCCTGTGGCAGAATAATCACCGAGCGCGCCCTCGGATGATGCCGTTTGTCGCTGGTGCCCATGGCAAAACCAGCGGCGACATCCTATCTTGAGGTCCTAAGGCTAAAAAAGGCGACCACCATGAATTTGCGTAATCTGGCCATCTGGGGTGTCATTGTTGTGATCCTGCTTGGGATCTACAGCGCCATGAACCCGAGCTCCAAGTCGGGCGCGGTCGGTGAGATCAGCTATTCGCAGCTGCTCAGCAAGGTGGATGGCGGCCAGATCAAGTCGGCTGTGTTCCGTAATGATGTGGTCGAGGCTAAGGACGCGAGCGGCAAGGCCTATAATGTCGTCACCCCGATGAACCAGGATGAACTGGTCAAGCGCCTGCAGGCCAGCGGCGCGGACATTCAGGTCAAGCCTGCGGGCGGCATCACGCCGATGGGCCTGTTCCTCAACGCCCTGCCGGTCTTGCTATTGATCGGCGTCTATATCTTCTTCATGCGTCAGATGCAGGGCGGCGCGCGCGGGGCCATGGGCTTTGGCAAGTCCAAGGCGCGGCTTCTGACCGAAAATAAGAACAAGGTCACCTTTGACGATGTGGCCGGTGTCGACGAGGCCAAGGAAGAGCTGAACGAGATCGTTGAGTTCCTCAAGGACCCCGGCAAGTTCCAAAAGCTTGGCGGCAAGATCCCCAAGGGCGCGCTGCTGGTCGGTCCTCCGGGTACGGGCAAGACCCTTTTGGCCCGCGCCATTGCCGGTGAGGCGGGCGTGCCCTTCTTCAGCATTTCCGGCTCTGACTTTGTCGAGATGTTTGTCGGCGTCGGTGCCAGCCGCGTGCGCGACATGTTCGAGCAGGCCAAGAAGAACGCCCCCTGCATCATCTTTATCGACGAAATTGACGCGGTCGGTCGCCATCGCGGTGCAGGCCTTGGCGGCGGCAATGATGAGCGCGAACAGACCCTCAACCAGCTGCTGGTCGAGATGGATGGCTTTGAGGCCAATGAAGGGATCATTCTGGTCGCGGCGACCAACCGTCCTGACGTGCTCGATCCAGCCTTGCTGCGCCCAGGCCGGTTTGACCGCCAGATCGTGGTGTCTAATCCCGATATTACCGGCCGCGAGACCATCCTGCGCGTCCATATGCGCAATGTGCCCCTGTCGTCCGATGTCGACGTCAAGACCATCGCGCGCGGCACGCCCGGCTTTTCCGGGGCTGATCTGGCCAATCTGGTCAATGAATCGGCCCTGATGGCGGCGCGGCGCAATCGGCGCATGGTCACGATGAAGGATTTCGAAGACGCCAAGGACAAGGTCATGATGGGCGCTGAGCGCAAGTCGATGGTCATGACCGAAGACGAAAAGCGCATGACCGCCTATCACGAGGGCGGCCACGCCTTGGTCGCCCTGACCGTTTCCCATACCGACCCTGTCCACAAGGCCACCATCATTCCGCGTGGCCGGGCTTTGGGTATGGTCATGCAACTGCCTGAGCGCGACAAGCTGTCCATGTCCTATGAGCAGATGACCTCGCGGCTCGCCATCCTGATGGGCGGGCGGGTCGCCGAAGAACTGATCTTTGGCAAGGAAAAGGTCACGTCGGGGGCCTCCTCCGACATTGAACAGGCCACCCGTCTGGCCCGTATGATGGTCACCAAATGGGGCTATTCTGATGCGCTTGGTGTGGTCTCCTACGGGGAAAATCAAGACGAGGTGTTCCTTGGTCACTCGGTGGCCCGTACCCAGAACGTTTCTGAACAGACCGCCCAACTGATCGATAGTGAGGTGCGGGTTCTGGTTCAGGGCGGCTTTACCGAGGCCCGCCGGATCTTGACCGAACGTCTGGATGATCTGCACACCCTCGCCAAGAACCTGCTGGAGTTCGAAACTCTCTCGGGAGACGAGATCATCGGCGCGCTCAAGGGCGTGGTGCCCGTGCGCGAAAAGGCCGAGGACAAGAAGCCGATTGCCCCTTCGGTTTCTGTGCCCCTGACGCCCAGCACCGGTCCTGAGCCTGCGTGACCCCGAAGGTGATGGCCAAACCAAGCATTATGGGGGTGGTCAATGTTACCCCTGATAGTTTCTCGGATGGCGGTCAGTTTCTATCGGTTCCGGCCGCTGTCGACCATGGTTTGAGGCTGCTGGATGAGGGTGCCGATAGGCTTGATATTGGCGGGGAGTCGACGCGCCCCGGCGCTGAGCCCCTATCGGCTCAGGCCGAGATGGACCGGGTCTTGCCGGTGATCGAGGCCCTTCGCCAATCCACCGCCTGTCCGATCAGCATTGATACGCTTAAGGCCGATGTCGCCCGGGCTGCTGTGCGAGCGGGCGCGACGATCTGGAACGATGTCACGGCCCTTCGCGGGTCCGATGATGCGGCCTCGGTCGCCGCTGAGCTTGGCGTGCCGGTGGTGCTGATGCACATGCAGGGCGAGCCGGGCACCATGCAGCTTGCCCCCCATTATGAGGATGTGGTCACCGAGGTCTGCGCCTTCCTGTCCGAGCGGGCTGTTGCGGCCATGGCTGCAGGTGTGGCTCGCGGGGCCATCAGCCTTGATCCGGGCATCGGATTTGGCAAAAACCTGACCCACAATTTGACCCTTCTGGCCCATCTGGATCAGATCATGGCCCTTGGCTTTCCGGTCCTGCTTGGCGTCAGCCGCAAGCGGTTTGTTCAGGCCCTCGATCCGACAGCGACCGAGCCCACCGATAGATTGGGCGGCTCGCTCGCGGCGGCCTTGGCGGGGGCTCGGGCCGGGGTTGATGTGATCCGCGTCCATGATGTGCGCCAGACCGTGCAGGCGCTGAAGGTCTGGCAAGCTATCGAAGCGGCGAGGTCCTAGCTATGGCCGGACGGGTTTTGATCATTGCGGGGTCAGATAGCGGCGGCGGCGCGGGCATTCAGGCGGACATTAAGACCGTCACGGCCCTCGGCGGCTTTGCCACCACTGCTGTGACGGCCATTACGGTGCAAAATAGTCTCGGCGTCTTTGGGGTTCACCCCATCCCATTGGACATCGTTACGGCTCAGGCCCGCGCGGTGCTGGATGATATTGGCGCCGACGCCATCAAGACCGGGATGTTAGGCACTGTGGCCATGGTCGAGACGGTCTGCGCCCTGCTTGATAGCGAGCCCGACCTTCCAGCCATTATTGACCCGGTCATGATCGCTAAGGGCGGCCATCCGCTCCTAGAGGCCCACGGCATAGCGGCCATTCGTGATCTGTTGGTCCCGCGCGCAGGGCTCCTTACGCCTAATGCGCCTGAAGCTGCGGCCCTGACCGGTTTGGCGGTTGAGACCCTTGACGATCTACGCCGCGCTGGGGAGGCCCTGATGGCTTTGGGCGCCAAAGCGGTGCTGATGAAGGGCGGGCATCTGGCCGGGGATCAGGTCACCGATCTGTTGATCACCTCAGACGGTGAGACCCTTTTGCAAGGCCCACGTATCCATAGTCGCCATACCCATGGCACCGGCTGTACCTTGGCCTCAGCCAGCGCGGTCGGCATTGCCCAAGGAATGGCTTTGCCCAAGGCGGTACAGCGGGCGAGGCTCTATGTGGTTGAGGCCATGGCGCGCGCGCCGGGCTATGGGGCCGGTCACGGGCCGCTGGACCATGGCTGGCCTTTTCGGCCGATCTGAATCTCTTTAGGTCTAGCCCATGATCCAGATCGAACAGACTGCGCGCCTTGTGGCCATCCTGCGCCAAAGCCCGAACCTAATGGACGTCCTGACCACGGCCAGCGCCTTGGCCATGCCCGATTGGAGGATCTTTTCGGGCGCAGTCTATCAGACCGTCTGGAACCACCTGACCGGCCGCGATCTCGACCATGGCATCAAGGACTATGATCTGGGCTATTTTGACGGCGCGGACCTGTCCTATGAGGCCGAAGATGTCTGGATCAAGCGCGCGGCCAAGACCTTTGAGGCCCCCTTTTGCGATACGGTAGAGGTGCGCAATCAGGCCCGCGTCCATATCTGGTTCCCTGACCATTTTAACGAGCCCTATGAGCCCCTGACCTCGACCGACGAGGCCCTGACCCGCTTTGTCGCCCCGACCTATGCGGTGGGGGTGCGTCTGGAGGCGGATGACCAGATTAGCGTCGCGGCCCCCTTTGGTCTGGATGACCTCTTTTCCATGACCATCCGGCCCAATCCCCTTCGCGGCCTGAGCCCCGGCTTTGAGCGCACGGTGGTGTCAGCGCGCAATCGCTGGCCAGAACTGACGGTTGCGGGCCTGTAGGCGAACCGATAGGGCTGTTTGAAACCCTGACTGAAAGCCGCGCCCATGACCGCCTCCCTTCGCCAATGGACCGTCGATGCCTTTGCCTCGGCCCCCTTTCGCGGCAATCCCGCCTGCGTGGTTGAGCCCTTTGAGACATGGCCGGATGCTGCTTGGATGCAGGCCTTGGCCATGGAGAACAATCAGGCCGAGACCGCGTTCCTGCTGTGCACGCCTGACCCGGCCCAGTTTGGCCTTCGCTGGTTTACCCCATCAATGGAGGTGCCGCTCTGTGGCCACGCCACCTTGGCCAGCGGCCATGTGCTGCTCACGGAAATTGCGCCAGAGCTTAGCGCTGTCACGTTTGATACCCTCTCGGGCCCCTTGAGCGTTAGTCGAGAGGGTGCCTTGCTGACCATGAATTTCCCGTCGCAAGTCCCGCATCAAACCTCGGTTCCAGAGGGGCTGGAGGCTGCGCTGGGCGTGGCGGTGCAGGAGGTCTGGGCAGGCCCCTATCTGGTGGCGGCGGTTGATTGTGAGGCGATGGTTCGCGGTCTGAAGCCTGACATTGCCGCCCTTGCAGGCATCGCGGGTGAAGCCACCGGCGGGCCGGGCAATATCGGGGTTGTGGCCTTGGCCGATGCGGCTAGCCCTTTTGATGTGGTCAGCCGGTTCTTTGCGCCGGGGTCGGGCATTCCAGAAGACCCCGCCACCGGATCGCTCCATTGCATCCTTAGCCCTCTCTATGGCCAAAAGCTGGGGAAGGCGCGCCTGTCGTTCCATCAGGCCTATCCGGGCCGAGGCGGTGACCTTGATTGCGAAGTCGTGGGCGAGCGTGTCCTGTTGCGCGGGCAGGCTCAGACGGTGATCGAGAGCCGCCTGCGGCTCTAAAACCGTTGTTTTTGCGGCAAAACTGCAATCCTCATTGCCTCATACCCCTCAGAGGGTATATCTGGCTGTAATCAACCCGCCCGGCCGCAAGGTCGGGCGCCGTCGTTTCTGGGCGCAGGCTGCGATCAGAACGGGCTTTGCAAGGATGCACGTCATGACCGACATTTTGATGCCTAAGGCCACCGCTGTTTGGCTCGTCGACAATACCTCGCTGACCTTCGA
>CANFKD010000045.1 GCA_947447115.1 Caulobacteraceae bacterium
CATCTGCGATTTCAGCCTGATGGAAGCTCTGCCCGCACAGCCCATCGATCCGCCGACCATCTCCATCACCGTGTCCGTGAACAATAGTCCGCTGGCAGGCCGTGAAGGCGACAAGGTCCAAAGCCGCGTCATTCGTGACCGCCTGCTGCGCGAAGCTGAATCCAACGTGGCCATCAAGGTCGCAGAAACCTCGGACAAGGACGCCTATGAAGTGGCCGGCCGAGGCGAACTGCAGCTTGGCGTCTTGATCGAAAATATGCGCCGTGAAGGGTTCGAAGTGTCGATCTCACGTCCGCGCGTGGTCTATCGCAAGGATGAAGAGACCGGTAAGCGGATGGAGCCCATCGAAGAGGTCTTCATCGATGTGGACGAAGAATATTCCGGCATCGTGATCGAGAAGCTTTCGGCCCGTAAGGCTGAAATGACCGACATGCGCCCTTCAGGTGCGGGCAAGACCCGTATTGCCTTGATGGCCCCGTCGCGCTCGCTGATCGGTTATCAGGGTGAGTTCCTCACCGATACGCGCGGCTCCGGCGTTCTGAACCGGGTCTTCTCGCACTATGAGCCGCACAAGGGGGCTATTGAGGGCCGTCGTAACGGCGTGCTGATCTCCAATTCCGAAGGCGAAACGGCCAGCTACGCCCTGTGGAACCTCGAAGCGCGCGGCATCATGTTCGTGGGCGGCGGCGAAAAGACCTATCAGGGCATGATCATTGGCGAAAATAGCCGCTCTGACGATCTGGACGTCAATCCGCTCAAGGCCAAACAACTGACCAACGTCCGCGCCTCGGGCAAGGATGAGGCCATCCGCCTGACCCCGCCGCGCCGTATGACCCTCGAACAGGCCATTGCCTATATCGAAGAGGACGAGCTGGTCGAGGTAACGCCCAAGTCCATCCGCCTGCGCAAAGAGGTGCTCAACCCCTCCTTCCGCAAGAAGCGTATGCGCGAAGAATAGGGTCTAGCGACCTTTTAGATCCAAGTTTAACAGCCCCTTCGGGGGCTGTTTTGCTTTGGGCGGCGGTTTTCAGCCCTGCTTGGCGATGGCCCACTGCGCACCGACCACCGCGCCCTTAACCAGGGGCAGCAGGCAAAGGGTCAGAATGATCACCGTCGGCATGGTCAAGCCGAGCACCTGCCCGACCGGCCACTTCCAGATGAACGGGAAAAACAGCATCGGGCCGATGATCAGATGGCCGACCAGCAGGATGGTGAAATAGGGCGGCGCATCGTCTGCCGGATATTGCCCATTATCGTGCCCGCAAGCGTCGCATTCGCTGCGCACCTTGAGATAGCCTTGAAACAGGTTGCCGTTGCCGCAGTTGGGACAGCGGCGCAAAAGGCCGCGCTTTAGGCCGGTCGCTAGGGTCTTGTCGCCACTCATCGTCTGTCCTTCCGGGTCTCACGAGGGTGATGTCGTGCGATGGCCCTCTAGGTCAAGGCCTCTGGACACCCCTGTGACCTTTGGTCATGCCCCCGAAAGCTCTAGGGGTGAATGTAAGAAGGTTGTAAACAAGCCGAACGACCCGCTCTGAAGGACTGGACCATGTTCAATCGCCGCGTACGCCTTGTATTTCTCATCGCGCTTTTGGCCCTGCCCACCCTATTGGTTAGTCCCGCTCTCGCCAGCGGCGGCGGCCATGGAGGCGAGAACAAGAATAGTGGCAGCACGCCCTATGTTCGGATGCGGGCCCTCAACGTCAATATTTTGCGCAGTTCGGGCGCGCGGACCGTGGTGACGCTGGAGGTCGGTCTGTTCGTGACAGACCCTAACCTATTAAAGCGCACAGACGCCTCTATCCCGAGGCTTCAGGCGGCCTTTGGCCAGGTCGTTCAGGGCTATATGGTCGGATTGCCTGTCGGGACCATCCCCAATGCTGATTATGTTGCCCAGTTACTGCAAAAGGAAACCGACCGGGTCGTGGGTCAGCGCGGGGCCAAGCTTCTCTTGGGCACGATCATTATCAACTAGGCGGCTAAACCGTCCATAAATAGCGCCAAGGCCACATCCAGCGCGCTAACCCCATCGGCGTCGTGCGTGGTGAGGACGACCTCGACACGGTTATAGACATTGAACCATTCCGGATGATGGTCGCGTTTCTCAGCCTCTAGCGCTACCCGGGTCATAAAGCCAAAGGCGGCGTTGAAATCCTTGAACCGAAAGGTCTTGGATATGGCGTCGCGGCCCTCGACCTCTTGCCAGCCGGTCAGTTGACTTAGCGCCGCGGCGGCACCGATCTTGCTAGGCCGGGTCAAGCGGCTGCACCCTCAAAGGTCAGGCCGACAATGGCGGAAAGGTCGCGCAGAAGTTGGCCTTCGTTCGAGACCTTGATCGCCTTCATGCCCAAGGCGGCGGCAGGCTTACAATTGACCCCCAGATCGTCGAGATAGACGCAGGCCGAAGGGGCCACATCCAACTGCGCGCACATCATCTGATAGATACGGGGGTCTGGCTTGCGGACCCCGGCCTTGGAACTCTCGATCACCGCGTCGAACTGGGTCATGATGCCCGCGACGGTGCGCGCCTTTTCGGCCGTCGAGGCCATACCCGCCCCTTCGCCCGCCGAGACATTGTTGGTGATGCAGCCTACCTTGAACTGAGCCTTGCAGAGTATCAGCGCCTTGACCACGGCCGGGCGGACATCGCCCGACAGAAGCGGCAGAACATCGGCGCCGCGCACCGCTTGACCTAGAGCCTCCGCCTCCTTGGCGAACATGACGTCAAAGGCGGCGCTATTGATTTCGGACCGTTCGAACAGGGCCCAAGCATTGGTGTCGGGATTGGTCGAATTGACGGTGCGGATAAAGTCCAACGGCAGGCCACGCTGGGTCTCATACCGATTAAAGGCCTCGAAGGGCGAGGTTGTGAAAACACCGCCGAAGTCCCAAATTACCGCTTCGATCATGGTCTTGCCTTGCCCTAGAATTGACGGTGCTCGCGCTTACGGCCACCTAATGGACCGGTTTTAACCCTTGTTTGCTTGCGCGGACAAGGCCAGCGGGGCTAAGTCCTATCCATGACACAGATCCGTCCCATCATCGCCCCGTCTCTGCTGGCCTCTGATTTTGCCAAGCTTGGCGAAGAGGCGCGCGCCATCGAGGCTGCAGGCGCCGATTGGCTGCATATTGACGTCATGGACGGCCATTTCGTGCCGAACATCACGCTTGGCCCAGATATTGTCAAAGCCTTGCGGCCCCATGTCAAAATCCCGTTTGACGTTCATCTGATGATCGCGCCGGCAGACCCCTATCTGGAAGCCTTTCGCGAGGCGGGGGCCGATATCATCAGTGTCCACCCCGAATCGGGCCCGCACCTGAACCGCACCCTCAAGCGTATTCGTCAGTTGGGCGCGAAGGCGGGCGTGGTCTTTAATCCCTCGACCCCGCCAGAAACCATTGAGTGGATGATGGATGAGGTCGACTTGATTTTGGTCATGTCGATCAATCCAGGCTTTGGCGGTCAGACATTCATGACCTCGCAGTTGAAGAAGATCGAGCGCCTGCGCGCCATGATTGATGCGACGGGCCGCGATATTCCTCTTGAGGTCGATGGCGGTGTGACCCCGCAAACAGCGCCCCTTTGTATCGCGGCTGGGGCCACGGCCCTTGTTGCCGGTTCTGCCGTCTTCCGGGGCGGGCCTTCGGCCTATGCCGACAATATTCGCGCCCTAAGGGGCGTCTGAGACCGGCCCGGCTGTGGCTCTGCTGCCAACCCGTCGCCCTAAGACCGCCAAGCCGCGGCCCTTAAAGATTCTGTTCCAGATGGTGGCGCAGACGGCGACCGATCTGGTCAGTTCTGACTGGTACGGTACCCCGTTCCATCTTTGGGGTCTGGTTGGGCCGAAGGTTCAGGGCGTCGCGGCCTCACCACGAGACCTGCGTCCGCCGCGCAACGGGTTGGCCACAGCCTTGCTTGAAGGCCGTTTCGTTCTGGCCGGAGAAACCCTCTCGGTCGGGCCCGGCGGCGATCCTTGGGATAAGCCCTGCCCCAGTCGATCCTTTGCGGTCGAGCTTCATCGCTTTTCATGGCTCAATGCCCTGATGGAGGAGCGCCCCGTTGGACTGGACTATAGCCTGCAGCTCTGCCTAGATTGGCGGCGCGCCTATGGTCCTTGGAACAGCTTTTCATGGGGCGGTGACGTTCTAGATCGGCGGGTCTTTAACCTTGCCTGTCACCTTAGATATCTGGCCGGTGTGGCTTCGGAACTTGAGACTCTGGCCCTTTGCAACAGTGTGGCGCGCCAGGCCCGTCACCTTCTGTGCCTGTCCCAAAGTGACCCGAGAGCAGCAGAGCGCGCAGCCGCCGCCGCCATCGCGGGAACGGCCCTGAGCGGCCCTGCCGGTGACCGATTAATGGCCAAGGGCCTGTCGATCCTGACGACCCTTTTGCCCAAGAGGGTCTTGACTGACGGAGGGCATATCAACCGCTCGCCAGAAGCCACCCTGGAACTGCTCTATGACCTTCTGACCCTTGATGATGCCCTGTCTCAGCGCGGCTTGGCAGCGCCGGTCGAAATATCCAGAGCCATTGATCGGCTGACAGCGGCGGTTCGGTTCTTCACCTTGCCGGATGGTCGGCTGGCCTGTTTCCAAGGCGGAGAAGAAAGCCATCCAGACTATGTGGCGGCTGCTCGGGCCCATGAGGACCGTGATCCAAAGGCGCGCGAGCCGCAGCAGGCGCTGCACTCGGGCTACCAGCGCATGTCCGGTCGGACCTTGACGGTCATGATGGATGTCGGTGCGCCAGCGCGCGATGCCATGAGCCAGACCGCCACGGCTCAGCCCTTGGCCATCGAAGTGCTCACGGGCCGCGAACGTCTCATTACCAACAGTGGCTGGAGCCCGCGCCTGCCGCAGGGCCAAGCTTGGCGCTTGAGTGACGGGGGCTCGACCGCCTGTCTGGGCGAGGGGTCTGCCGGTTGGCCCTTAAGGGGCGCCGCCGCCAATCGGTTGGGGGTTCGACTCGATGGGGCCGCCTTGAGCGTGGATTGTAGCCGCAGCGAAACCGAAGCCGGGGTCTGGCTTGAGGCGGTGCACGATGGCTGGGTCCATAGTTTTGGCCTGTTGCACGAGCGTCGGCTGTTCCTCGATACGCGGCTTGATGAGATGCGCGGCGAGGACGTCTTTCCTTTGGCGCCGGGCGGCTCCCCATCGCGGCAGGTTGAGGTGGGGGTCTATTTCCACCTTCACCCCCAGGTCCGTGCGACCTTGGCCCGCGACCGGCGAAGTGTGTTGCTGATGGGGCCATCCAATAGTGGCTGGTGGTTGCGCAATGACGCAGCCAGTGTGACCATCGAGCCCAGTTTTCACTTTCTCGACGGACGGCCGAGGCGCTGTATGAAGGTTGTTCTCCACAGCCCACTGACCCGCCAAGGCCGCACGCGCATTCGCTGGAAATTGGCGGCGGCGGAGCCCTCAACATGAGTGAGGCGCCGCGCGATCCCTTTCAAAAGATCCCCCTTTGGTCCGTCCGCCATATTGCTCTGCTGATCTATATCCATGATCTGCTGATGGCGGCCGCGGCGATGGCGGTGGTTCTATTGGGCCGCTATCGGTTTGAGACCAAGGCCACGCCCTATGGCATGATCTGGGACTCCACCTTGGCCTTCGCTCTGGTTGCCGCCTTTGTCTTTCCGTTCTTCAAGCTCCATCGGGGGGTTTGGCGGTTCACCGCCCTGAATGACATTTGGCGTATCGCCCAGGCCGCAGCCGCGACCAGTGTCTTGGTCCTGCCCCTGCTGTTTCTGCTCAATAGGCTGGTTGATTTTCCGCGCTCCGCACCGGTTCTGGTGATCGGTTTGACCGTCCTGTTCATGAGTTTGGGTCGGGTCCTCGCCAGTGGATTGGCCAGCGGAGATGTTCGCGCAGCCCTGTCGCTGGAAGACCGCACGGCACCGGCCATGGTGCTGGTGGGTACAGAACAGGATGCGGCAGATTTTCTACGGGAGAACCGCCGCGCGGCGCTGCCGATGCGTATCGCCGGGCTCGTCACCCCCGACAATCGAGGAACAGGCCGCACCATCGATGGTCGCCCCGTCTTAGGGTCGCTCAGCCGGCTGACCTTTATTCTGCGCGGCCTGTCTGAGCGCAATGTCCAACGGCCTCAGGTCGTCGTTGTCGATCCAAGGCCCAGCCGGGCCTTGCTCGAACAGGTCGTGGCGGCGGCGGGTGAGGCCGGGGTGCGGGTGGCGCGGGCACGATCGATGGTCGGCGGAGCCGCAGCGCTTGCTCCCGTCCAGGCCGCCGACCTTCTGGGTCGCCCCCTGCGTGTGCTCGACCCGATTCGTGCCCTTGATCTGGTGGCGGGTAAGCGGGTCTTGGTGACCGGTGCGGGCGGAACCATTGGGTCAGAGTTGACCCGGCAAATTCTCAACTATGGGCCAGAGCGGGTCATCCTATTCGATGCCTCGGAATATAATCTTTACGCCATTGATCGAGAGTTGACCGAATCGGGCATCGAGGTGCCGTGGAGCGTCGAACTTGGCGATGTGCGCGATCAGGGCCGCTTGAGCGAACTGTTCGCCCGCGAACGGCCTCAGGTCGTTGTCCATGCCGCCGCCCTTAAACATGTTCCGCTGATGGAGGCCAATCCTTCTGAAGCCGTCATGACCAATTTGGGCGGGGCGGTGCAGGTGGCGCGGCTGGCGCGGGACCTGTCCGAAGCCTTTGTGTTCATTTCCACCGACAAGGCGGTCAATCCGACCAATGTCATGGGCGCAACCAAGCGGGCGGCGGAACGGGCGATTCAGGCCCTTATGGTTGGTGGCAAGGCCAAGGCCGCCATTGTTCGGTTTGGCAATGTTCTGGGGTCCACAGGCTCGGTGGTACCCCTCTTTGAACGCCAGATTGCTGCCGGTGGCCCGGTGACCCTGACCCACCCCGACATGGTCCGCTATTTCATGACCGTTCAGGAGGCCGCCGGCCTTGTGCTGCAGGCAGCCGCCTTGCCGCAAGAGCCCGGTTCGGCGGCGGTCTATGTGCTGGATATGGGGGAGCCAGTTCGGATTGAAGATCTGGCCCGGCGCATGATCCAACTGCATGGCCTGCGACCCGATAAGGATATTGTCTTGAGCCATACCGGTCTTCGGCCGGGCGAAAAGCTCTATGAAGAGGTGTTCTATTCCGCCGAAGATGTTCGCCAAACGCTCGCTGATGGGGTGATGGCGGCCCGCACGGACCCCGCCCAATGGTGCGACCTGCAAGAGGCCTTTGACGGACTAATGGCCGCGGCCCAATCGCGCAATGAGCAGGCGGTTATAGAGGGTCTGATGGGTCTTGAGCCTGGCTTCTGCCCCGATCCGCGATAGCCATAGTCTTAGGGTTCATTCTGGGGCCTGTCCGTGTTAGCAGGCGCGCAGTGATCCGCCCCTGACCAAAGGCCCTCGTCATGTCCGCTCCTGCCTATCCCGCCGCACCTGACCGCGCCAAGATTGGCCGTGCCCTCCTGTCCGTGTCGGACAAGACCGGATTGATCGAGGCGGCGACGGCCCTGTCGGTCCTTGGGGTTGAGCTGGTCTCGACCGGGGGAACGCGCGCTGCGATCGCGGCGGCGGGCTTGCCGGTCAAGGATGTTTCCGAACTGACCGGTTTTGCTGAAATGATGGATGGGCGGGTCAAGACGCTTCACCCTGTGGTCCATGGCGGACTGCTCGGCGTTCGCGATGCGCCAGAGCACGCCAAGGCCATGGCCGACCACAATATCGGTGGTATCGATCTGCTCTATGTCAATCTCTACCCCTTTGAGGCCACGGTCGCGGGGGGCGGCGACTTTGCCACCTGCATCGAGAATATCGATATTGGCGGTCCGGCCATGATCCGGTCTGCGGCGAAGAATCACGGCTATGTCTGTGTCTGCACCGCGCCGCAGGATATGGCCGAGGTCATTGCTGCCCTGCAGGCCGATGGCAGCACGGGATTGGATCTGCGCAAGGCCTTGGCCGCTCGTGCCTATGCCCGAACGGCAGCTTACGACGCGGCCATCTCAAGCTGGTTTGCCGAGCAACTGGGGCAGACGAGCCCGCAGCGCAAGGTGATCGCCGGAACCTTGGCCCAGACGACCCGTTATGGTGAAAACCCGCACCAGTCGGCGGCCTTCTACACCTTCTCCAACCCGCGCACCGGCGTGGCGACCGCCAAGCAGTTGCAGGGTAAGGAACTCAGCTACAACAACATCAATGACACGGACGCTGCCTTTGAACTGGTCGCCGAATTTAACCCGGCCGACGGGGCAGCTGTGGCCATTATCAAGCACGCCAATCCATGCGGCGTTGCCGTGGCTGGCGATCTGAAGAGCGCCTATCTGAAGGCCCTTCAGTGCGACCCGGTTTCGGCCTTTGGCGGCATTGTTGCGGTCAATCGCCGCCTCGATCTGGCGGCGGCCGAAGAGATCGTCAAGATCTTCACGGAGGTGGTTATTGCCCCCGAGGCGGATGACGACGCCATCGCGCTCTTTGCTTCCAAGAAGAACCTTCGCCTTTTGGTCACCGGCGGATTGCCTGACCCGAAGGCCAAGGGGGATACATTCAAGTCCGTCGCGGGTGGTTTCTTGGTCCAGAGCCGCGACGATGCGCGCCTGACGGCTGCCGACCTGACCGTGGTGACCAAGCGTGCGCCGACCGAGCAGGAGATCAAGGATATGGTCTTTGCCTTCACGGTGGCCAAGCACGTCAAGTCCAATGCCGTGATCTTCGCCAAGGATGGTCAGACCGCAGGGATCGGGGCCGGTCAGATGAACCGCAAGGATTCAGCGCGAATTGCAGCCCTGCGGGCCGGTGAAGCCGCAGAAATGGCGGGCTTGCCCCAGTCCTTGGCGTACAATTCGGCCTGCGCCTCTGATGCCTTCTTCCCCTTTGCGGACGGCCTGATCCAAGCCATCGAGGCGGGGGCGACAGCGGTGATTCAGCCGGGGGGCTCGATCCGCGATGATGAGGTCATTGCCGCTGCTGATGCGGCAGGCATTGCCATGGTCTTCACAGGCGTGCGGGTGTTCCGCCACTAAACGCCCAGAGCGCGATTTTTAAATTTCTAACCCATTAAACTACTGACAACCTTTATCGATAATAGTAGTTATCGTCTGTCAGAACCTTTGGTCTGACGATGGGCAAAACGCCCCCGGTACCAAAATGGAACCGGTCAACTCGATGAAGGAGTTTCGATATGGCGCTATACAGCGTTAATACGAACCGTGATGCCATGATTGCGCTTCAGAATTTGAACGTAACTGGCGCGGAGCTCGGTATTACACAACAGCGAATTTCGACCGGACGTAAGGTCGATAGTGCGAAAGACAATGGCTCCACCTGGGCGATCGCCCAATCGATGCGGGGCACCTCCACCTCTCTCAATGCCGTGAAAGATTCTCTACAGCGTGGACAATCGACACTGGATGTTGCGCTGGCGGCAGGTGGATCGGTCTCGGATCTGCTCTTGCAGATGAAGGAAAAGGCGCTTGCAGCCTCTGATACCACCCTTGACACGTCAGGCCGTTCGGCCCTGAACGAAGACTTTAAGGCTCTGCGCGATCAGTTGGCCAAGACCGTGGCCAATGCCGACTTCAACGGCACCAACATGATCAAGACGGGTGGCGCGTCCCTAGCGGCCCTCGCCAATGCGGCGGGCACCAGCAAGATTACGGTTGCCGCCCAGTCTCTCGGTTTGGGTAGTGCCAACCTGAGCGGTATCGGCAGTACTGCGTCTCTGTTTGCGGCGTCAGCGGGTACAGCTCAGGCCATGATTGCCACGGTCAATACAGCCATTGGTAAGGTCAGCACGGCCCTCGCAAAGATGGGTACCGGCTCTAAGGCGCTCGATCTACACCTGTCCTTCATCATGAAACTGCAAGACACCTTGGATAACGGCGTGGGCAACCTCGTTGATGCCGATCTGGCCAAGGAAAGTGCCAAGCTGCAGTCTCTCCAGACGAAACAGCAGCTGGGTGTTCAGGCCCTGTCTATTGCCAACCAGTCTACCTCCGCCCTGCTCGGCCTGTTCCGATAGGGTTTAGCTCGCAGTAGGCGAACCGACGGCGGGGGTCTTGGCCCCCGCCGATTAGGTCTCCTGCGCGGTTAGAACCAGCCGGCCTCGCGCAGTCCCGCGGCATAGCTGCGGCTGACCGGAACCCTTGTCCCGCCCTTCAGGGTCAGGGTGGCGCGGCCATCGCCGCGCGCCGCTTCGACAATTCCCGCCTTGGCCACCCACCAAGAGCGATGGGTTCGCGCGCCTTCAATACCGTCAAGCTCACCAATGGCATCCGCCAAGCGCATCAGGATCAGGTCGGAGCCCCGATCCGTGTGCAGCCGCAGATAATGGTCTTCCGCCTCCACCGCCAGCAGGGTCGCGCCCTTAAGCTTGGTTGGAAACCGGCCGAGAAAGCGAACCGTCTCGGTTTGCCCTTCAGTGGAGGAGGTCGTCTGCTGACGCTGTTCGGTGGCATAGTTCAGAGCCGTCATGGCGATGGTGATGATCAGGACCTGCGGCAGATAAGTCAAAAACGTCACCCTTTCGCTGGAACTTGGCAACATCATCGTGGACGCGAAATAGACCATCAGGGCAATCGGCCCCGTGATAATCGCGACGATCAGCAGGCCTTGAAGCCAAGGCCGCGTTTCGAGGATTTCAAACCTTTGGATCAGACTGATGGTGACGGCTCCCATCGCGCTGCCACCGATCATCAGTCCGGCCCAATAGGCGAGGCGCAGGGCAACCGGGGCTCCGTCCGTGCCAAAGGCTCCGGAGAAGGACAGAAAGAGGGCCGCAATGGCCCCGATGCCCAAGCCCCGCGCATTTCGCAGCAACAACCTTACCGTTGGCGAAGCGCCAATGGCGGTGCCTTCTCGTTGGCGAAGAGGCGGTGGTGATTGGCGAAGATCGGGCTGCACCGGCGGGTCGGGCCTCTTAGGGTGGTGGCGATAGTTTAATCAAAAAGGACCTAACATGATCATTGAAGCTGGCAAGCGCCGCATCCCGCCTCTTGTTTTGAGTCTGGGCCTGATGGCCCTGTTTGTGGTCGCCGCTGCCCTCATCGGCCTGCCTCAGTCCAGCGGACTGCACCGCCCAAGGTGGGATCTCTTGGCAGCGCAGCCCCTCAAGGTTCAGGTCCATATCTCCGCCGCCCTTTTGGCCTTTAGCCTTGGGCTCGTGCTCTTTGCCGCGCCCAAGGGCACCTTGCCTCACCGGACCTTGGGATGGATTTGGGTGGTGTTCATGACCACCGTGGCGGCATCGTCCCTGTTTATGACCGGCCTGAATGGGAATGCCTATTCCTGGATCCACATGCTGTCAGGCTATGTCCTGATCTCCTTGCCCGCCGGGATCATTGCCGCGCGCCGCCATAAGGTTCTGGTGCACCAACGGACCATGACCGGAATGTTTCTCGGCGGCATGGTCATTGCCGGAGCCTTCACCTTTTTCCCGGGCCGCTTAATGTGGCGTGTGATAATGGGCTAGCGCAGAAGGCCTTGGTCTGGCCATGATTTGGGCTGACGAGACGCTTTCGATGTTCAATCGGTACGCGTCACACCATGGCCAGTTCCATATTTCACGATCCGTCAGGTCAGCGCGCGCGTCGGGCGGGACTGGTGCTGGCCCTTGTTGTGTCGGGCATCTTGGCGATCATTGCCGCCTTTTTCATGACCCTTGCGACAGCGCCGCGCTTGCCGGATATGAAACTTCGTGACCCGCGGGCCCTGTCGGCGGTGCACCGCGAAAATGTCCATAGTCTGAAGACTAAGCCCGGTTGGACCCGTGTGCCCCATCCGCACATGGCCACGCGCGGCGGTCAGGCCAAGCCCCTGACGGTTGGGTTTTATGTCAGTTGGGATGAGCTTTCGCGCCATTCCCTGACCGACCATCTGGCCCAACTGGATGTGGTCGCCCCGCAATGGATCGCTCTGAAGGACGCCAAGGGGGCCATAACCCTCACCGAAGATCCTCAAGCTACAGCCATGATCGCGGCGGCGGCCCATCGCCCGTCCGTGTTGCCTGTTCTATTTAATGCCAAGAATATGGCCTTCAATGGCCAGATGGCCGACCGGTTCTTGGCCGATCCAGCCGCCCGCAAACGGATGGTGGCGCAGCTGGTCGATCTGGCCAAACGCCGGGGCTATGGCGGCTATGTCTTCGACTTGGAAAACCTCTCGACTGCGGGCCTTCGCGCCTATCCCAGCTTTGTCGCCCAAGCGGTTGCGGCCCTGCGCCCCTTAGGCCGAGAGGTCTGGGTCACCGCCCCGATGGACGATCCCGATTGGCCGCTCGCCAAGCTGCAAAAGGCCTCCGATAGCCTGATGCTGATGGCCTATGACGAGCACTGGTTGACCGGTGATCCTGGTCCCGTGGCCGGGCAAGACTGGTATCAGTCCCATATGGCCGAGAGCTTTCGGGTGCTTGATCCGGCCAAGACCATGATGATCCTCGGGGCCTATGGCTATGACTGGACCCTCGCGTCCGGCACGGTTCAGGGCCGGGCCGATGTGGTGACCTTCCACGAGGCGTCGGTTCTAGCCCGCGACGCGGGTGCGGATGTGCGCATGGATCACGCCTCGCTCAATCCGGGCTTTGCCTATCAAGATGACCAAAAGCAGCAGCATTCGGTCTGGTTCTTGGATGCGCCGACCCTGTTTAATCAGATCAAGGTCGCCGACGCTTGGCATCCCCGCGCCTATGGCGTCTGGCGGCTCGGTTCAGAAGACCCCGGCATTTGGCCGCTCTTAGGCAAGCCCTACGGGACCGCATCCTCAGCGGGTCTAACCAAAATGGGACCAGGGGAGGGCGTTGATTTTGATGGCACGGGTGAGGTTTTGCATGTCGCCTCAACGCCATCGTCGGGCAAGCGGTCCTTCACGGTTGATCCCAGCCACGGCCTGATTGTGGATCAGCACTATGAGGTCATGCCATCGTCCTATGAGATCAAACGCTATGGGGCCCATCCGGGGCTTGTCGCCTTGACCTTCGACGATGGTCCGGATCCCCGCTGGACCCCAGACATTCTCGATATCCTGAAGGAAAAGAAGGCGCCCGCGACCTTCTTCATCATTGGCGAGAATATGCAGACCTGGCCGGGTCTGGTGCAGCGCGAATTGGATGAGGGCCATATGGTGGGTAGTCACACCTATACCCACCCCAATATTGGCGAGATTTCCTCGGTTCAGACGGTGCTTGAGTTGAATGTCACCCAGCGCCTGTTCGAGACCTTGACCGGGCGATCCATGCGCCTGTTCCGCCCGCCCTATTTCGGTGACGCTGAGCCTTCAACGCCTCGCGAAGTGGCACCCATCCTTGCGGCTCAAAAACAGGGCTATCTGACGGTCGGCCTTCGGATCGACCCTGATGATTGGCAAAAGCCCGATGCCACGCTGATCGTTGAGCGGACCTTGGCGCGGCTCGCGGATGACAATCCGGAGACAGGCGGGCAGGTGGTCTTGCTGCACGATTCGGGCGGCAATCGCGAGCATACGGTCGCAGCCCTTCCCAAGCTGATCGATGCCCTTCGCGCCCATGGCTATCGCCTGGTCACGGTCTCAGAGTTGGCAGGGCTGTCGCCCAAGCTGGCCCTACCGCCGACCTCGCGGAGTGATCTTGATATTATGTTAGATCGCTTGGGGTTTGGATTTTTCCGCATCGTCAATGCGTTTTTGCGGGTGCTGTTCATTACCGCTATCGCTCTTGGCGTGGCGCGTTTGGCCTTCTTGGCGAGCCTTTCCTTGGTGCATCGATTTACGGTTGAGGTGCGCACGCCGCCTGAGCTGGACCCGCTCACCGGACCAATAGTCACGGTCTTGATTCCTTGTTTCAACGAGGAAAAGGTCATTGTGAATTCGGTCCGCCAAATCCTCGCCTCGAACTGGAGCCATATGGAGGTCATCGTCCTTGATGACGGCTCCAAAGATCGCACAGCGGCCGTGGTCACGGAGGCCTTTAAAGACCATCCGCAGGTTCGCCTGATGAGCTTTGAAAATGGCGGCAAGGCGCTGGCCTTGAACCGAGGCCTCGTCGAGGCCAAGGGCGACATCATCGTGGCGCTGGATGCCGATACGCTTTTTGCGCCTGAAGCCTTGGGCCGTCTGGCCCGCTGGTTTGTTGATCCGCAGATCGGCGCTGTGGCGGGCAATGCCTTGGTCGGCAACCGGCTTAATCTGATTACCCGCTGGCAGGCGCTTGAATATGTCACGGCGCAAAATCTTGAACGGCGCGCGCTGGCGGCGCTGGGGGCCGTGACGGTGGTGCCAGGTGCAGTTGGGGCGTGGCGCAAGTCGGCCCTCATCGATCTGGGCGGCTATCCGCCCGACACGCTGGCCGAGGATCAGGACCTGACCATCGCGGTTCAGCGCGCCGGTTGGGACGTCGCCTTCGATCCCGACGCGCGAGCCTATACAGAAGCGCCCGATACGGTGGCAGGCCTGCTCAAGCAGCGGTTCCGATGGTCCTTCGGCACTCTGCAATGTCTCTGGAAACATCGCGACGGCCTGTTCAGTACCAAGACGCCCGTCCTTGGCTTCATCGCTTTGCCGCAGATCTGGCTGTTCCAAATCCTTTTGGCCGTCGTCGCCCCCTTGGTCGATCTCGCGGTTGTTTGGGGCGTGGTTAGCGGTGTCTTGGCCCACATCGCCCATCCGATTGAGTGGTCACCCGACGAGACGAGCAATATCTTGCTCTATTGGGGCGTCTTTGTGCTGATTGACCTGATGGCTGGGGTGATGGGGATGGCGATGGAGCGAGAAGCGCCTTGGTCTGACCTGCCTTGGCTGCCGCTTCAGCGTTTTGGCTATCGCCAACTGATGTATTCGGTGGTGGTCCGCGCTGTGATCACGGCCGTGCGTGGCCCACAGGTTGGTTGGGGTAAGTTGGAGCGCCGTGGAACCGCTTCTGCACCCCTGTTCGCTCTCAAGTCATAAGGGGGTTGAATTTCCTCTTGGGCTCTGTTGATCGGGCCGTAAGGGGGCGTTCACGGCCCGATGCTGGGCATCTGTTCTGGCGGTTGGCGCAATGGCGCAAAATCCCGCTGCCCATGTTGCGTGCGATAAAGAACAAATTCGGCGCAAAGCGTGTTTTCCTTGGCCTGTTTGGTTGCGCCTGCGGTTAGCCGTCTCTATAACGCGGTTCAAGATTGGTGCTGAACCTGTGTTCGGTGCTGTGTTTTCCGCGATCTTCTAGCCGCGACCGGACCTCATGAACATTCACGAGCATCAAGCCAAGGCCGTCCTCAAAGAGTTCGGCGTTCCTGTTCCACGCGGCTTTGCCGCCTTTACGGTCGATGAGGCCGTTAAGGGTGCTGAAGCCCTCGGCGGCCCTGTTTGGGTCGTCAAGGCTCAGATCCACGCCGGTGGCCGTGGTAAGGGCGGCGGCGTCAAGGTCGTCAAGTCGATCGAGGCCGTTCGCGAAGAGGCGACCCGCATGCTGGGCATGACGCTGGTCACCCATCAGACCGGCCCAGCCGGCCGCTTGGTTCGCCGCCTCTATGTTGAAGAGGGCGCGGCCATTGCTCGTGAGCTCTATCTATCCTTGCTGGTTGACCGGGTCACGTCTCGCGTCTCCGTCGTCGCCTCGACCGAGGGCGGCATGGACATTGAGGAAGTGGCAGCCCACACGCCTGAAAAGATCATGGCCTTCTCGATTGACCCAGCGACCGGCGTCTTCCCGCACCATGCGCGGACCTTGGCATCGTCCTTGGGCCTGACCGGTGCGGCCGCCAAGCAGATCCAGACCCTCCTGCCTTCGCTCTATAAGGCCTTTGTCGAGCGCGACATGGAGATGTTGGAAATCAATCCTCTGATCGTCACCGCCGACGACCAGCTTCGCGTCCTCGACGCTAAGATCTCCTTCGACAGCAACGCCCTCTATCGTCAGCCGGAAATGCGCGAGCTTCGCGACATGACCGAAGAGGACGAAAAAGAGATCGAAGCCTCCAAGTACGACCTGTCCTACATCACGCTCGACGGCGAGATTGGCTGTATGGTCAATGGCGCGGGTCTGGCCATGGCGACGATGGACATTATTAAGCTCTATGGGGCTGAGCCTGCCAACTTCCTCGATGTTGGCGGCGGCGCTTCTAAGGAAAAGGTTACGGCAGCCTTCAAGATCATCACCTCCGATCCGGCGGTGAAGGGGATCTTGGTCAATATCTTCGGCGGCATCATGCGCTGTGACATCATCGCCGAAGGCGTGGTGGCTGCGGTCAAGGAAGTCGGCCTGAAGGTGCCTTTGGTGGTTCGTTTGGAGGGCACCAATGTTGCGCTCGGCAAGCAGATCATCAATGAGAGCGGCCTAAACGTCATCGCAGCGAACGACCTGTCGGACGCCGCAGAAAAAATCGTCAAGGCCGTGCGGGCCGGAAACTGAGCTGGATCCCACCGGGTCTGAAGATCGATTTCTAGAAAGCTGAAGCAGGGCGCATGTCCATCCTGATCGACAAGAACACCAAGGTTATCTGCCAGGGAATCACCGGTTCTCAAGGCACATTCCACACCGAGCAGGCCATAGCCTATGGCACGCAGATGGTCGCTGGGGTCACCCCCGGCAAGGGCGGCATGACCCATGTTGGTCTGCCCGTCTATGACACGGTCGCTGAAGCGCGCGAGCGCACGGGTGCAACGGCCTCGGCCATCTATGTGCCGCCGCCGTTCGCCGCCGACTCGATCCTCGAGGCCATTGCCGCCGAGATCCCGCTGATCGTCTGCATCACCGAAGGCATCCCTGTGGCGGACATGGTCAAGGTTCGCCGCGCACTGGACGGCTCCAAGTCGCGCCTGATCGGTCCAAACTGCCCCGGCGTTCTGACGCCGGATCAGTGCAAGATCGGCATCATGCCCGGAAATATCTTCTCAAATGGCTCGGTGGGTGTTGTTTCACGCTCCGGCACCCTTACCTATGAGGCTGTTTTCCAGACCACGAATGTGGGCTTGGGCCAGACCACAGCGGTCGGTATTGGCGGCGATCCGGTCAAGGGCACCGAGTTCATCGACATTCTGGAAATGTTCTTGGCCGACGAAGCCACCAAGTCGATCATCATGATCGGTGAAATTGGCGGCTCTGCCGAAGAGGATGCTGCGGACTTCATTAAGCATTCCAAGATTAAAAAGCCTATGGTCGGGTTCATCGCCGGCCGCACAGCCCCTCCGGGGCGTCGGATGGGTCACGCGGGCGCGATCATCTCCGGCGGCAAGGGTGGCGCTGAAGACAAGATTGCAGCGATGGAGGCCGCGGGTATCCGCGTGTCACCGTCTCCCGCAGCACTGGGCCAGACCTTGGTCGAGTTGCTTAAGAGCCTGTGATCTACACACGCAAGGGAGCGATCCGCATCGGCTGATGTCCTGCGGCGGATTGCCTAGGAACGAAGACTATGGCGGACGATACCGGGCGGCTGAATCAACTTCTTGAGCAGACCTCCTTCCTCTACGGCGGCAATGGTGCATTCGTGGAGGCGCTCTATGCGCGGTGGGCCAAAGACCCTGCCTCGGTAGAGCCCTCGTGGCAGGTCTTCTTCGCCGGTTTGCAAGAGACGACCGCCGATGCGGTTGACGCTGTGCGCAAGCCCGGTTGGGTCGGCGGCCAGACGCCTCAGGCCCGTCCAGACTGGCTATCGGCCCTTGATGGCCAATGGCCAGCGGTCGAGGCCAAGATCGCTCAAAAGATCACCGACAAGGCTCCGGCGGCAACGCCCGAAGCGGTTCGCGCCGCCACGCTCGACAGCCTGCGCGCCATTATGATGATCCGCGCCTATCGGATGCGCGGCCATTTGGCGGCCAACCTTGATCCCTTGGGTCTGAACGAAAAGCCCGACACGACCGAGCTCGATCCGGCCAGCTATGGTTTCTCTGAGGCCGACTATGACCGACCGATCTTCCTAGACTATGTTCTGGGCCTCGAGACCAGTACGCTGCGTGAGATCGTCTCGATCCTGCGCCGTACCTACTGTGGCAATGTCGGCGTGCAATATATGCACATCTCCGATCCTGTCGAAAAGCAGTGGCTGCAGGAGCGGATCGAAGGCAAGGACAAGGAAATCACCTTCACGCCTCAGGGCAAGGTGGCGATCCTCAAGAAGCTGATCGAGGCCGAGGGCTTTGAGCGCTTCTTGCATAAGCGTTTCCCCGGCACCAAGCG
>CANFKD010000046.1 GCA_947447115.1 Caulobacteraceae bacterium
CGCGTTGCACGCGGGCTTGTGACGAGAACCTCGTCAATCCCAGCCGCGCATCGCGCGGCGGATTGACGGGTGGTCGGAGTAGCAGGATTCGAACCTGCGACCCCCGCCTCCCGAAGACGGTGCTCTACCAGACTGAGCTATACTCCGACATTATAAAGCGGTTTTTATAAATGAGGCCAAAAGGCCTCGCAAGTCACAGGGTGCGCTGACCCGCTATCCACAGTGAATTTTCGACCAGCGTCGCAAAGCCGCAAAATTCGGAAGATTGGGCCTTCTCGGGTCAGTGCAGAGGTTGCATTGGGTGACGCCTTGGGCTAACAAACGCCCCTCGCGGGCTCCCGTCATCTGGCTTCAGATCGACATGGCCCCTGCGGCCCCTGCTGGGGAATGGTGTAATGGTAACACAGCGGTTTTTGGTACCGTCGTTCTAGGTTCGAGTCCTAGTTCCCCAGCCAACGGTCATTTTTATGACATTCTGACGTGCGACGACCGCTGCAGGTGGGGGCCTTGCTTGCGTTCGCGTCAAACGGTCGCAATTTGGTGTGCGCCGCCCTAGAACCCCTCCGTCCACGTCCCAATTGAGACAATTCCTGTGCTGTTCAAAAAAGCCAATGGGCCTCACGCATTGAGTATAATTACCCACAAATTTAATATGGGTTAAGCCGGTTTTTGAATTGAATGTAACGAAAATGCTTGAAAAATGGGCAGGCGTGAGGGGATTTATAGCAGTCTGTTTATAGCCATGTATCTAGACACCAATTATCCGTAACATTTTGCAACATACGTATCTTCGGCGATTTATTACTGTATTAAATTCGCACTCTTGAAAAATATACTAAGAATAATTATGTGATGCCGTTCTAAATTAAGTGACAGGCGCTCAAAATGAGCACTAATTTTATTTTATAAGAAGATAGCTAATGCTATCGAATCTCCAGCGGCAAGAAACCGCTGCCTGCGCCACGTTGCTGTGGGTTGAATCTGGAGGGTGCCACTATGGCAATCGCTAACCTGAAGACGGATCATTTTGAGCAGACCGCGCCTCGTGCTGTGGTCTCCATATCGGCCAATGATGATGTCCGGTCCTTCCGTGAGTTGGCCCTGTTGCAGGCCTTTATCAATGGCTTGGTCAAGAATGTCCGCAACCTCGCGCTCGGTTGGGGCGAGGATGACCATACAGAGGCGGTGATCTTCTGTAGCTTCTTCCTCGCCGCGACCTCGGATACGACGCGCGATGTGCTGCAAAGCGGCGAGGGCGAGACCAGCCATTTCGCCGATGGGATGCTGTCGGTGGCCAGCCTGTCCGATATTAGCGGCATTCCGCGTCAGACCGTGCGCCGTAAATGCAAGTCCTTGGAAGACCGGGGCCTGTTGATCCGCGAAGATTCGCGTCTCTATCGCTGTCCGATCCCGCGCCAGACGATCAATTCGGTTTCCGCGCAAATTGAGGCCTTGATTCAGCTCGGCAACAGGCTTCACCATCAATAAAAATCATTACAATCAAAAATAGTTTTAATTACTGTGGTAATCAAGAAATATAACCAGATATAAAATATTTGTTATTTTGGAAAAGGTGAATATTTACTATGGTGGTCTTCTGCGGGGGTTCGCCTCGCAGATCAAGATGTCAGGCCGAGACAATGGCGAACATGGGTAATCTGGCAGATCCGGACAGTTTGGCTGCCCGATATCTGTCGACCTTTTTCCTTGGTGAATTTATTGGCCTGACCGCCTTTTGTACCGACAAGCTCAAGATCGATGGGGCCGACCTGCAGATCTTGGCCTGCATCGCTCATTTTAGTTCTTGGCAGGCGATCAATGAGGGGATCGATAATGGGACCATATCGACCGAAAATTTCAACCCAGACCAAATTGTTCACAAGCCCGTCAATGCTAAGAGCATCTACCTGACCCTAGGCATGTCGCGTGAAACGGTGCGGCGGCGTCTGATTTATCTGGAGTCGCCCGGCGTGTTTCAGAAGGTGGAGGGGGGCTATATCTTCCCGGTCCAACGCGGTGATGCCGATTTCTCCCGCGACATCCGCGTCTATATGCTTGGAATGGCCAAGCGCATGCAGCAGCGCCTCAATCAGATGTTGCCGGATGGGGCTTAGGGGATTGTACGAGCCGAGACCGGTCGCGCCATTCTCGCAAATATCCGATATTGTTTATGATTTAGAAATTTGTATAAATCCGATTTTGGTTTCGATAATTATAAAAATAAATTAGATGGCTATTTAATATTGTAAGTCTTAAATGCATTCCTAGTTAATATTTTTATGCGTTGATGAATCTCTATAAAGTTGAATTATCAATTAACTATCGTTTTCCATTGTTGGTTTCAATAATATCTCCTAAAGAATCAAATTCATGGTCGAAATCACAATCGATATAGACGGAATCCTTGCTCGATATATATCGGTCCTCATGATTGGTGAGTTGGTCGATCTCACGACTGTTTTCGGACAACAGCTCAATCTGGATATCACCGACACCCTTGTCCTCGCCTGTCTGGCCTTTTTCAGCTCCAACAAGGGTTTGATTGATGCTGTCGATCGGGGGGAATTGACGACGCAAAGCGCTGGCGTCTTCCAAATCCAGCACCATCCGATCAATGCAAAATCCATTCACCTGAAGCTGGGCATGTCGCGCGAAACGGTCCGCCGCCGGCTCGTCTATTTGGAGCAGCGTGGGTTGATCAAAAAGCTCGATGATGGCTATTTCTTCCCAGTACAAACCGGTGAGGATGACGTGACCCGCCATGTGCGCGAGTACTGTGTCGCAGCCGCCTTGCGTCTTAACGCCAAACTCACACCCTATCTGGCTAGCCGGGCTTGAAGCCTCAATATTCCACCGCGCAGCCATAGGCCCGGGTTTCCGGCGTGCGGATTGCACGTCCGGCCTTGAGGTCGTCCAGCGCCGCGCTGATATGGTCCTTGCCATCGGGCTTGGTCTGTTCGGGCACCTGATCAATGGCCCCCTGATAGATCACCCGCCCCTGACCATCGATCATCACCATGCTGGGCGTCGTGCGGATGCCATAGGGCCGCGCAAAGGCCCCGCCCGGATCAAATAGAAATTCTGTAACCACAGCGCCCGTCGCCTTGATCCGCGCCTTGGCCTGGTCCGGAGTCAGAAAGCCGGGCTTGCCGGGAGCGGATGTGTCGATAGACAGCCAAACCGCGCCTTGACGTGCCGCGCGGCGCTGAAGGGCCTGCATCAGGCCACGGCGGTATTTGTTGCTGGTATAGGGACAGACCGGGCTGGTCCATTCCAAGATCACGGTCTTGCCGCGATAGTCGGACAGGCGGTGGGGTAGGCCGTCGGCACCGAGCAGGGCCCGGTCGGGAGCCTGCGCTCCGATCTCGACCCGTCCCAGTCCGGGGGCAGCGCTTGCAACGCCGCCCCACAGACCGATGAGGATCAGCAGGGCCGCGAGGGCCCCGCTTGGTCGCCGCACCCTAGCCCTTGGGCGCGGCTGGGGTCGCAGCAACGGGAGCCGCCGTGGTCTTGTCACCCGTTGCGGCTGGCGCAGCAGGCTTTGAGCGGCGGCTCTTATAGACCATGTCCATCACGGCATTGAGCGCATCGGGGGTGATATATCCCTTGTTCTCGATGTCGATCTTCTCGAAATTGGCGGCGAGCATGGCGCCCATCCGACCGGTAGCCTCAGACTTTTGCAGCTTGCCATCCATGTTGCTGTCCAAGATCCCGAACATGCGGTTCTTGTTCAGCAGAGCGTCAAAATCGTTTGGCGCGTCCGAGGTCTCGCCCACCCAACGATAGCGCAGGGCGGTATAGAGCATCTCGTCAAAGGACTGGTCGCCCCATGGCACCGTGCGGGTTGGATCCGGATTGGCCGGGTTCCGCTTGGAATTGTCATAGGTATAGATGGCGATCAGCTTCGATCCGGCTGGGACATTGATCGGTTCGGCAAACTCGAACTCACGCTGCCAGTTGAAGTCATAGTGGGGCAGGGAGAGAAGCAGCTTCTTGGCCCCATCGGGATACTGGATCCACAACTGAGACGACGACCCGCGATAGTGAGCATGCGGGAAGGCACCATAGAGGATCGCATCCTTCGGGAAGGCCACATAGGCCGACTGCTGCCAGTTCTCTTCGTTCGGTGGGATGGTGATGTTCGGATTGGCGATCACCGAATTATGCATCATCAGCGATGGCTTCTTGTCGTAGAAGTAGAGCGCAATCTTGGACTTCTCAGTCACAGCCCGCCCAAAGGGGGTGTAGTGGTTCTGGAAACCAATGGCGCCGCCCGAGGGCAGGTAAACGCCAATATCATTGGGCTGAACAATGGACTCAGCGCCCACCGCATAGCCGCCGACCGACGCGCCCCACTGGCTTTCATTGGCCGGTTGGCCCGGTGCTGGAGGGGTGGTCAGATAGCCGGTCAGGATGTGGTGCACGGACTGGCGATTATCAACCTTGACCGTCGAGGCACGGAGCCACTTGCCCTCAGGCAGAGGGTTCAGCACGAAGGGACGCTGATAGTCGACAATGCCAGAGGCTGGAATGTCATAGGCTGGCAGGTCCAAGATCAGGTCCGGCTTACCCAGAGGCCATTCTTCAGCCTGATAGGCCACAGCGGCGATCGGATCATCGCCCTCACCGCGCGGTGCGCCCGCTTCGATCCAGTGGACCAGGGTGCGGATCTGTTCGCCGCTCAGGCTCTTATCGTCATGGAACTTGCCCACGGTCGGATCGGCGCGCCAAGGCGGCATGCGCTGGGTGCGCAGCACTTCGCGGATCATCGGCGAGAAGCTCTTGATACGCTGATAGTTGGTCAGGGGCATGGGGCCGATGCCACCGGGCTGGTGACAGGCGACGCACTTGGCCTGAATGATCGGTGCGATGTCGTGGGCGTAGGACACCTTGGCGGCAGCGACCTTGCTGTTGCCCGCTATGTCGATCAGGCAACCTTCAGGATTCTGCCACGCCACCTTGGTGGTGTTGCCCGCCAAGAGGGCGTTCAGGGCATCGGCGGCCCAGGTCTTGGTCGCCTTGGCGCGCTGGCGCTCATAGGTCACGCGATCATCGATGGGGCCGCGATAGATCACCTTCCAGGTCTTGGGCTGGATGATGATGACCTCGGCGGTGCGGGTCACGCCCAGCTGTTCACCAACCAGTTGATTGCGGTCCAGCAGGATCGGCAGGTCATAGCCATAGGCCTTGGCCTCGGCCAAAATCTCTTCGCGCGTGTCGGCGGGGGTGGAGTCCAGCATCATGAACTCAACGCCCTTGCCCGCGAAGGACGACATCAGCGCCTTCACAGCGGGGCCGGTATTGCGACAGATGGGGCAGCCATTCTGCACGGTGATGATCACCACTGCCGAGGCATCGCTCATCCGATAGAGTTCTTTGGACAGGAGGTTCTGGTCGGTCAGACGGAAATTATCGACCTTGGTTGGCCCCCAAGGTGTTTGCTCGCTGGCCACCAAAGATGAGGGCGCGACGCCCTTGGTGGTGCTGATCCCAAAGCCTATCACTGCGGCAGCGACGGCAAGCGCCATCCCTGCTCGAACCCAAATCTTGCTCATCTTGTGCTCTCGCCCCTGTCGGTACCGCTGTCGCTTGGTCGATAGGAACTCGATCCATTGTCGCGGCATAAGGTCTCATTTTGCGCCAATTTTCGCAGATCGCAAGCTGAAGATGAGCGTTGACGCTGCGTTAAACTGCGGTCTCAATGGTGAAACAACCAAGATCTCCAAAGGGGACGCTGCGATGGGTGAGGAAATGGCGCGTAATTCAGACGTCCAGACGGACCGTCTTGTCAGTGCAGCGCCCTATGGCCTGCTGTTTCTTTTGACCGTGACAAACGCCCTCAACTTCGTCGATCGAAACCTGCTCGCCAGTTTTGCCAACTATCTGAAGCCCGAGCTCAATCTCACCGATACGCAATTTGGCCTTTTGACCGGCATTGTCTTTTTACTGTTCTATGCGGTAGCGGGGCTGTTCATGGGTATGCTCGCGGACCTGTTCAATCGGCCAAAACTGATCGCGGGCGCGATTGCGGTCTGGAGCCTTCTAACCGCGGCCTCCGGCGCAGCGCGCGGCTTTGTCTCCTTGGCCATTCCGCGCGCCCTGATTGGCATTGGCGAGTCGGCCCTTACCCCTTCGGCCATGTCCCTATTGGCGGACCGGTTCTCGCGGGCGCGGATGGGTCTGGTTGCAGCGATCTACTATACGGGTGTGCCCATCGGGGCCGGAGCGGGCTTACTGCTGGCGGGCTATCTCGGCCCGGTCATTGGCTGGCGCAACTGTTTCTACGCGGTCGGGGCCTTGGGCCTGATCCTGTCGCTTCTCATGCTGACCGTCCATGAACCGCGCAAGGTGCCGATCCGAAAGCCCGGAGCGGGCCTAGGCTTTGGCGCCCAGATCGTCCAACTGATTGTGGCCTTGCGGCGCTCCAAGGCGCTTGTCGCGACCATGTGCGGCGGCGTCGCGCTGCATTTTGCCGTTGGCGCGGCGCAATTTGACCAGCTTTGGTTCGTGGTCGAGCGGGGATTTGAAAAGGGCGAGATCGCGCGTCTGTCTGGCCTTGTTACGGTCGTGGCCGGCATAGCGGGCAATCTGTTCGGCGGCATGTTGGGCGACTGGTGGCAGCGCCATAGGAAGACCGGACGGCCGATGATGCTATTTTGGATGATGCTGGCCATCCTACCCCTGTCTATTGCCTATCGTCTGTCCGAGCCGGGCACCTTGATCTTCAATATCGGTCTGGGCATCGGCGTGTTCCAACTGGCCGCCTTCTACGGCCCAACCTTCTCGACCGTGCAGGAACTGGCCTCGCAGGAGTCGCGCGCGACGGTGACGGGGTTCTATATCCTGTGCCTGAACTGTATCGGCATGGGCGTTGGCGTTACCGGCGCCGGATGGGCGATCGATCAGTTCCGCCAGGCCGGATTTGCCGAGCCCTATACGGCCTCGGTTCTGGTCGGTGTTGCCTTGTCAGCACTGGCCCTGCCTGCTTTCTTCCTCGCGGGTCTTTGGTCAAAAGCTGATCGGGCGAAGATCGATGCGCAAGAGGCCGCCGCCTAGCCTTACCCGCCCCCCGTCGGCGTGATAGCAAGAGCCATGCTGTACCTGATCCTTAAGGCCCTGATCTCAGGCCTCATCATCGCCATCGTGTCCGAAGTGGCCAAACGCCAACCCGGCTTTGGGGCCTTGATCGCCTCTTTGCCGCTGGTTTCGATCTTGGGGATGATCTGGCTTTGGCGCGGAGGGCAGCCCTCTGGCCTGATCGCCGATCACGTCGAGGCGACGGTCTGGTACGTCCTGCCGTCCTTGCCCATGTTCCTGCTGATCCCGGCCCTCTTGCGGCGCGGCATTGGATTTTGGCCCGCCCTCACGGCAGGCTGCCTGCTCACCATCGGCCTCTATGCCCTGATGACCTGGATCGGCCCGCGCTTTGGCTTGAAGCTCTAAGCCAAGCTTTCGGGTTCAAGGCGAAAGGGATTTTTGACCACGAGCTTTCCGAACTTGCGATCATGCTGAAGGTCTTCTGAAAAGAGGAGATCGCAGCCCGCATCAATGGCCGCAGCCACAATCAAGGCGTCATAAAAGCTGAGCCCATCGCGGCTGGCCAAGTCGAGCGCTGATTGATGGGTATCAAGGGTGACGGGAACGATCGGGTTAAAGTGCAGTCGGATAACTTGGAGCGCTGCGGCAATCTCGGCCCAATCCCGCCGCCATTTTTTGCGGGCGACATTGGTGAACTCATTGAGGACCTGAACACTGGTGACCCCGCCTTCGGCCAGCAGGTCTAAGGCGACGTCTCGCCTATCGGTATCGAGAAAGGCGTAGACCAGAATATTGGTGTCAAAAAAACGCTTCACCGCTCATTGGCCTCATCACGGTCAAATCGGTAATCCTGCGGCGCGGCCCAGCGAAACGGGGTCATGGCCTCTCGAAAGGCGGATTTCCGATCCTCGACCTGAACCGTGATCTCGTCGTGGGACGCTGAGACGATCGATAGGGAGTCGCCAGCGCTGAGTTTGAGTTTGTCGACAAGCGATTTGGGCAACCGCACGGCAAGGCTATTGCCCCATTTTGCGACCTGCATGGCAGTCTCCATGATATACAATAGCTTAAGTATATCTTTATCTCGAGCCCTCCGCAACGTGCGCTTAACGCGCCGCTATGGGTTCCCAGTCGAGCCACGAACCTTGGGTGTGAAATTGGACCCGGTCACCGTCTTGCTATAGCCCTGTCAGGCTAGGTTGACTGGCCAGGAGATACGCCATCACCAACTATGACTATCGCCTGCGCATCTTGGCCGCCTGCCTGTCCTGTCTGGCCGGTTATGTCGATGCCATTGGCTTTATCAAAACGGGCGGCTTTTTCGTTTCTTTCATGAGTGGAAATTCCACGCGCGTTGGCGTCGGCTTGGCGGCGGGTGCGATCCATGGGGCCATAGCCGCAGGTCTGATCGGCTGTTTCCTGATCGGTGTCGTGGCCGGGGCCGTGGTGGGGCACCTAGCGGGCCGTTATCGCCGGATTGGGGTGCTAGCGCTGGTCGCAATCTTCTTGACCGTCGCGGCTCTCAGCGGCGGCCTAGGATCTGCCGTGCCTGCCATTGTCGCGATGGTCATGGCGATGGGGGCGGAGAATGCTGTCTTTACCGAGGCCGGTGAGGTTCGCATTGGTCTCACCTACATGACCGGAACGCTGGTTAAGCTTGGCCAGCGCGTCTCTGCAGCCCTGTTCGGGGGTGATCCCTTGGCATGGCTGCCCTATTTCCTGCTGTGGGCGGGACTGATTGCAGGCGCAGTGGCGGGGGCCAGCGCCTATGGCCGGTTTGGTATGGCGGCGCTTTGGGGCGCTGTGGTGGCCACCGTTATCTTGATGGGCGTGGCGGCGCGTCTTGGGCCTGATCCCAAGTGGCGCTAGCCATCGAATTTTCGCATGGAGCCATATTGATCATTGTCACAAAGCACGTGACGCGAGACACAGGACCCTAAGAGGTTCGTTGGTCCAAAGGGCCCGCCGGAGGGGCTAATGGCGTCGAAAACCACCAATCTGGTCGCGGACTGGGACCCAAATCGGGCCGCCGAGATCATCAGTGCCCATCTGGGCCTCGAAGGTCCGGCCCTGCCGATCCTGCATGGGTTGCAAGCGGCCTTCGGCTGTGTGCCGTCTGAAGCCATCCCGATGGTGGCCAAAGCCCTGAACCGCAGCCGCGCCGAGATTCACGGCGTCGTCACCTTCTATCATGATTTCCGCGAGGCCCCGGCGGGCAAGACCGTGGTCAAGCTCTGCCGCGCCGAGGCCTGTCAGGCTGTCGGGGGCCGCGAGGCCGCGAGCTTCCTTCTGGCCTCCCTCGGTATCGGTTGGGGTGAAACCACCCCCGATGGCGCGGTCACCGTCGAGGCGGTCTATTGCCTTGGCCTTTGCGCCGCTGCCCCTGCCGCTCTGGTCAATGGTCAGCCCCATGGCCGTCTTGATGGGATGAGCCTGATCGAGGCCGTGGCCGAGGAAACCCAGCCATGATCCGCCTCTTTGTACCCAAGGATGTCTCCGCCCTCGCCGTCGGTGCTGACCGCGTGGCTAAGGCCTTGACGCAGCAGGCAGGCGAGGGTGTGCAGATCGTTCGCACCGGCTCTCGCGGCATGACCTGGCTGGAGCCCATGGTTGAGGTCGAGACCCCTGAGGGACGGATCGCTTATGGCCCTGTGACGCCAGCCGATGTGCCCGGACTTTTGGCAGCGGGCCTGCTGAGCGGCGCGGACCATCCCTTGCGCATTGGCCGTCCGGAAGATCATCCCTTCATGGTGCGCCAGACACGCCTGACCTTTGCCCGCTGCGGCATTGTCGATCCCCTGTCCTTGGACGATTACCGCGCCCATGGCGGTCTGGAGGGTCTAACCAAGGCTCTGGCCATGGGCCCTGAGGCGGTGGTGGCTGAGGTGACAGCCTCGGGCCTGCGCGGACGCGGCGGGGCAGGCTTTCCGACCGGCATCAAGTGGAAGACCGTGGCCGAGGCTACGGCGGACCGCAAATATATTGTCTGCAATGCCGACGAGGGCGACAGCGGCACCTTTGCTGACCGGATGGTGCTCGAGGGCGATCCCTTCTGCCTGATCGAAGGCATGGTCATTGCCGGTCTGGCGGTCGGGGCGACCAAGGGCTTTGTCTATTCGCGCTCAGAATATCCCCACGCCAATGTCACCTTCACCGAGGCCCTGATCCTCGCGCGCGAAGCTGGGCTGATCGGCCCTGATGTTCTGGGCTCTGGTCGGTCGTTTGAGCTGGAGCTGCGCGTCGGGGCCGGTGCCTATGTCTGCGGCGAAGAAACCGCCCTTCTGGAAAGCCTCGAGGGCAAGCGCGGCATGGTGCGGGCCAAGCCACCGCTTCCTGCCCATGTCGGCCTGTTCGGCAAGCCGACCGTGATCAATAATCTGGTCTCGCTGGCCAGCGTGCCGGTGATCCTGGCCAAGGGGGCCAAGGCCTATGCCGACTATGGGCTGGGCCGCTCGCGCGGGACCATGCCGATTCAGATCGCAGGCAATGCCAAATATACCGGCCTGTTCGAAGCCGCCTTTGGCATCACCTTGGGCGAGATCATCGAGACGGTTGCAGGCGGCACCTTAAGCGGCCGCCCAGTCAAGGCAGTGCAGTGCGGCGGGCCTCTGGGGGCCTATTTCCCGCCGTCCCTGTTTGATACAGCTTACGATTACGAGGCCTTCACTGCCCGTGACGGCCTGATCGGTCATGGCGGCATCGTGGTCTTTGATGACAGCGTCCAGATGGGGGCTCAGGCCCGCTTTGCCATGGAATTTTGCGCCATTGAGAGCTGTGGCAAATGCACCCCCTGCCGCATCGGCTCGACCAGAGGCGTTGAGGTGATTGACAAGATCATGGCCGGAACCGAGCGCGCGGCCAATATGGCGGTGCTCGAAGACCTGTGTCAGACTTTGAAATATGGCTCCCTCTGTGCACTGGGCGGCTTTACCCCCTATCCGGTGATGAGTGCGGTGCGCCATTTCCCGGGTGATTTTAACGGCTCTGGCATCAATGCCAAAGTCCCGGCTGAATAGGAAAAGACCCATGCAGCTGATCAAGGAAACCGATTACGGCACGCCCGCTTCCAAGGCCGAAGCCGAGGTTAGCCTGACCATTGACGGGTTCGAGGTGACGGTGCCTGCCGGAACCTCGGTCATGCGCGCGGCGATGGAGCTGGGGGTCAAGGTGCCCAAGCTCTGTGCCACCGACAGCCTCGAGGCCTTCGGCTCCTGCCGCATGTGTCTGGTCGAGATCGAGGGCCGCAATGGCACGCCCGCCTCCTGCACCACGCCGGTGACGCCGGGCATGTCGGTCAAGACCCAGACCCCGCTGTTACGGACCCTGCGCAAGGGGGTGATGGAGCTCTATATTTCCGATCACCCGCTGGACTGTTTGACCTGCGCGGCCAATGGCGATTGCGAGTTGCAGGACACGGCGGGCGAGGTCGGTCTGCGTGAAGTGCGCTATGGCTATGAGGGCGACAATCACCTCTGCGCCGAGGCCGATGAGTCTAATCCCTATTTCACCTTCGATCCGTCTAAGTGCATCGCCTGTTCGCGCTGTGTGCGGGCCTGTGACGAGGTTCAGGGTACCTTTGCCCTGACCATCCAAGGCCGGGGTTTTGGCTCCAAGGTCGCCGCTGGGATGGACGAGCCGTTCTTTGAGTCTGAGTGCGTGTCCTGCGGCGCCTGTGTTCAGGCCTGCCCGACAGCAACCTTGACCGAAAAGACCGTGATCGAGGTGGGTCAGCCGGAGCATTCGCTGATCACCACCTGCGCCTATTGCGGCGTTGGCTGTAGCTTCAAGGCCGAGATGCGCGGCGAAGATGTCGTGCGCATGGTCCCCTATAAGGACGGCAAGGCCAACCGTGGCCATTCCTGCGTCAAGGGCCGCTTTGCCTTTGGCTATGCCAGCCACCGTGAGCGCATCCTCAATCCGATGATCCGCGACAAGATCACCGATCCTTGGCGCGAGGTCAGTTGGGACGAGGCGATCGCCTACACGGCCAGCCAGTTCAAACGCATCCAGCGCGACTATGGCAAGGATGCGGTGGGGGCCATCACCTCCTCGCGCTGTACCAATGAAGAGACCTTCTTGGTGCAAAAGCTGGTCCGGGCCGGCTTTGGCAATAACAATGTCGACACCTGCGCGCGGGTCTGTCACTCGCCCACCGGCTATGGCCTGAAGACCACCTTCGGCACCTCCGCAGGCACGCAAGATTTCGACTCGGTCGAGCATACCGACGTCATGCTGCTGATTGGGGCCAACCCGACCGATGGCCATCCGGTCTTCGCCTCGCGCATGAAAAAGCGTCTGCGCCAAGGGGCCAAGCTGATCGTGATCGATCCGCGCCGCACCGACATTGTCCGCTCGCCCCATATTGAAGCCGCGCACCATCTGCCCCTGACGCCGGGAACCAATGTCGCGGTCTTAACCGCCATGGCCCATGTCATTGTCACCGAGGGCCTAGCCAACGAGGCCTTTATCCGCGAGCGTTGCGACCTTGATGCCTATGCCGCTTGGGCCAGCTTTGTGGCGGAGCCACGCTATAGTCCTGAAGAAACTGAGGCCCTGACGGGCGTACCGTCTGCCGAGTTGCGGGCAGCGGCGCGGCTCTATGCGACGGGCGGGAATGGCGCGATCTATTACGGGCTAGGCGTCACCGAGCACAGCCAAGGCACGACCACGGTCATGGCCATCGCCAATCTGGCCATGGTCACGGGCAATTTGGGGCGCGAAGGCGTCGGGGTGAACCCCCTGCGCGGTCAGAACAATGTGCAGGGTGCCTGCGACATGGGCTCGTTCCCGCACGAGTTTGTCGGCTATCGCCACGTCTCGGACGACGCCACGCGCGAACTGTTCGAGGACCTGTGGGGCGTTAAGCTGGAGCGTGAACCGGGTCTGCGAATCCCCAACATGCTCGATGCGGCCCAAGATGGCAGTTTCCGCGCCCTCTATGTGCAGGGCGAAGATATTCTCCAGTCCGACCCCGACACCCACCATGTCGCCGCAGGCCTAGCGGCCATGGACTGCGTCGTCGTGCAGGACCTGTTCCTCAACGAGACCGCCAACTACGCGCACGTCTTCTTGCCCGGCTCGACCTTCCTCGAAAAGGACGGCACCTTCACCAATGCTGAGCGGCGGATTCAGCGGGTGCGCAAGGTCATGGCCCCTAAGAACGGCTATGGCGACTGGGAGATCACGCAGCTTCTGTCCAATGCGCTGGGCTTTCCGATGGCCTATAGCCACCCCAGCCAGATCATGGATGAGATCGCTGCCACCACCCCGTCCTTTGCCGGTGTCTCCTATCCTACGCTTGATCGGCTCGGTTCTGTGCAGTGGCCCTGTAACGCCGCCGCCCCAGAAGGCACGCCGGTCATGCATCTGGACAGCTTTGCTAGGGGCAAGGGCCTGTTCGTTCTGACCGACTATATAGCCACCGAAGAGCGGACCGGCTCGCGATTCCCGCTCTTGCTGACCACGGGACGGGTGCTGTCGCAATACAATGTCGGGGCCCAGACGCGGCGCACGGCCAATGTCGCTTGGCACCAGGAAGATCTGCTCGAAATCCATCCCTTTGACGCGGAAACACGGGGCCTGAAGGACGGCGACTGGATCAAGTTGGCCAGCCGTTCGGGCGAGACCAGCCTGCGCTGCCTGATCACCGATCGCGTGGCACCGGGGGTGGTCTATACGACCTTCCACCATCCCTCGACCCAGGCCAATGTCATCACCACCGACTTCTCCGACTGGGCCACCAACTGCCCGGAATATAAGGTGACGGCGGTGCAGATCTCCAGCTCGAACGGCCCAACCGACTGGCAGGAGGCCTATGAGGCCCAGGCCCTGCAAAGCCGTCGCATCGCCCCGGCGGCCGAGTGACAGGGCGCGCATCCGCCCTTCAGGTCCGGCGTCTTGCCTATGGCGGCGCCCAGCCCGGTGAGGGGGTGCGCATGGTGCCCGAAGAGACGGCGGTGGCCCTTGTCTATGACGGCGGGTCCGAGGCCGTGATGATGGCCAGCCCAGCCGATCTGGAAGACTTCGCCATCGGCTTTTCCCTCAATGAGGGGATCATCACCGATCTGGCCCAGATCGCGCGGATGGAACAGTTTGATGCGCCGCTGGGCATCGAGATGAGGCTGTGGCTGTCGGCGGGCCTTTCGGCAAGGCTGAGTGCGCGCAGGCGTCACCGGGCTGGCCCCACCGGCTGCGGCCTTTGCGGGGTCGAGAGCCTAGAGGACGCCCTGCCCAAGCTGGCCAAGATTGACAGTGCGGTGGTGGTGAGCGCCCCTGAGATCATTGAAGCGATGGCTCAGATGGCTGACCTGCAAAGCCTGAACAGACAGACCCGCGCGGTCCATGCGGCGGGGTTCTATCGGCCAGGTCAAGGCGTGGTTCTCGTGCGCGAAGATGTCGGTCGCCACAACGCCTTGGACAAGTTGGCGGGGGCCATGGCGCGCCAAGGACTGACGGCCAAGGACGGCGCGGTCCTGATGACCAGCCGCCTGTCGGTGGAGTTGGTACAGAAGGCCGCGGCTATGGGCGCTGGGGTTCTGGCCGCAGTTTCCGCGCCGACCGCTTTGGCTCTGCGTACGGCAGAGGCGGCTGGCATGTGCCTGGTGGGTGTCGTCCGCTCTGATGGCCTCGAAGTCTTTACTGGATTTGATCATATAGCGGCGGGAGCCGACACAGATGCAAGCTGACAAGCTGGTCCACATGGCCAACCAGATCGCTAGAGCCTTTGCCGTTGAAGGCGAAGCTAAGGCCGTTGTGGCCACCGCCGACCATCTGAAACTGTTCTGGGATCCGCGCATGAGACGCGAAATCTTGGTCCATTTGGAGGCGGGTGGTGAGGGTTTGGATGATGTGGCGCGGGCGGCGTTGGGGTTGTTGAATTAACACGCGTCATTGCGAGGCGTGAAACGCCGAAGCAACCCAGGGGGAACATCTGCTGAGGGTCGTGTCAGTCAACTGGGTTGCTTCGCTGCGCTCGCAATGACGCGGGTAAAACAAACAAGGCCCTCACCCAACCCTCTCCCACAGGGAGAGGGCTTATCTCTTCTTAGCCCTCGCCCCCTTAGGGGAGAGGGTTGGGTGAGGGGGTGTTCACCCCACTTCACCCCTTCGTCCAACCCCTATCGATCGCCCAAACCGCAAAGGCATAGTCCAGCGCGATCTCCTTGAGGAAATCGAAGCGGCCGGAGGCGCCGCCGTGACCGGCCTCCATATTGATCCGCAACAGCACAGGATTGCCGCTGGTGGTCGCAGGGCGCAGCTTGGCGACCCATTTTTCCGGCTCCCAATAGGTTACGCGCGGATCGGACAGCCCGCCCGTGGCCAAGATCGCCGGATAGGGCTTGGCCGTGACATTGTCATAGGGGCTGTAGCTGGCAATATAGTCGTAGGCGCCCTGATCTTCGAGCGGATTGCCCCATTCGGGCCATTCGGGCGGCGTCAGGGGCAAGGAGGTGTCGCTCATTGTATTGAGCACATCCACGAATGGAACCGCGGCGATAATCCCGGCCCAGAGATCGGGGCGCATATTGGCGATGGCCCCCATCAACATGCCGCCCGCCGAGCCGCCATAGGCAACGATACGGCCCTTTTTGCCATAGCCCTGACCGGTCAGATGTTCGGCGCAGGCGATGAAGTCGGTGAAGGTGTTCTTCTTCTTGGCCGCGCGGCCATCGAGGAACCAGCCCCAGCCCTTTTCTGAACCGCCGCGAATATGGGCCGTGGCCCAGATCCAGCCGCGATCAACCAGCGACAGGTTGCGGATCGAGAAGTTCGGCTCCATCGGAATGCCATAGGACCCATAGCCATAGAGCAACAAAGGTGCCGAACCATCCAGCGGCGTCGACTTGCGCATCAGCACCGTTACCGGCACCTGAACGCCATCGGGCGCCGTGGCATAGAGGCGGCGGGTGACATAGTCGGCGGGGTTGTGGCCCGACGGTATCTCTTGGGTCTTGCGCAGAGTCCGGCTACGTTTGGCCATGTCATAGTCAAACCACTGTTTGGGCGTGGTCGGGGACTCATAGACAAAACGCACAGCGTCGGTGTCGTACTCATAGCCGCCGGAGAGGCTGAGCGCGAAGGCCTCCTCGTCAAAGGCGATGGTGTGCTCAGCGTTGGTACCGGCCTCGGTGATGATCAGGCGGTTATTGGCATTTTCGCGCACCAGTCGCACGAACCTGCCTCGGTAAGCGCCAATGCCAACCACGAACTGACCGGGCATGTGGCCGCGCCAGTCTTTCCAGTGGGCCTTGCTGGGGGTGCTTTCTGGGGCCTCGACGATCTTGAAATCAACGGCGCCGTCAGCATTGGTGCGGATCAAGAACCGGTCGTTCCAGTGCTCGGCATCATACTGCACGCCCGCAATGCGCGGCTGTAAGGAGACGGGCTTGGCCAGAGGGGTGGCGGCGGGGATCAGCAGGACCTCGGAGGTCTCGTGATTGCCGGTATTGATCTGGATATATTTGCGCGAAGAAGAGACGCCGCAACTGGCAAAAAAGCCTTCATCTGGCTCTTCATAGACCAGCACATCGTCCTTGGCGCCGCCGCGTGCAGGGCGACGGAAGATCTTTGAGGGGCGGCCGTTCTCGTCCCGGAAGGTCCAGAACAGGTGCTGGGAGTCGGGCGAAAAGGTGAAATCGCCATTGGCGCTTTGCACGGGCTCGGGCAGCACCGATCCGCTGGCCAGGTCCTTGACATAGATGCGATAGACCTCAGAACCTTGCTCATCGACCGAATAGGCGCAGAGGCTGTGGTCGGGGCTGTGGTCGCAATCACCGACCTTGTAATAGGCCTTACCCTTGCCCGCTGCATCGGCATCAAGCATCACCTGCTCGCCCGTGTCAGAGCCGCGTGGGCGGCGCGCAAAGATTGGCTGTTCAGCGCCCTTTTCGTAACGCGAATAATAGTCCCACGGGCCATCAGAGGCGGGGACAGAGCTGTCATCTTCTTTGACGCGGCCCTTCATCTCCTCGAACATCTGGGCCTGCAGCGCCTCGGTCGGGGCGAGCATGGCCTTGGTATAGGCGTTCTCCTCGGTCAGGTGCGCCTTGACGTCGGCCTTGATCAGGCTGGGATCGCGCAGCACCTTTTGCCAATTGTCGTCCTTCATCCAGGCATAGTCATCGACCCGAACCCGGCCAAGCTGCTCTGTCCGATGAGGGATCTTGCGCGCGATGGGAGGGGTTGGTCTGGTTGCCGTCATGGGGGAAGCCTTGGACTTGGCGGTCGCAGCCGCTGGGATCAGAGGGGTCAGTGTAAGGGCCAAGGCACTGGCTTTGACCATGAGATCACGCCGGTTCATGACGGGGTCATTTGCGTGAGGGGGGGAGAAAGGATTGAGGAAAGGAAGGAAGAAAGAAAGGCCCTCACCCAACCCTCTCCCTCAGGGAGAGGGCTAGAACCGATAAGCCCTCGCCCCCTTGGGGGAGAGGGTTGGGTGAGGGGGTCATTCACTTCCCTCTGCGCCACGTTCCCCGAAAGGCAGAAATCCAGCGGGTCGCTGTCCGCCTTCGCGGGGAAGACGGAAGGAAGAAACAAGGCCCCCTACGTCCCTTCGGGCCACTTCCACCAGAGGGGGAAGATTTACCGTTACTTGATCTTCCCCCTCTGGGGGAAGTACCGGCGAAGCCGGGGTAGGGGGTCTTAGGCGCCGTACAGGACCGAGATGGTTTCGGCCACGCAGGCTGGACGGTCTTCGCCTTCGATCTCGATGGTGCATTCGGTGGTCATTTGCAGACCGCCCGCCTTGGGCTGAACATTCAGAAGTTTTTGACGCATGCGAACGCGCTTGCCGACGCGGACCATATTGGTAAAGCGCACCTTGTCCGAGCCATAGTTGATGCCGCGGGTCACGCCCGTAACGCGCATGATGCCCGCACCGAGGAAGGGGATCAGCGACAGGGTCAGATAGCCATGGGCAATAGGGCCGCCCATTTCACGGTTGGCGCGTTCCACATCAATGTGGATCCACTGATGGTCACCGGTCGCATCCGCGAACAGGTTGACGCGGTTTTGATCCACCACGACCCAATCCGAAACGCCCATCTCTTCA
>CANFKD010000047.1 GCA_947447115.1 Caulobacteraceae bacterium
CGAACGCAGAAAACTGGGAAACGCCATGTCCGCAGATGCCAAGATCTTGAACGCCGTCACCACAATTTCCGTCGAGGGCGATGTCGCCATCGTCACCTTGAACTCGCCCCCCGTGAACGCCCTGTCCGCCCCCGTGCGCGAAGGCCTGTCGCTGGGCATCAATGCCGCCATGGCCGATAGCGCCGTCAAGTCGGTGGTCCTGATCTGCGACGGTCGCACCTTCATCGCTGGGGCTGACATTACCGAATTCGGCAAGGCCCCTGTCGGCCCAAGCCTGCAGGACGTGCAAAACACCATCGAGAACGCCTCTAAGCCGGTCGTCGCAGCCATCCACGGCACGGCGCTGGGCGGCGGCCTCGAAGTGGCTCTGACTTGCCACTACCGCGTCGCCGTCCCCTCGGCCAAGTGCGGCCTGCCCGAAGTGAACCTCGGCCTGCTGCCCGGCGCCGGTGGCACCCAGCGTCTGCCGCGCATTGTCGGCGCCGCCAAGGCCTTGGAAATGATGACCACGGGCCAGCACGTCCCCGCCAAGGCTTGCTTGGCCATGGGTCTGGTCGATGAACTGGCCGAAGAGGGCAAGCTGCGCGAAACCGCCGTCGCCTTTGCCAAGAAGATCGTCGCCGAGGGCCGTCCGCTCAAGCGCGTTCGCGATCTGGAAGACAAGGTTCTGGCCGACCGCGCCAATCCCGGCCTATTCGCTGAGTTCCGCAAGGCCAATGCCCGCAAGTTCCGCGGCTTTATGGCCCCAGAAAGCAACATCAAGTGCATCGAAGCGGCCGTGAACCTGCCCTTCGACGAAGGCATGGCTGTTGAACGCAAGCTGTTCATGGAACTGATGACCGGCAGCCAGTCTGCCGCTCAGCGCTATGTGTTCTTTGCCGAACGCCAAGCCGCCAAGATCCCAGACATTGGCGACGATGTGGCGATCCTGCCGGTCAAGAAGGTCGGCGTTATCGGCGCTGGCACCATGGGCGGCGGCATCTCGATGAACTTCCTCACCGCCGGTTACGCTGTAACCATCGTCGAGACCCAGCAGGCGGCACTGGATCGGGGCATCGCCACCATCCGTAAGAACTATGAAAACACCGCCAAGAAGGGTCGCTTGACCCAGGCCGATGTCGAGACCCGCATGGGCCTTCTGACCGGCACGTTGGCTCTGGAAGATCTGGCCGATTGCGACCTGATCATCGAGGCCGTGTTCGAAAATATGGATATCAAGAAGGACGTCTTTGGCCGTCTGGACAAGATCGCCAAGGCGGGAGCCATCTTGGCCTCCAACACCTCCTATCTGGACGTCAATGAGATCGCTTCGGCGACGACCCGTCCTGAGTCGGTGATTGGCCTGCACTTCTTCTCGCCCGCTAATGTCATGCGTCTGTTGGAAATTGTCCGCGGTGCGGCAACCTCGAAGGAGGTCATCGCCACCTCCATGCAGATCGGTAAGAAGATCGGCAAGGTCGCGGTTCTGGTCGGGGTCTGCCCCGGCTTTGTCGGTAACCGCATCCTGTCTCAGCGCCAGCGTGAAGCCCAAAAGCTGGTCATGGAAGGCGCTATGCCTTGGGATATCGACCGCGTGCTGTTTGATTTCGGCTTCCCCATGGGACCCTTTGCCATGAGCGATCTGGCCGGTCTGGACATCGGCTGGTCCAAGGAGAACAGCAAGAGCTCGACCATTCGCGAAGTGCTCTGCGAAATGGATCGTCGCGGTCAGAAGTCGGGTTCCGGCTATTATGACTATGACGAGAACCGCAACGCCATCCCCTCGCCCGTCGTTGAGCAGATCATTCTCGACTTCGCCGCCAAGCAGGGCATCAATCGCCGCGACATTAGCGACGAAGAGATCCTTGAGCGCTGCGTCTATCCGATGATCAATGAAGGGGCCAAGATCCTCGAAGAGGGCATGGCCATTCGCGCCTCGGACGTCGATATTGTCTGGCTGAACGGCTATGGCTGGCCGCTCTATCGCGGCGGCCCCATGTTCTATGGCGACCTGATCGGCCTGCCCAAGGTTCTGGAAAAGATGAAGACCTTCCAAGCCCAGATGGGCGAGGAGTTCAAACCCTCGGCCCTGCTCGAAAGGCTGGTCGCTGAAGGCAAGAGCTTCAAAGACCTCTAGGCAACAAAAAGGGCGTCCTTGGTTTCCAAGGACGCCCGAATTCTATCTGCCTCAATCAGAGCGGCTTAGCCTATTCGGCTCGGCGATTGCGCTTGGCCAGAACCCGCAGACGCAGGGCATTGAGCTTGATAAAGCCGCCCGCGTCGCGGTGATCATAGGCGACCTTGCCCTCTTCGAAGGTGACCAGGTCCTGATCATAGAGGCTGTTGGGGCTGGTCCGGCCAATGATCGAGACATTGCCCTTATAGAGCTTGACCCGCACCTGACCGCTGACCTCTTTTTGCGAATAATCGATGGCCGCCTGCAGCATCTCGCGCTCGGGGGCGAACCAGAAGCCGTTGTAAACAAGCGACGCATATTTCGGCATCAGCTCGTCCTTCAGATGCATCGAACCGCGATCCAGCGTGATGCTCTCAATGCCCCGGTGCGCGGCCAGAAGAATGGTGCCGCCGGGGGTCTCATAGACGCCGCGAGACTTCATGCCGACAAAGCGGTTCTCGACCAGATCCAGCCGCCCGACGCCATTATCATGGCCAAGCTGGTTCAGTTTGGTCAGCAAGGTTGCGGGCGACATGGCCACGCCGTCGATGGCGACCGGATCACCCTTTTCGAAATCGATGGTGAAGATGTGCGGCTGATCGGGCGCATCTTCGGGCGCAATGGTGCGCATATGGACAAACTCTGGAGCCTCGACCGCGGGATCTTCCAGCACCTTACCCTCGGATGAGGAGTGCAAAAGGTTGGCGTCGACGCTGAACGGGGCCTCGCCGCGCTTGTCCTTAGAGATCTGGATCTGGTGCGCTTCGGCAAAGGCCAGCAGGGCCTCGCGGGACTTGAAATCCCATTCGCGCCAAGGGGCGATCACATGGATGTCGGGCTCGAGGGCATAGTAGCCCAGTTCAAAACGGACCTGATCATTGCCCTTGCCCGTCGCGCCGTGGCTGACCGCGTCGGCCCCGACCTTGCGGGCGATCTCGATCTGCTTTTTAGCGATCAGGGGACGGGCGATCGAGGTGCCGAGCAGATACTGGCCCTCATAGACCGTATTGGCGCGGAACATCGGGAACACATAGTCGCGCACGAACTCTTCGCGCACATCCTCGATGAAGATGTTCTCGGGCTTGACGCCCGCCGCCAGAGCCTTGGCCCGCGCCGGTTCGATCTCTTCGCCTTGACCCAGATCGGCGGTGAAGGTCACGACCTCCGCGCCATATTCGGTCTGCAGCCACTTCAAAATGATCGAGGTGTCCAGACCGCCGCTATAGGCGAGCACGACTTTTTTCACGGAGCGTTTGGCGTCGGACATGATGGGCGATCCTAAGAAGATAAATTTCAAGCGCGCTGGGGTTCAAAGACACCTTGGCGCGAAGGTCAAGACCTAAGCTGGCCTTCTGCGGCCAAGACCTTCAAGGCCTGACGCATATGCCAAAGGTGGGTCAGGCAAAGAAGAGGCGCGATGAACAGGCGCGTGCCCAGCATAATGATCCGAGTGGACGATCCTGCGGGCGCTGTTTGGCCAGAGGTCAGCAGGACCAGCCAGACACCGCAGGCGATGATTGGCGTCAAGGTCACGGCCATCAGGCGCGAGGCCCGCCAGGTTGGAACGCCGCCCAGACCAAACTGCATCGGCACCTTGGCCGACGGCAGGATACGGCCAAAGGTCTGGCGCGACACGCTGCTCATAATGGCCAGCGAGGCGATCCACAGGCCATCGACAATGAGGGTCAGCCAATCCATCAGCCTTGCTCCATCAGACGGTCACCTGAGCGCCCATCTCGACCACGCGGCCGGGCGGGATCTTGAAGAAGTCCGTGGGGTTGGCCGCATTGCGCATCAGGAAGATGAAGATCTTATCTTGCCAGAGCGGCATGCCCGACTGGGCCGAGGGTACGACCGAGCGCCGGCCTAGGAAGAAGCTGGTGGCCATGATGTCGAACTTCAGGCCGAGCTTGCGGCACAGGGCCAGAGCCTTGGGCACGTTCGGGCTTTCCATGAAGCCATAGTTGATGAAGACCTTCTTGAAGTCGTCATTGACCTTCTCGATGGTCACCCGATCCTCTTCGCGCACACGCGGCGTTTCGGTGGTGCGCACGGTCAAGATCACGTTCTTTTCGTGCAGGACCTTATTGTGCTTGATGTTGTGCATCAGGGCCACAGGGGCGACATCGGGGTCTGAGGTCAGGAAGATTGCCGTGCCCGGCGTGCGGTGTGGGGCCCGGGCCGTCAATATATCGATCAACTCGTTCAAGGGCACACTGTCGCGGCGGGTCTTGTCGGTGAGGATCTGAGATCCGCGCGTCCAAGTCCACATGACCGTCACCAGACCTGCGCCCAAGACCAGCGGCAGCCAGGCCCCGTCTGGAATCTTCAGCATATTCGACGAGATGAAGACCACGTCTAAAATGCCTAGGGGCAGAAGTAGGACGAGACACTGGGCCCGTGACCATTTCCACATCCGGCGCATGATGACATAGGCCAGCAAGGTATCGACAAACATCGAACCGGTGACGGCAATGCCATAGGCCGAGGCTAGGGCGCTGGAGGTCTGGAACACAAACAGTAACAACAAAACGCCAATCAGCAGCAGGCTATTGACCGCAGGCACATAGATTTGGCCCGACTGGGTCTCTGAGGTGCGCTTGATGTCGATGCGGGGTAGCAGGCCCAGTTGCACCGCCTGCTGGGTCATGGAGAAGGCCCCGGTGATGACCGCTTGGCTGGCAATAACGGCTGCCGCTGTCGCCAGCGCCAGAACCGGCCAATAGGCAAATTCAGGCACCATCTGCCAGAAGGGATTGGCGCGGGCCGCAGGATGGGAGAGGACCAGCGCCCCTTGGCCCAGATAGTTGATCGCGAGGCAAGGCAGGACCAGGATCAGCCAAGCCGTACGGATCGGCTTTTTGCCGAAATGGCCCATATCGGCATAGAGGGCTTCGGCCCCCGTGACGGCCAAGAACACACTGCCCAGAATAATGAAGCCGACAAAGCCGTTCTCAAGCAAAAACCGGATGCCGTAATAGGGGCTAAAGGCGCGTAGAATCGACCAGTTGTCGGCAATATGCAGCATGCCAAGGGCCGCCAGCACGATGAACCAGATCAAGGTGATCGGGCCAAACAGATTGGCCATGCTCTGGGTGCCTTTGGCCTGAATCAAGAACAGGGCGACGAGAATGCCCGCCGACGCAGGCAAGACGTAAGGGGCAAGGGTCGCGCCAAGATCCGGCGCGTCCTTCAAGCCCTCCATCGCGCCCAAGACCGAAATGGCCGGGGTGATGATCCCATCGCCGTAGAAGAGAGCCGCGCCAATGACGCCGAGAAAGAACACGGCCGTTGATCTTTGGCCAAGGGCTCTCTGAGCCAGCGCCATCAAGGCCAGAGTACCGCCCTCGCCCTTATTGTCGGCGCGCATCAGGAAGATGACATATTTAACCGTCACCACGAGCAGCAGCGCCCACAGAACCAGAGAAACCACCCCGATCACAGCATGTTCGAGCTGGGTCGTGCTGCGCGCATGGTGAAGGGCCTCGCGCATGGCATAGAGCGGGCTGGTGCCGATATCGCCGAACACCACACCAATGGAGCCCAGAACCATCGGCCAGAAGCGCTGGGCCTCTCCGTGGTGTCCGTGACCATTTCCATTGGAGCCGGGCGGCGTGGCCGCTGCGGGGTCTTGAGAATGGGTAGTGTCACCTAAGGCTTCAGAAGCCATTGAACCCCCTCGGAAGACCCCTGTTCTCGTGGGTCCCGCCGGAAATCAAACATTGGGATCGGGCGATAGACCCTTTCTGAGCAAGGTTCAATCGACCTGATGCTTGATTCGCATCATGCCGAGACTAGTTTTCTTTCTAATGTGTACCGGACAACGCGCATCTGCTGGGCCGTCAGGAAGATTCTGCCATGTCCGACAGTCAAAAATTTCCCGTCGCCGCCCACGCTTTGGCCTATCTCGCGCACAAGCAAGCCTTCTGCTCTAGCGCAGCCGTATCGAGCGCGGCGCTAGCCGCCTCCATGCCGACCAACCCCGTCGTGGTCCGCCGGGTGACGTCTATGCTAGCCAAGGCCGGCCTGATTGCCACCCGGGCAGGTTCCAACGGCGGGGCTTGGCTGCTCAAGCCTGCAGACACTCTGAGCCTCGATCAGGTGCTTCGCGCGGTGCACGGCCACGCCCATCTCGGCATGCCACGTCCCGGGGCTGAGGACTGCCCCATAGTTCAAAAGATTCCTAAGGCCGTGGGTGCCGCAATCATGGCTGCAGATCAGGCTGCCGCAGAGCGCCTGTCGCACGTCACGGTCGCTGACCTGCTCAAGGATCAGTAACCGCCAAGCCATTCTATCGAGCGGCTTGATCATCCGGGGCGCTGGCGTCACTGTGCAGGCCTGTTTCATGGTGCTGAAAAGGACCTCTGTCCATGTCCCGTCGTCTCTGTCTCATTACCGGTGCCTCTGCGGGGATCGGGGCTGCCATGGCCCGCACCTTTGCCAAGGCCGGGTACGATGTGGCCCTCACGGCCCGTCGCACAGACCGACTGGAGGCGCTGGCCGAAGAGATCCGCTTAAGGTTTGGGGTGGAGACCTTTGTTATCGCCGCCGATCTGGCTCAGCCCGAAGCGTCCGATCAGATCTTGGCCGAATTGGAATCCCACGGACGGGTTGTCGATGCGCTGGTCAATAATGCCGGCTACGGCTTGCCCGGCACCTATGGCTCGACAGCTTGGCAAGATCAGCGCGACTTCTTGCAGGTGCTGTTGGTCGCGGTCTGCGACATGACCCATAAGGTCTTGCCGGGCATGGTCGAGCGCCGGTTCGGCCGGGTGATCAATGTGGCGTCCTTGGCAGGCCTAATGCCCGGATCATCTGGCCATACCCTCTATGGGGCGACCAAGAGCTTCATGGTCCGGTTTTCACAGAGCCTGCACCTCGAAACCGCCGGAACCGGCGTCCATGTCAGCGCCCTTTGCCCCGGCTTTACCTATTCAGAGTTCCACGATGTCAATGACACCCGCGAGACCGTCTCGCGCTCAACACCGGCTTGGCTCTGGCTTGGGGCCGATGAGGTTGCTGAACAGGGCTATGAGGCCGTAGAGGCCAACCGCGCCATCTGCGTCACCGGCGCGCCCAATAAGGCCATCGCCATTCTGGCCAAACTGATCCCCGAAGACTGGGCCCTCGCGCTCATGGCCTCAGGCTCGGGCCGGTTCAGGAAACAGTAGGCAAAAGACCCCCTACCCCGGCTTCGCCGGTACTTCCCCCAAAGGGGGAAGATTTCTGGTCTCTTAGATCTTCCCCCTTTGGGGGAAGTGGCCCGAAGGGCCGAAGGGGGCCTTGTTTGCCCCTACCCCGGAAAGGCGAAATAGCCGGTGCGGGGGAAGTGGACGTGGACGGTGCCGACGGCGGGGTCATTGCGGGAGATGACAATCCGTTCGCGATTGGCGGCCACCAAAGTGCCCTTGACCTGATCGCGGCCATAGTCGTCGGCCATCACGGTGACCGCTTCACCGACCTTGGCGCCCAAGGGGTCAGCCTCGTCATGGATTTCCGTGCCCAAAGGCGTGGCGACCTTAGCGACGGCCAGCGCTGTTGGACCGTCCATCTCCGTGGGTCTGCCGTGACCAAAGGCCTCGACCATAGCGCGCCACGCGGCAATATGGGGCATGTCAGCGGTCAGTTCGGTTACGACGTCCGGCAGGTTCCGGGCCAAGAACCAAACATTCATATAGGCCGCTGCATCGGCAAGGCTGGGCCTTTTACCGACCAACCAGCCGGACTTGGACAGGGCCAACTGGGCCTCCAGCCAGCCCATCTGAGAACGCCATTGCTGCTTCATCGGCCCAATCGCGCCCTTCATGGCGGCCACATCGAAGGGGCGGCCTGACAGCTTTTCGCGGTCCTTGATGAAGGCTTCAGGGGTCTTGTCGCCCAGCGCGCCAAAGATAATCGGCACAGTGGTTTGGAAAAACAGGCGGTCCGCCCACCAGTTGATCGGCCAGACCAGACCCGCCGCATCGTCAGGCACCATCGACGGGGTCGGACAGCGGCGCTCGATCTCGGCCATCATCACTTGGCTGTCGCAATAGACGTCCGCGCCGATCTGCAGGGCCGGGGTGCGCCGATAGCCACCGCTCAGGGGCGTAAAGTCGGGCTTTGGCATCATGTTGGGCACATGGACCGAGGTCCAGGCCATACCCTTGAGCCCGAACAGGACGCGGATCTTCTCCGAAAAGGGCGAGGTGTCGTAATGGTGCAGGATAATGGCGTCAGACATGGGGCCTCCCGGGGCGCTATAGCTTTGCCAAGGCTTATGCCACGGAAGGCGGGGCCTTCAACAGCATCGTTCCATCGTTGGACGGGGCGCAAATCTGCAGAATCTGTCCTATATCTGCCCCATGACCACCGACGCGCCCGACACCCCGTCTCAAACACCCCTCAAGGGGATGGACCTGATCAAGGACGAGTCCCTGCGCCTGCCCGACAGTCCCGGGGTCTATCGGATGATGGGCGAGGCCGGTGAGGTGCTCTATGTCGGCAAGGCCAAGAGCCTAAAGAAGCGGGTCACCCAATATGCTCAAGGCCGGTTCCATACCCAGCGCATCGCTCACATGGTCCACCTGACGCGGTCGATGGAGTTCGTCACCACCAAGACCGAAACCGAAGCCCTGCTTCTGGAAATCAACTTCATCAAGTCGCTCAAGCCGCGCTTCAATGTGCTGCTGCGCGATGACAAGACCTTCCCAGAGATCTTGATCCGCCGCGACCATGCCTCGCCGCAGATCCGCAAACATCGCGGTGCCCACACGATCAAGGGCGACTATTTTGGCCCCTTCGCCTCGGCCTGGGCGGTGAACCGGACGGTCAATAGTCTGCAAAAGGCGTTCCTGCTGCGCTCCTGTACCGACAGTGTGTTTGAGAGCCGGACCCGGCCCTGCATGCTGTACCAGATCAAACGCTGTGCCGCCCCGTGCGTCGATCTGATTGCTCAGAAGGACTATTCGGCGCTGGTCGAAGAGGCGCACGACTTTCTGTCGGGCAAGAGCCGGCTGGTGCAAAAGCGCCTGTCGAACGAAATGAGCCAAGCGGCCGAAGATATGGACTATGAGCGGGCCGCTTGGCTGCGCGACCGTCTACGCGCCCTGTCGGCTGTCAGTCAGGACCAGTCGATCAATCCAGGCACGGTCGAGGAGGCCGATGTCTTTGCCCTGTTCAGCGAGGGCGGGCAGGCCTGTGTTCAGGTGTTCTTCTTCCGGGCGGGCCAGAACTGGGGCAACCGCGCCTATTTCCCGCGCGTGGATCGCCAAGATGAGGACGAGGACATTCTCGATGCCTTTTTGGGCCAATTCTATGACGCCCAGCCGGTGCCGCGCCTGATCCTCACCTCGCATGAGGCCCCCAACCACGCGCTCCTCGCCGAGGCCTTCAGCCTGAAATCCGGACGCAAGGTCGAGATCGCGATGCCCAAGCGCGGCGAGAAGCTCCATCTGGTAAACCATGCCCTGACCAATGCTCGCGAGGCCTTGGGTCGGCGGATGGCGGAAAGCTCCGCCCAAGGCAAGCTCTTGACCGCCGTGGCCGAGACCTTCGAACTGGACGGTCCGCCCGAGCGAATCGAGGTCTATGACAATTCCCACATTATGGGCACCAATGCCGTCGGCGGCATGATCGTGGCCGGACCCGACGGCTTCATGAAGAGCCAATATCGCAAGTTCAATATCAAGGACACTGAGCTCGTCCCCGGCGACGACTACGGCATGATGCGTGAGGTCCTGCGCCGCCGCTTTGCCCGCATGGTCAAGGAAGAGGGTGAAGGCACGCCAACGCCGCGCCCGGATCTGGTGCTGATCGACGGCGGGGCTGGACAGTTGGCCGAGGCCATCGCCGTGCTGGCTGAGCTTGGTGTTGAGGATGTTGCCCTCGTCGGGGTCGCCAAGGGGCCAGACCGGGATGCAGGCCTTGAGCGGTTCTTCTTGCCGGGTAAGACGCCGCGCATGCTCGAGCCCAAGAGCCCGATCCTCTATTATCTGCAAAGGCTACGCGACGAGGCCCACCGCTTTGCCATCGGCACCCACCGCGCCAAGCGGGCCGCTGAGATGATCAAGAACCCGCTCGATGAGATTGACGGCATTGGGCCGGGACGTAAGCGTGCGCTCCTCCATGCCTTCGGCTCCGCCAAGGGGGTCTCGCGGGCCGAGGTGGTTGAACTGGAAAAGGTCGATGGGGTCAGCGGCCCGCTCGCCCAGCGCATCTATGACTATTTCAGGCGGGGGTGAAGCCCGTGCCAAGGCCGTGTATAGAGGCGCATAAAGACGCGAACCTGATTTGACCCAAGAGGCCTTCGATGTTCACTAAAGCGGCCCTGCCCAACCTGCTGACGGTTCTGCGTCTGGTGCTGACCCTGGTCATGTTCGCCTGCTTTGCGGCGGTAGCTTGGGTGCAAGAGCAAGGCGCGAGCATGGATCAGGCCATGATCTTCTTGATCCTGCGAATGGCCCTAGCCTCATTCGTCATTGCTGCCGTGACCGACTTCTTCGATGGCTGGCTGGCCCGCCGGTGGAAGGTCGAGAGCCTGTTTGGGGCCATTCTCGACCCCATCGCCGACAAGATCTTAGTTTGTGCCGCGGCCTTGGGCCTGATCGCGGTCCATGTTCAGCCGCCGGTTCTGGTGCCTATCGGGATCATTCTGTTTCGCGAATTTGCTGTCTCAGCTCTGCGCGAAGTTCTGGCCCCGCGCGGTCTGGTCCTCAAGGTCACGGCCCTGGCCAAGATAAAGACAGCCCTACAGTTAGTCGCGCTGGGCACCCTGATGGTGGCCTGGTTTGCCCCTGCCTATGGCCTGCACCTGACCATCGATCAGTTTCGCCTATTGGCTTACGGGGCCCATGGCCTGATCTGGCTGGCCGCAGCCGTGACGCTCTGGACCGGCGTGGAATATGGCCTCTCGGCCAACCGCGCCCTGAAGGCGACCTAGGCCCCGGTTTCGACATAGGGGCTGATCAGGCCCAGCGGCACGGCGGTCGAGTTCTTGACGCCGCGAATGACAATGCGGCTCTGAACATTCGAGACCAGCCCTAGCGACAGCAGCTTGTCGCGCAGGAAGTCGTCAAAGGCGTGCATGTCGCGGGTGATGATGCGCAGTACATAGTCTTCGCCGCCGGTGACGGTAGCGCACTGGACCACTTCGGACCACTTGCCGACCGCGATCTCAAAGGCTTCGAGATTTTCCTTATTGGGCAAGGACAGTTTCACCGTCGCATAGACCTCAAACCCGAGGCCCAGCTTCTCGCGGTCCAAGAGGGTGACGCGGCCCTGGATGACGCCCGCATCCTCTAGGCGCTTGATCCGGCGCCAGCAGGGGCTCGAGGACAGGCCGACGCGTTCCGCGATCTCGGCCACGGACAGACCCGCATCATGCTGGATCAGGTCGAGAATCTTGGCGTCGACGGCATCAAGAGCTTCAGACAATTTTTCCTCCCAAAAGCGGTCTTTTCCGCCTCAATCATGCCCAAGACCATGCCGCAGCCATAAGGTCACTGGCAAACCTTTTCGCGCATAGACGCAAAACTTCATGTTGATCGGCGGATTGTCGCCATTTGGAGGCTTTTTTGCCTGATCATTTTTAGCGTCAAAAGGGTTGCGCCGCTTAGTCACGGCGTTGTTTAATCGTTTATGGTTATACTTGGATAGTCGCAATTATAAGGCGATTTTTCACGTTATTGGTAAACTTTGGAGTGTTAATGTCTGTGTTCGACTGGTTGTTGCCCGGGGGTGGCCTACGACTGGACGGCAGGGGTTTGCGTTTGCGCTCTGCTCGGATGTCCGACTATGCCGCCTGGTCAGCCTTGCGAGGACAGTCCAAGGCCTATCTTCAGCCTTGGGAGCCGGCATGGCCCGATGACGACCTGACCCGCGGGTCGTTCAAACGCAGGCTTTCGGCCTACGCCTATGATCTGGACCGTCACCTGTCCTATCCCCTCCTGATCTTTCGCGAGTCAGACTTCGCCTTGGTGGGCGGCATCACGCTGGGACAGGTTCGGCGCGGTGTGATCCAGTCGGCGTCGGTGGGCTATTGGATCGGTGAGCCCTTTGCCGGGAACGGCTATGCTTCAGCGGCCGTCGAGGCCGTGGTGTCCTTCGCCTTTGATCGCCTCGGTCTGCATCGGGTCGAAGCAGCCTGCGTTCCTGAAAACATCGCCTCTCAAGGCGTGCTCATGAAGCAGAACTTCCAGCTAGAGGGACGCGCGACAAGCTACCTGCGGATCAATGGAGTCTGGCGTGACCACCTCCTCTTTGCCCGCGTCTCACCCGACAGCGAGCCACGACCCGCCCTTCGCGTCATCTAATTCAAATCCCGCCTTTTTTGATCGGATAGGGAGCGCTAGATTAGTGATTCTTAAAGTTGCTCCCGCAGATCTGCGACGAGCAGGGTCTAGTGTGGATTATCTTCAGTTATGGCGCAGCGGGCGCAGAACCGGTTTGTCTGGGACGCGACAGCCACGCTGGAGGCGTTGGGGGGCGCACAGGTCTCCCTATGGTCATGGGAGCCACGCCTAGACAGCCTTCGGCTGACCGGATCGGTCCGAACCTTGGGCCTTGGCCCCTTGGCGCCGGAATGTACCTCATCGTCTCTGCTGGCCTTGGCCATGCCGCGCGACCGGTTTGTGGTCGAAGAGATGTTGCGCACCCAAGCCCCCGGCACCGAAATCTCTGCGCGGGTTCGTCTGCGCGATGGTGAGGTCTGTATTTGGCGCGGCACCTGGCTGGAGGAGGGCGTGCGCGCCGCCGGGGTGATCGTGTCTGAGGTCCAGTTCGCTGCCTCCCATCTTGACCCCCTAACCGGCCTTTTGGATCGCAAAAGCTTTGTCTCACAGGCGCGAGAACAGTTGCAGGCGCCGGGGTCCTACGATCTGGTGGTTGCGGACCTTGATCGGTTGCGCCGTTTAAACGAGGCCCTCGGCCATGAGCGGGCCGATCTGGTGCTGGCCGCCCTAGGCTCGCGCCTATCCGCAGCCTTCCCGCCCGGCGCGCTGCTGGCGAGGGTTGGCGAGGATGAGTTCGCAGCCCTAGCGCCCTCGGGCGAGGGCGACGCGTCTGAGCGTTTACGTATGGCGCTGGAGCAGCCCTTGCGCGTGGCGGGCTTTGATATCTATCCAACCCTGTCTATTGGGGCCCTCAAGGTCGAGGGCGGTGAGGACGCGCCCGAAGCGACGGAATTGCTAAGGCGCGCGGAGTTGGCCGTCGAATCAGCCAAGGGCGGCGGGCGTGGTGGGGCGGCGGCCTATGGCCGGGCGATGGAGAGCGATGGCCTGTCCAAGCTCGCTCTTGAGGCGGACCTGCGCGGCGCGATCCAGCGCGGCGAGATCGTGCCCTTTTTCCAGCCGGTCGTTCGCCTATCGACGGGCGGCATTTCAGGCTTTGAAGCCCTCGCCCGCTGGCGCCATCCGCGCCGGGGTCTCGTCTTCCCGGATGAGTTCTTGCCCCTCTGCAACGAGATGGGCCTGCTCGCCGACTTGGGGGCCCACATGTTGCAGGCCTCGGCCAAACAGTTGGCGGCATGGAAGCTGGCCCATCGCGGTGCCGCCGACCTGACCTGCAGCGTTAACCTGTCTACCGGCGAGATTGACCGGCCGGGTCTGGTTCAGGATGTCGGCCGGATCATCCGCGAGGCGGGTCTGCCATCTGGGGCGATCAAGCTGGAGGTGACGGAAAGCGATATCATGCGCGATCCTGACCGTGCGGCCGTAATTCTCGGTCAGCTTCGGGCCGTTGGGGCGGGGCTGGCGCTCGACGACTTCGGCACCGGCTTTTCATCCCTATCCTATCTCAGCCGCCTGCCCTTCGACACGCTCAAGATCGACCGCTATTTCGTACGGACCATGCCCAGCAATGAGGGCTCGGCCAAGATCGTGCGCTCAGTGATCAATCTGGGGGGCGATCTGGCGCTCGAGGTGGTGGCCGAGGGCGTTGAGAACGCCAATGTTGCCCGTCAGCTTCAGGACATGGGCTGTGACTACGGCCAAGGCTTTGGCTATGCGCCTGGACTGTCCGCCCAAGAGGCCGAGGTCTATCTCAATGAAAGCTATGCCGATGGCTCAGCCCCGGTAAAGGCCCGCGGCTGAGGCCTATCTAACCCTCAGTGATGATCGTGATCATCATGCGGATCGAGCAGCTTATGCGCATGGATGATGAAATAGCGCATATGGGCATTGTCCACGGTCGCCTGCGCCTTGGCCTTCCAAGCGGCATAGGCCTCAGCATAGTTCGGGAAGGCCCCGACCATCTCGACCTTCGACAGGTCACGGAAAGCCACCGTTTCCACATCGGCCAGTTCGCCGCCAATCAGGAGGTGAAGAAGTTGCTTATCGGGCATGTTAGGTCCTAAGAGCGGTTGCCAAATTCGAGCGCGGAGGTCCGCGCCAGAATCAGCGGATGAAGGGCTGAGTTAGCGCAAATCAGGCTCTTTTGCAGGGGACTTTCGCGATTATAGCGAAAGGCGAGACCCTGATGGTCTGTGGTGATCGCTCCGGCCTCAGAGGCGATGATTTCTGCGGCAGCCAGATCCCAATCATTCTTGGCCGAGAGGGCCAGCGCCGCGTCAAAGGTGCCCGCCGCAACCAGCGCCATGCGATAGGCGATGGAGTTGCGCGTGGCAAAGCGCATCGGCGGCCAAGGCTGTTTCCAAGCCGGATGGGCAAACATCTTCTCATCGCCGAGCATGGCACTGTCATGAAGCTCAGGCGTGCTGCTGGGCCGGATGGAGGCGCCATTGAGCCAAGCCCCGCCGCCGGACAGGGCGTCGTAGGTCTCGTCCAGCGCGGGGGCGTGAACCACACCGGCTATGGGCCGTCCAGCCTCGACCACCGCAATGGCGACGCTGAACCAGGGCTTGTCCTTCATATAGGCCGCCGTGCCGTCGATGGGGTCGACCACGAACAGGCGCTGCTTACCCAGACGGGCCGGATCATCCGCCGTCTCTTCCGACAGCCAGCCATAGTCCGGCCGCGCCGCCATCAGGCGTTCTTTGAGCAAGGTGTCGACGGCGATGTCGGCATTGGTCACCGGCGAGCCGCCCTCTTTAGACCAGGTCTTTAGGCCATCCTTGCGCATGTCCATGGCCAGTTGGCCAGCATCCAGAGCCGCTTGTCGGATCAGCGCCAGATCATCTCTCATCGACCGGCAATCGCTACGCCGTCGATCAGGACCGACGGGGCATTGGAGGCACCGCGAAGCTCAAGGTCTGAGCCGACCATGAGCCGCTTGTAGAAATCGATCAGATTGCCCGCGACGGTGATTTCCGTGACCGGATAGGCCGGCGCGCCGTCCTCGAACCACTGACCCGAAACGCCAATCGACCAGTCGCCCGTATTTGCATTGAGCGAGGGGCCAAACATGGAGGTGACCAGAAGGCCAGTCTTGGCATCGGCCATCAGTCCGGCCAGGTCCTTCTGGCCCGGATGGACGGTGACGTTCGAGGTCGAGACCCCGGGGGCTCCAGCCATGGTGCGCGAGGCATGACCGGTGCTGACCATACCAAGCTGCTTGGCCGAGGCGGTGTTGAGCAGCCAGGTCGTTAGGACCCCGTCCTCGATCAGGTTCATGGATCGGTTGGCAACCCCCTCATCGTCAAAGGGGCTGGACCCCAGACCCCGAACGCGGTGCGGATCATCGCTGATGCAAAAGCCGGGCGAGAACAGGGACTGGCCCAGTTGGTCCTTGAGGAACGAGACCCCGCGCGCCACGGCCGATCCTGAAATGGCCCCGATCAGGGGACCGAACAGCGAGATGGCCAGCCGGTTCTCAAAGATCACAGGGGCGGTGGTCGATTCAATCTTGCGCGCGCCAAGCCGGGCCACCGCGCGGCGACCGGCCTCTAGGCCTAGGCCAGCGGCATCGGGCAGGTCGGTGTGCCAACGGGTCGAGCGGCCCTCGCCGCCGCGCTCCATGCTGGCCCCTTCCCCGGCAATGACCGAGGCCGATAGGCCAAAGCCCGAGGCGGCATGGGTGCCCATAAAGCCGTCGCTGGTCGCCAGCAGCCATTTGGCGCTGGACCAAGAGGCTGAACCACCGTCCGAATTGCTGACCCCCGCCACCGTCAGGGCCGAGGCCTCCGCCATGCGGGCAAGATGCTCCAGTTCCTCAGGCGAAGGTTCATAGGTGTCGAGCAGATCAAGATCAGGCCGAGGCCCCTTGGCCAGAAGGGCCGGGTCCGCGAGGCTAGCATAGGGATCTTCGGGCGCGAGCCGGGCCATGGCCACCGCCCGCTCGACCAGCTTTTCACGCGCCGAGGCCGAGGTATCAGAGCCCGACACGACCGCTTGGCGCTTGCCGACAAAGACGCGCAGGCCCAGATCGCGCGCCTCTTCGCGCTCGACCTCTTCGAGGGCGTCCATACGCACACTGATGGACAGGGATTGACGCCGCGCAAGCACGGCATCGGCACCATCGGCTCCGGCCTTGATAGCCGCGCCGATCAGATCATTGAGTAGGTTTTCATCCATGGCCCATTATCACCCAAGGGGTAGGGTCACGGCAAGGGAAAGGCTCTGGTTTCTAGATCGCGTAAAATAGCAAAACCACAATCGCGAACAGGAAGCCGACCCAGGTCAGGAGCGTCCCCCCCGCGCGGCCGATGGAGGTGCCTGCGCTCTGGCTGATCCCGATGGCATGGGCAATGCGGCCAATGACGAAGGCTGCGCCAAACAGATGGATGGCGAGCGGCGAGGCACCGACCACGGCCAGCATGATCAGAGCGGCCATGCCCGGTCCGGCATATTCGGTGGCATTGCCAAAGGCCCGCACGGCCCGCACCAGCTCTGGCACCCCGTCGTCCCCGATCAGGACCTTATGTTTGGTCCTCTGCCGCACCACCTGCAGAGACAGGAGGAGCAAGACCAAAAGGGTCAAGGCCGTCCAAAGGGCTGCGGCCTGAGCCGATGTCGAAATGGGCATTCTTGCGCTCCGTGCCTTTAAAGCTGACGGAGCATGACATGATAGACCTTAATATCTTGCGAAAAACAAACTCCCCAGCTCATCGCCGGGGGGCTTGGTCTATCGGGGCGTCGCAGACCTAGAGGTCGGCAAAGTCCTTTTTGCGGGGGCCGATATAGCCGAACAGATAGGCGCCGACCTTGCGGATCTGGATCTCTTCGGAGCCTTCGGTGATGCGATAGCGGCGGTGGTGGCGGTAGATGTGCTCGAAGGGCTTGTGGCGCGAATAGCCGATGCCGCCATGGACCTGCATGGCCCGGTCGGCGGCTTCGCAAACGAGGCGGTTGGCCCAGTAGTTACACATGGACACCTTGTCGGAGAGGCGCTTTTCCACTTCGGGCTTAGGCATCTGGTCCATTTCCCAAGCCGTCTTGCGGATCAGGAGCCGCAGCATCTCGCACTGGGTGGCCAGCTCGACCAGCGGGAACTGGATGGCCTGATTATCAGCCAAGGGCTTGCCAAAGGGCTTGCGGGTGCGGGCATAGCGCACGCTCTGCTCGACGCAGTAGGTGGCGGCACCCAGCGACGAGGCGGCTTGGCGAATGCGGTTCTCGTGAACAAAGTGCTGAGCCAGCGCCAGACCTTGGCCCTCAGGCGCAAACATGGCGCTGTCGGGGACCCAGATATTGGTGAAGCTGACGCGAGGGTGATCGGTGGGCATGTTAAAGGTCCACAGATATTCCTCGATCTTCAAGCCTGGATCATCGGCAGGCACGAGGAAGCAGGTGATGCCGCGCGCATCGCCATCCTTGCCCGAGGTGCGGCAGAACAGGGCGCAGTGGGTGGCCACATGCATGCCCGTGGTCCACATCTTCTCGCCATTGATGAGCCAGCCCTCGACGCCGTCGCGGGTCTCACGCACGGCGCGGGTCTCCATGAAGGTGGCGTC
>CANFKD010000048.1 GCA_947447115.1 Caulobacteraceae bacterium
CAAGAACCGGCACTGTGGTCGTCGGCATTGACGCCCTCACGCTCGCAAAATTGGATGCTCCGGAGTGAAGCGAGGCCGCTTATACCAAAACCGAAGGGCCAATCAACGTGCCTCTCCAGATTGAACCATTTAAGTTTGTTGGCTCAGGGTCGGCGAGCGGCAACCTCGAGCTTGGCAATCTCTACTGAGGCCCTTGTTTCTATATCGTTTAACAGGCCTTCAAGGTGCGGATCGTCGACGCCTGAACGCTCTTCGCGGATTGCCGCCATCAGGCCGTTTAACGCCGTGGTTGAGAGATTGTCGTCCAGTAGGCTGTCACGGACATCGTCGAGAAGGTCGAGAATCTTACTCGCGCGGCGCACGGCCTTCTTGCGTCGCTCTAGGGGACCGCCGACTTCCTGCAGCGCGATGAGCGCATCGATGGAGCCAACGCCGGTCGGACCAGAGGCGCGAGCAGCCGAGGCGGTCTCAGTGTTTGCAGAGGCATTGGACAGCCGGAAGTCACCCCCCGTTGAGCGAGAGGCCGACCGTGCTGGACCCGAAGTCCCTACGCCGTTCGTACCGCCAATTTTCATCTCAATACCATCTGACCCAAAACTGCGGCCCGTAACGTTCTGGGCCGCAAGACGACAGTCTGTACCTTCACACTTGCTGTAACGTTAAGGCTCGGCAGGATTTGCCGTGGGCAGGCCGTTTTCGCAAGGCCAAACTTTAGCAATCTGATTCAACAGCCTTTTTTATGGTTAAAATCTTGGCATGAAGTTCGCATGCAAGATCAGGCTAGGCGCGCGTCGCGTCAAGACCCAAGGATCAACAGACCGCTATGATGCGCATCGGCTCGGTTCTAAAAACAGTGATGACCGCCCTGTCCGCGGCCGCTTTGATAGCAACGCCCGTTCTGGCCAAATCGCGGATCAAGGACATCGTCGCTTTCGAAGGCGTGCGAGACAATATGCTGGTTGGTTACGGCATTGTCGTGGGCCTGAACGGCACCGGCGACTCGCTACGCAACGCCCCCTTCACCAAGCAGAGCCTCGAAGCCATGCTTGAGCGTCTCGGCGTCAATACCCGCGACGCGACCATGAACACCAAAAACGTTGCTGCCGTGATGGTCACAGCTCGCCTCCCCGCCTTTTCCGCCTCTGGATCGCAGGTCGATGCGACGGTTTCTGCTCTCGGCGATGCCAAGAGCCTGCTCGGCGGCACCTTGCTGGTCACGCCCCTCCTCGCGGCAGATGGCGAGGCCTATGCCGTGGCGCAGGGCACGGTCCAGACCGGTTCGGTCTCGGCCTCTGGCGGGTCCGGCTCTTCGATCTCCAAGGGCGTGCCCACCGCCGGGCGGATTGCCTCTGGAGCCATTGTCGAGCGCGAGGTTGGGTTTCAATTGGCCAGCATGGCGCAGATGCGTTTGACCCTGCACAATCCAGACTTCACGACCGCCCGCCGCGTCGCAGAAGTGATCAATGCGCGCTTTCCGGGCTCGGCCAGAGCCGACAATCCCTCGATCATCACCGTGCGCCCTGCTGCCGGTCGCGATCTGGTGACCTACATCACCCAGATCGAGCAACTGGAGGTCCAGCCTGACAATCCGGCTAAGGTCATTATCGACGAGGTCGCTGGCGTCATCGTCATGGGCGAGAATGTGCGCCTCTCCACCGTGGCCATTCAGCAAGGCAACCTGACCATCACGGTTCAGGAAACGCCTCAGGTCAGCCAGCCCAATCCCCTGTCGCAGGGCCAGACGACGGTTACGCCTCAGTCGCAGGTCTCGGTCGATGAGGAAAAAGGCAAGCAGTTCATTACGCTAAAAGAGGGGGCGTCGCTGGCCTCGCTCGTCAAGGGACTGAACAGCCTCGGCGTCACACCGCGCGACATGATCTCCATCCTCCAGACCATCAAGGCGGCCGGCGCGCTGCAAGCCGATATTGAGGTGATGTAATGAATTTGAGCGCTTCGTCTCTCCCCATCGACCTGATGCGGCCAACGCCTCAGATGTCGAACAACGGCTCCATCAACGATCCTCGCGCCCGGATCGAAAAGACGGCGAAGGAATTTGAGTCCGCCTTCCTATCGACGGCCTTTCAGACCATGTTTTCAGGCGTCAATACGTCCGAACCCTTTGGCGGCGGCGAAGGCGAGCAGGCCTTCAAGTCCTTCCTCATGGACGCCTTTGCCAAGCAGATGACCAAGGCCGGCGGGGTTGGCCTCGCGGCCTCGGTCACCCAAGAGATGCTCAAGCTGCAGGGCCTATCCCCTAACCCTACCGCTCAGGAACCCGTCAAATGAACCCCGATGCCCGCATCAATCAAATGACGGAACTGACGCAGATCCTGACGGCGCGGCTGGCCAAGGAATGTAAGGATTTCGAGGACAATAAACCGCTCGAAGCGGCAAAGACGCTCGATGAGACCTCTCGCCTCGCCAATATCTACCGGCATGAATCGCAAAGGCTGCGTGAGGCACCCCACGTCTTGGCCGAGACATCCCTGCCCGCCCGCCAAAGCCTGATCACAGCGACAGAGGCCTTTGATGCCGTCTTGGCCCGACATGGCCGAGCGGTCGAGTCGGCAAAGTTCGTCACCGAGGGTCTGGTGCGCGCCATTGCCGAGGAAATCGCCTCGTCACGTCCAACAGGTTCTGGCTATGGCCCCGGTGCTCAAACGTCCAAGGTCAATGCGACGTCTCTCACCCTCAACCGCAGCGCCTAAGCCGCACGGTACCAGAGCACGCCCTGCTCATCCGGTTCTGCGACGACCTTACCGCGCCCGATCAGACAGTTCAGGTGGGCCAGGCTCTCGCCCGTGGCCATGCCCAGAACCTCTGGCCCGATCTTGCGGGCAAAGAGCGATCCAAACACATCGATGCTGCGCTTTGGCACGGCGAGCGAGGACAAGAGCCGCGTCAAGGCCCGCTCGTGGCCCCGGATCAGGTGATCTAAGCGGGCGTGGAGACCGTGGAAGGGCTCATTGTGGGCCGGTAGTACCAGGACATCGTCCGGCACCAGCGTCTTGATCCGCGCCAGCGACGTTAGCCAATCGGTTAGCGGGTCACCGTCTGGCTCGGTCGGAAAGACAGAGACGTTGGATGAGATCTTCGGCAGGACCTGATCGCCGGAAATCAACAACTTCAGTTCCTGATTATAGAGGCAGGCATGTTCGGGCGAGTGACCCGACCCAACCACAACACGCCAGCTATAGTCCCCGATCTGGATGTCATCGCCCTCGCTGAGGCGGCGATAGCTGTCGGGCATGGCGTGAACGCCCTTACCAAAGCCACCAAAGCGGGCCTTGTAGGTCTCAATCGATTCCTCGTCCCAACCGGCCGCATTATAGAACCGCACGCCATCGTCTGGGGCCTCGCGGCCCGTATCGGCCGTCAGCATCCGGCATGAGATATATTCCAACCGGCTCATCCACAGACGGCAGTTGAACTTGCGCGTGATCCATCCGGCCATGCCGATATGGTCCGGATGCATATGGGTGACAAAGACCCGCGTAACAGGCTTTCCTTCGAGGGTGCCCGCGAAAATCTTGCGCCAAGCCGCGGCCGTTTCGCGGGTCTGAACCCCCGTATCGACGATCGCCCAGCCTTCGCCATCGCGAATCGCCCAAAGATTAATGTGCGCCAGGGCGAAGGGCAGGCCCATGCGGATCCAAATCAGACCCGGCGCGATCTCCAGGGTCTCGCCATCTTCTGGAACGGTCTCAAAGGGGTAAACCAGAGCCGGACGGCGTTCAGCGATGTCGGTGGGATCTTCTTGAGTTCCGTCCTGCACGTCGAAAGTCTCCTGCGGCTAATGGCCCAAGCCGGTTATGCGAGCGATTGTCGTGGCAATCCAATGATGCCAATAGAGATCGCGGTCTAGGCACAATATGCCTGATTCACGGTCTTAGTTTGGTCTCAGTCACAGTCAAACTTGACCAGACCCGTATGAAGGGGCTTATGCTCCTCCAAAGGCAACCATCATAAGCCCGTAAGGGTCAGGAATTCCAGGAGACGTACCCATGAGGCCATTTGGACTGGGGCTCATCGCCGCCATCACCCTCGCGATTGCATCGCCCGCACTCGCCGCCCCTAAGGCAGAGGTCGGCGTACCCGAGGCACAACGCAAAATCGGGATGGCTAAGGCCCCTGAAATCATCGCCAAGTCTGGCCTGGCCTGCGGCCTGACCGATGCGCGCTTTGTCGGTTCGTCCGACGAAAAGAAGGATGGCGTCAAGGTCACGACCGCGTTCTTCGAAGTCGCCTGCTCGGAAGGCCTCGGCTATATCATCCAAGCCAAGACCGATGGCTCCGTGCCCCTGACCTATGACTGTGTGGCCACCTCGGCTCCCGCCATTGGCGCTGATGGCAAGCCACAAAAGAACAGCCTCGGCTGCCTGCTGCCCGCCAACGCCAACCCCGTCGCTGGTCTCCAGCCCTTGGTTGCCAAGACCGGGTCGCACTGCGTCGTGGATAAGGCTCGTTATATCGGCCAGAGCCCGACCAGCGCCTATTATGAACTGGCCTGTCAGTCTGGCGCCGGCATGGTGATGCTGGCGGGTCTGCCTGCAACGGCGGATCGCAAGATCACGGCCATGTCCTGCGTCGCGTTCGGTCAGTCCGGTAAGAGCTGCGAACTGACCACCCCTGAGCAGAACCTCGAGCCGATTAAGGCCATGATGGCCAAGTCGAACAAGGCCTGTGACATCAGCGGCACCCGTTATGTTCTGTCGACCGTCGATGGCTCGGAGTATTACGAAATTGCCTGCCAGTCGGGCGAAGGCGTCATGCTTCAGGTCAAGGCCGAAGAGCTGGCCAAGACGATCAAGTGCGCGGAAGCGGCTTTCGTTGGCGGTGGCTGTACCCTGACCGATGCGCGTGAAGCCGAAACGCAGCAGGCCGGCCTCTATTCCAGCCTTGCTAAGAAGGCCGGTTTTGACTGTGACGTGGCCAAGTACGCCGCCTTCGCGGTTCAAGGCAATGACAAGGAAGTTGTCGAAATGGCCTGTAAGAACCGCCCTGACGGCGCTGTCGGCATCTTCCCGACCTCCGCAGGTGTTAAGCCACAGATCCTCGACTGCGTGCGCTCGCAACTGTCGGGCTATCGTTGCAGCTTCTCCAAGCAAGAGCTGGTCTATCCAAAGCTAACCAACAGCTTGAAGTCGCTCGGCAAGTCCTCCTGCACCGTGTCAAACGTCAACATGATCGGGCGCGCAGATACGTCGGAGTTCTTGGAAGTGGCCTGCTCTGACGGCCTGCCCGGTTGGGTCATCGAATTTACGACGGGCGTCGAAGCCCCTAAGTCGGTGCTGAGCTGCACCCAAGCTAAGGGCATTGGCGGCGGCTGTAAGCTTCCCGGTAATGCGGTAAAGTAGGCTCCTCTAAGGGTCTGACGACAAACCCGCCGGGGATCACTCCGGCGGGTTTTTTGTTGGTTTCAAAAGATCACGGTGCCGAGACAACTGCCATTCACCCACTTCATGCGCCTTAAAAGGTCAGAACATCGTCGTCGGGGGTAAGGGCAAACAGGCGCTCAACATCGGCCCCCCGTTGCTGACGCGACAGGGCCTGATTGATATAGCCCTTGTCGGTGATTTCGCCGGAAAGTGGGTCCGGAGCACCGGATAGGATGATGGCTCTGGCCACCTTGCCACCGCCGCCGCGTGCCTCAGCATTCATGCGCTGAAGTCCCGTGCGGACGGCCTCACGAACCGCATTGACATCGCCCAAGCGCGCGCAGAACGGGGCATTGAGGAACAATAGAAGGCCAACGCCGTCCTTGCCCTCGCCGCAGACCACGGCATCGGCCACCGCCCCGCCGACCGCCGAAATGGCCGTTATCCGCAAGGAACCGGCCGCCACAAAGGTGCCAGAAGCCAACTTGAAATTCTCGACCAGTCGGCCATCGAACACCAGACCGGCCTGCGGATCGGCCTCATCCTGCAACCGAGCCGCATCGCCCAGTCGGTAAAAACCCTCATCATCAAAGGCCGCTGCTGATTTTTCAGGATCGTTATAATAGCCGGGGGAGATCTGAGGCCCCTTGACCCTTATTTCGAACTTGCTGCCCTCGGGCGCCAGCTTGACGGAGGTTCCCGGCACCGGCAGGCCGCACATCCCCGTGCGATCATTTAGCCAGTGAATATTGCAGGCCGTGGGCCCGGTCTCAGTTGAGCCATAACCGGTGGCGAAGGTCAGACGCTCTCCGGTTAGGCGCACACTGACCGCCTGAATGCGATCACAGACGCTTTGGGCCAGATTGGCTCCGCCATATTGCAAGACGCGAACACGAGCAAAGAAGGTCCTAGCGAGCTCTTCATCCTGCTCGAGCGCCCCCGCAAACAGACCCCATCCTGCCGGAACCATATTGTGATAGGTCGGCGATATCTCTTTGAGATTGCGTAAGGTTTCGGCAAATCGCTCGGGCGTCGGTTGCCCGGCATCGATATAGAGCGATCCCCCCCGATGGGTGACCATGTGCAAAATGGCATTGGCTCCCAGGCTGTGGCTCCAGGGGGCAGCATTGACCACGACAGGCGGCTCTGGATCATCAAAACAGGCGGTAATCTGGGCGGCATTGATACAGATGTTTCGGTGTAGTCCGACCACCGCCTTGGGCTTACCCGTCGAGCCTGAGGTCAAGAGCAGCTTGGCAATATCACCCGGCTGCGCTGTCGGGGCCATCGGGTCGGCCATCAATAGATCGGCGAGATTATGATCGCCCGCTCGGCCGTTACGGCTGACAATGACCGGCAAACCCGCAAGGAACGGGGCCTCGAGCGCACCGGCAAAGGCTGCCGCATCGTCGACATAGACCGCGACAGGCTTGATCAGATCGACCGCATAGCCCAGCCGCGACAGGTCTGCGCCCGCCAGACCATATTGCGGCGACACGGGCGCAATCGGCGCGCCGAGGCTCATTGCGGCATAGGAGACCAAGGCCTGATCAATGCTATTGCGCGCAAGGATCAGGAGCGGCGTACCACGGGTCAGACCAAGAGCAGCGAGACCTCCGGCCACAGCCTTCACCTCAGCCGCACCCTGCCCATAGGTATGCTGCGCCCAGCCCTCACCGTCACGCTCGGCGAGCCATAGGCGGTCGGGATAGGTCGCTGCGCCGTGGTTCAGCACCTCGGTCATGGTCAGGAAGTCTTGGCGAAAGGGCGTAGGATTGCTCAGGACCATCGACCCATCCGGGCCGCGCTCAACAACCAGTTGGCGGGGGGCATATCGCGCGTCACGGAACGGTGCCGTCTTTACATTCACCTGTCCGTCCATCGCTCGCCCCGTCCCTTTTGCGTGGCCCTATGCGGGGCCCAGTGTTTCGTGGAACCTTACGGGTTCGCCCTGCCCTTCGGCTACCACTTCATCATCGCGCATGACGATCTTGCCGCGAATAATGGTGGCCATGGGCCAAGCGGTGGCTTCAAAACCATCGAACGGGGTCCAGCCAGAGCGGGTGGCCATCTGCTCGTGGGTGATGGTTCGCCTCGCCTTCATGTCGACGATGGTCAGATCGGCATCAAAGCCCTCGGCCACGCGGCCCTTGTCGGCCAAGCCAAAGACCCGCTGAACGCCATGACTGGTCAGATCGACAAAGCGCTCAAGGGTCAGGCGGCCCGCATTGACGTGGGTCAGCATCACCGGGACCAGGGTTTGAACCCCCGGCATGCCCGAGGGCGAAGCGGGATAGGGCCGCGCCTTCTCCTCGCGCGTATGGGGCGCGTGGTCAGAGCCCATCACATCAGCAACGCCCATGGTGATCCCGCGCCAAAGACCCGGCTGATGGGAGGCGTCACGGATCGGCGGGTTCATCTGGGCAAAGCCCTTCAACCGCTCATAGGCCTCTGGCCCGGTCAAGGTCAGGTGCTGCGGGGTCAGTTCGACGCTGGCCACGTCTTTGTGCCGGGCGAGATAATCGATCTCTTGCGCGGTCGTCACATGCAGGACGTGGATGCGCTTACCCAAGCGCTTGGCGATGGACACCAGACGCTCTGTCGATTGGATCGCCGATTGGGCGTCACGAACCTCTGGGTGACTGGTCCAGTCCCCGGTCCGGGCCAAGCTACGCCGGTCAGCCAGCCTGTATTCGTCTTCCGAATGGAAGGCCGCGCGGCGCGAGATGTTGCGCAAGACCGCCTCAACACCCGCATCATCGGCCACCAACAGCGACCCAGTCGAGGCGCCCATAAATACCTTAATGCCGCAGCAGCCGGGAAGCCGCTCCATCTCGCCCAGAAAGGCTGTGTTCTCGTGGGTGCCGCCGACATAGAAGGCGTGATCGCAATGCATCCGCCCCTTGGCCCGGCTGAGCTTGTCCAGCAAGGCGTCAGGATCGGTGGTCGTCGGCTCGGTATTGGGCATCTCGAAGACCGCGGTCACACCACCCAGAACCGCGCCGCGTGAGCCAGTTTCCAGATCCTCTTTCCATTCCAAGCCCGGCTCGCGAAAGTGAACCTGGCTATCAATGACACCCGGAAGAACGGTCAGGCCGCGCGCATCGAAGATCTCGCCCGCGCTGGCCTGGCCCAGATCACCGACAGCGACAATCTTGCCGCCCCTTATCCCAACATCGGCAAGGCCCTGTCCCGCATGACTGACCAAGGTGCCGCCACGAACGATCAGGTCGAAGGTCTGGGTCATGGGAGGCTCCTGTTAGACGGTTTCATCAAAGAGACGGCAGGCGGCTGCTACGACCTTGGATACAGGCAGGTCCAGCATGTGACAGACCGCTTGGTTCAGATGGGGATCGATCTGTTTTAGACCCTCAAAGGTGCGTCCACCGCGCACAATGCGGCAGTCAGTGCCCCACGGCCCATAGAGACGCTCATCGGAGGGGCCAAACAGCCCTAATGTGGGAATGCCCGCGGCAGCGGCAAGATGCATCAAGCCTGAATCATTGCCGATAAAAAGCCGCGCATGCTTTAGCGCCGCATAGATGGTCAAAAGGTCGGCCTTTCCGGTCAGGTCGATCCAGCGATCCCTCGGCAAGGTCCGGCGCAAAACCTCAGCCGCAGGCCAATCATCCGGACCGCCCAAGATCAGCAGACGCCCGGTCGGCATCGGGCCATCGGGGCCGAGCAGGCGCAAGGCCGCTTGAGCAAATCGCTCGGTCGGCCAGGTCTTACCAATCCAGTTGGCAGCGGCCCCCATGGCCAAGATCGGACCACCCTGCCCCACCATCCGGGCTGCGAGCGCTTCGGTTTCGGGGCTCGTGAAAAGGTATGGCGCGGGCGGCTCGGCTTCTAGGCGCAACAGGCGCGCGGCCTCGATGACCTTATGCTCGATCAGGGCGCTCTTCTTATGAACCGTGCGCTGCTCAGTCTTGATAAAGCGCGAAATGGCAGAGCCGCGCCCATCGAGCACCAGCCCCCAGTGCCGATGGCGAACCTTTTGCCAGAGCTTAATCCAGTGGCCGCCATTGCGCTGCTTAACCAGCGCTATGACCTCTTTGACCTGAGGCACATCCCGAAAGAGCGGCGCGGCCACAGGCCCAACCACGATGGTGAACTCCGCATTGGGAATTTCATCATAGAGCTTTTTGATCAAACCCGACGACAGGACCGCATCGCCGATGCGCGTCGCCGTAATGATCAGGATTGGGAAGGGTTTTTGAGACATTAGACCTTCTATAGGACTTTGCGGCCCTGGGCTCCAGCCCTAGCGCTTCATCGCCGCATGAGCCAAACTAACGCCATGACTCAGTCACCCCTTTTTGCCCTACTCGCTTCACGCGCTGTGATCGCCGTTGAAGGCCCCGACTGGCGCGTCTTTCTGCAAGGCTTGCTCACGCAGGATGTGGAAGGCCAAGCATCGGGCACAATTCGCTTTGGCGGGCTTTTGACGCCGCAGGGGCGGTTGCTCTACGACCTGTTCATTCTGGCCGGAGAAACGGGGTGCTGGCTTGATGTAGCCGCCGTCCATCGCGACGCGCTCATCCAGCGCCTGACCCTCTACCGGCTGCGCGCCAAAGTCACCATTAGCCCCAGCCCGCTCACCGTCAGCGCCCTTTGGGAGACCGACCTTGCCGAAGGGTTCTTGACTGACCCGCGCCTTGGTGCGCTTGGCTTGCGAGGCTACGGTGCCGCGCTGCCGGGAGGTGCCATGGAGGTTACCGAGGCTGACTATCAGGCGCACCGCCTGGCCCTCGGCGTTCCCGACCCCGCCAATGACGCCCCGTCGGACACCACCTATCCCATCGAGGCCAATTTCGACCTCCTCAACGGCATCGACTTCAAGAAGGGCTGTTTCGTCGGTCAGGAAACCACCTCGCGCATGAAGCGGCGCGGCACAATCAAGACGCGGATGCTGCCCATCCATTTTGATGCCCCGCTGCCCGCTTTCGGCGCGGAAATTCTAAAGGGTGATCTGCGCGCAGGGCAGGTTCTCAGCGGTCAAGACGGGCGAGCCATGGCGTCGATGAGGCTCGACCGGATGGCAGGAACGCTGACGATCGATGGACGCCCCATCCAAATTGACTGGCCAAGCTGGATGGAACCACCGGCGGCAGGAGACCCTGAGCCATGAGCCCTATCGATTTTTCGAACCGTTGCACCTGGCGCGGCATGAACGGTGATCCGGTCTATGAGGCCTATCACGACCATGAATGGGGTGTGCCGGAATATGACAGCCGCGCCCTTTGGGAAAAGCTGGTACTGGATGGGTTTCAGGCCGGGCTGGCTTGGATCACGATCCTACGCAAACGTGACAATTTCCGCGTCGCCTTCGCCAATTTCGACCCCGAGATCGTCGCACGATTTGGCGACGAGGACCGCGCCCGCCTGATGGCCGATGCGGGCATTATCCGCTCCAACGGCAAGATCGATGCGGCCATCGCCGGGGCGAGGATCTATCTGAATATGCAAGAGCGCGGCGAGGACTTTTCGACTTTCCTCTGGGACATGATCGGCGGCGCCCCGATCCAGAACAACTTTACCGCCATGTCAGAGGTCCCCGCCCAGACCCCTCTGGCCGCCGAAATGGCCAAGGCGCTCAAGGCCAAGGGCTTCAAATATTGCGGGCCGGTGATCGTCTATGCCTTCATGCAGGCGGTCGGGATGGTCAATGACCACATGGTCCACTGTCCTTGCCACGGCCATGTAAAGGGCCTCGCGCTGGGTAGGCCCACACGGTGAGCGGACCGGACTGGTCCTTCGAGGCCGATTGCCCCTCTCCGGTCTGCGGCATTGACGAAGCCGGGCGCGGACCCTGGGCAGGACCGGTGACGGCTGCGGCGGTGATCCTCAATATTGACGACCTGCCGGTCGGTCTGAACGACTCCAAAAAGCTCAGTGAAAAGACCCGCGACCGATTAGAGATCGAGATCAAGGCCAAGGCCTTGGCTTGGGGCGTCGGCCACGCCTCGCCCGAGGAGATCTGCGACCTCAACATCCTTCAGGCCACGGGATTGGCGATGCGCCGCGCCGTCGAGGGCCTGTCGATGCCGCCAGCCTTCGCGCTGGTTGATGGCAACTACCCCTTTGGCCTGCCTTGCCCCCTTCGCACGGTCGTCAAGGGTGATGGTCGGTCTCTGTCCATCGCCGCCGCCTCAATCTTGGCCAAGGTCGCCCGAGACCGAGTGATGGTGGCGCTGGAAGCCCAATATCCCGGCTATGGGTTTGCTGCGCACAAGGGCTATGGCGTCCCAACCCACGCGGCGGCGCTTAGGACGCTGGGGCCCTGTTCGGCCCATCGCCTGACTTGGGGCCCGATTGTGGCTTTAAGGTCGGGTTAAACCTCCTACCCCCGCTGCGCGGGTACTTCCCCCAGAGGGGGAAGATTTTAGGGTTCTAGATCTTCCCCCCTCTGGGGGAAGTGTCGCGAAGCGACGAAGGGGGCCTTGTTTTGCACCCCTAAAGAAGCCTACCGCTCCAACCGCGCAGCGAGGCTAGACGTGTCCCAGCGTTGGCCGCCCATGGCTTGGATTTCGGAGTAGAACTGGTCAACCAAGGCGGTCACGGCCAGGTGCGAACCATTGGTCCGCGCCTCGTCGAGCACGAGACCAAGGTCCTTGCGCATCCAATCGACCGCAAAGCCAAAGTCGAACTTGCCCTCGGCCATGGTCTTCCAACGATTGTCCATCTGCCAAGACTGGGCCGCGCCCTGACTGATGGCGGCCAAGACCTCGTCCGTATCGAGACCGGCATTTTTGGCAAAATGAACCGCCTCGGCGAGACCTTGAACCACGCCAGCGATACAGATCTGATTGACCATCTTGGCCAACTGGCCGCTTCCCGCCTCACCCATGCGGCGCACAGCCTTGGCATAGGCACTGATCACCGGCACAGCCCGGTCATAGGCCGCCAGATCGCCGCCCACCATGATGGTCAAAGCCCCGTTGACGGCACCGGCCTGGCCACCCGACACGGGCGCATCCAGAAAGCTCTTGCCGGACTGAGCCGCCAAAAGCGCCATCTCCTTAGCGACCTTGGCAGAGGTGGTCGTGTGGTCAACGATCAATCCGTTCGCAGCTAAAGACGGCAAGATCGCGGTCACGACACTGCGCACATCCGCGTCATTACCGACACAGAGGGCGACAAGTTCGCAGTCTTGAGCCGCCTCAGAAGCCGTCCCGAAGGCGTAACCCTCATAGTCTGCCGCCCAAGCCTGAGCCTTTGCGGCTGAGCGATTAAACACCCGCACCTCATGGTCAGCCTTGGCCAGATGCCCCGCCATAGGAAAGCCCATGACGCCAAGTCCTATGAAAGCAACGCGCATAGGCTGATCCTCAAGAGGCTTCGATCCGGCCATAGCGGCCACGGAAGTAGGTTAGACCTTCGCCCTCCAGGGCCTCAAAATCAATGACCTCGCCAACAATGACCAAATGATCGCCCATCTGATGGCGCTCATGCACCCGGCATGACAGACGCGCCAAACCACCGCGAACGACGGGCGCTGATCCCACGCTAGGTCCAGCCTGAACGTCGCTCTCGGTCAGTCGATAGCTATCACGCCGCGCGCAGCGGTCGGCCAAGCCGCGCTGGGCCTCGCTAACCACATTGATTGCAAAATGATCTGCGGCGGCAAAAAGCTTGCCACGCTCCGACGCGTCGTCAACACACCAAAGGATCAGGCGCGGCTCGAGCGAGACCGACACAAAGGAGTTGATGGTCATGCCCAAGGCAACCACTTCGGAGTCGTTCGGCTCAGCGGCAATGGTCACGACAGCGACACCGGTGGCGTAGGTTCCTAGGGCCCGGCGATATCGGGTCGTTTCGTCCATGATCAATTGAAATTCCTGTTTATCGGGATTTGCCCGGAACCGCCGCGAACCGCAACCCCATCTTAACGTCCCTATGATATCTGAAGCGGTGAAATAGAGTTTTACGGGCGAGAGACCATCCATGGCGGCTAAAGAATCCGCAGTCATGATCAAAAAGGTCAAGAAGGTGGTCGGCGGCGGCCACCATGGTGGCGCGTGGAAAGTCGCCTATGCTGACTTCGTGACCGCAATGATGGCCTTCTTCCTGCTCATGTGGCTGATCAACACCACTTCGCCAGAACAGAAACTGGGCATCGCTGACTATTTTGCGCCTGCCAGCGTCTCTCAATCCAACAGCGGTAGTGGCGGGATCCTCGGCGGTACGTCTCTGGGCAAAGACGGTGCCAAGGCGGATGGTTCTGCTCGCGTCGTGCAAAACGCCGCGCCACAGAGCGAAAGCACTGACAGTAATCCCGAATCTGCCTCGTCCAAATCGGCCCAAGCGTCAGAGGCTAAGGCAGCTCAAGCTGCAGAGCAGGCCTCATTCCAGAGCGCAGCCCTGTCCTTGCGCCAAGCCATGCAATCCATGCCGGAACTGGCTGAACTGTCCAAACAGGTGATTGTCGACCAGACGCCTGAGGGCCTCCGCATCCAGCTCGTTGACCAAGAAGGCCGGTCAATGTTCGAAAATGGCTCTACCAAGCCTAATGAGCGCGCACGGGTGCTTCTGCGCGCCGTGACCAAGATTGTCGACCAACTGCCCAACCGCGTCATTGTCGCGGGACATACCAACGCCTCCGATGCGGGCGTAGGGGCTGGTGACGGCGACTGGAGCCTTTCTGCTGGACGTGCAGATGGCGCGCGCAAAGTGATGCAACAGTTTGGGATGGATATGGACCGTGTGGCTCAGGTCACCGGCAAGGCCAATTCCGAACCCCTGTTCCCAGACGATCCGACCTTGGCCGGCAATCGGCGCATTTCCATAACCTTGCTGCGCGAAGCTCCGGTCCTGCCCCCGGATACCGGCATCTAACGTCCCGATATTTGCGCGCCAACTAGACCCTTTTGGTTGCGTAGTCGTTCAGGATTTGGCCTAATAGGATCTGCCTCTCGGGTTGGGCCTAGGACACCATCGTTCAGTGACGCACCATTTTGCCTCTCGCCAGCTTCGGTTCTTTTTAACCGCACCGGCGCCTTGCCCCTATCTGCCTGAAAAGGTGGAGCGCAAGGTGTTCGCGCACCTGCCTATGGCTGATGGTCCAACCGTCAATGATACCCTCACTCAGATCGGCTTTCGTCGGTCACAGAATATCGCCTACCGTCCCGCCTGTGAGGGCTGTGATGCCTGCGTATCCGCACGCATCCCCGTTGCTGATTATGTCTTTTCTCGCTCTGAGCGGCGCGTTCTGGACCGCAACCAAGATCTGGTTCGCCATCAGGTCAAGGCTGCTGCGACCATGGAGCAGTTTGAGCTCTTGCGGCGCTACCTGTCCCATCGCCATTCCGAAGGCGGCATGGCCGATATGACCTGGCCAGACTTCGTCGCCATGGTCGAAGATACCAGCGTTCGCACGCACATGGTTGAATATCGGCTTGCACCCGAAGGCCACGGTGACGGGGCGTTAATCGCCTGCGCGCTCGTGGACCAACTGTCTGACGGGCTATCCTTGGTCTACAGCTTCTATAATCCTGAGGCGGTAAAGCGCAGCCTCGGCTCCTTGATCATCCTAGATCACGTCCAACAGGCCCTCAGCCGAGACATTCCGAAGGTCTATTTGGGCTATTGGGTCAAGGGCAGCGACAAGATGGCCTACAAGGCCCGCTTTAACCCCCTTGAGATCCTGCGCCCGAATGGATGGGTCCTGATGTCCTCGCGTGACCGCGAGCCTGCACCGCGACCTTTGGAGAGCACATAAGCGGCCTAAAATAGGCTCAGTGTGACGCTGCAGTCTTGTCCTGATCAAAAGGGCGAGCTTTAGCAAAGACGAACATTTCCCTTCATCTCGTGGATCGGCTAAAGCCCCGCCTGTCCCTTCTTGCCGACCTTTTGGGAGTTATCGGTGTCCCGGCTTTTTAGTGCCTATGTGATTGTTGACTGGAGCGCCGCCTCGAAGGCCGCGACCGGGACCGACTGTGTGTCGATTGGCGTCTTAAAGCGCGATGTTCGCTTTCGGCTGGCTTTTGACTCTTTCACCAGGACCACCCGGGCCGAGGCTGAAAAGCGGCTAGGTCTGATCCTCGATGATCTCAAAAAGCGAAATGAAAAAGCCTTTATCGGCTTTGACTTCCCGCTCGGCTTCCCGACGGGATTGGCCCCGGCCCTCAAGCTGACCACAGAGCCGCACTGGCGCGCTGTTTGGAATTGGCTCGATAAGATGGTCAAGGACAAGGTGGACAATACCAACAACCGCTTTGGCGTTGCTGCGGAGATCAATCGCCGGGTCACCGATGGGCCGTTCCCGTTCTGGGGCTGTGCGCCGCGCGATACGCTCACGACCCTGCAGCCCAAAAAGACCCGCGACCATGGCGAGAGCGACCTTCCAGAGATGCGCCTCACGGACATTGCGGCAAAGACGGGTCGTTCGATCTGGAAACTCTATTATGCGGGCTCGATCGGCGGGCAGACCATCCTTGGCATCCCTGCGGTGAGCCGTCTGAAGGCGGCCAAGGCCGATGCGATGAAGATCTGGCCGCTCGAAACCGGCTGGCAAACGCTCACCCCGGCAGAACTGGACGGCGTTGATCTGGTCGTTGCAGAGGTTGATCCTATGGCCGCCAAGGCTAACCCCGCGCCGGGAGAGGCCAAGGCCATCGCCCAGCTTCGCGCCCTCGCCGAACAGTTTGCAAAGCTAGATGAGGCCGGAAAATTTGGCGAACTCTTTGCCGCGCCCAAGGGCGTGGACGAGGCGAGCCTGCAGATTGCCCAAACCGAAGAGGGCTGGATCCTAGGGTCTTAGAGCGAAGCCCCTCCCCATCCTTCGACAGGCTCAGGATGAGGATGAGGTAATCGAACCACTATCAGTCCTCCTCATGCTGAGCCTGTCGAAGCACGAGGAGGGTTATAGGTTAGAGGCTTTAATCCACAGGGCTCCAGCGCTGTGCCGAAGAGGCCGCTGCAGGCTTGGCTGCGCCTTGACGCTGGCCGCCTTGGCCTTGGCGTTGACCGCCACCGCCGCCAGAGCGACCACGACCACCGCCGCCATTACCACCGCCGCCACCTGGGCCGCCGCGACGCTGAGGACGACCGCCATCACGGCCTTCACGGGACTTGGGCTGAGCCAAGCTCTGTTCAGGGACCGGAAGGGACACGGTACGGGCAGCAATTTCACCCAGAACCTTGTCACCCCGGCGATCGATCGCAGGAATGGTCTGGCGCGTGGTGCGTTGAATATCACGCAGCAGGCCGCGCTCATCATCGGCGCAGAAGCTGATGGCCGAACCATCGGCACCAGCGCGGGCGGTGCGTCCAATACGGTGCACATAGGCCTCTGGGACCTGCGGCAGTTCGTAATTGATCACATGCGAGACGGCATCAATATCGATGCCGCGCGCTGCGATATCGGTCGCAATCAAGGCGCGGACCTTGCCAGCCTTAAAGGCGGCCAAAGCGCGTTCCCGCTGGCCTTGGCTCTTGTCACCATGGATGGCCGCAGCCGTGACGCCGACCGCTTCCATATATTGCGCCACACGATCTGCGCCGCGCTTGGTGCGGGTAAAGACGATGGTGCGTGAGAAGGCAGGGTCAGAGAACAGATCGGCCAGCAGGGCGCGCTTGCGCGGTGCCTCGATGAAGATCAGCTTTTGATCGATCCGCTCAACCGTGGTCGCGCCGGGGGTGACGGCGACCTTGACCGGATCCACCAGCATTTCACCGGCCAAGCGGCTGATTTCGGTGGGCATGGTGGCCGAGAAGAACAGGTTTTGACGCTTCTTGCTCATGGTCGCGACGATCTTGCGGATCGGCACCACAAAGCCGAGGTCGAGCATCTGGTCGGCTTCATCGAGCACGAGGATTTCGCAGGCCGACAGATCCGCCGTACGCTCGGCCATGTGATCCATCAGACGGCCAGGGGTTGCGACCAGAATGTCGATGCCCGTGGTCAGGGCCTTGATCTGCGGGCCATATTTGGCACCGCCGAAGATCACGGCAACGCTCATGCCCATATGGCGGCCATAGGAGCGGAAGCTCTCGGCAATCTGAGTGGCCAGTTCGCGGGTGGGCGACAGGACCAAACAGCGGCAGCCCCGGCGCGGCGCGGCCTTCTTGTCGGCGGCGAGGCGATGCAGGATCGGCAGGGCGAAGGCGGCGGTCTTACCAGTACCGGTCTGGGCAATACCCAACAGGTCGCGGCCTTCGAGAACGGGCGGAATAGCTTGGGCTTGGATGGGCGTAGGGGTCTCATAGCCTTCTGCCGCCAGCGCCTTAAGCAGCAGCGGGTTCAGACGTAGATCGGTAAATTGAGTCACAGAGGACTTCTCTTTCAAACAGCGATCGTCGCGCGGGGCCGAGACTCTCGGACCGACCGCGCGATGCCGCGAGGCTTATCTATGAAAGCGCCCCGCGTGGCCTGGGCGATCTATGCGAAAATTCGCAGGCGCTCGACAGGCTGGGACAAA
>CANFKD010000049.1 GCA_947447115.1 Caulobacteraceae bacterium
GAGGACTTCTCTTTCAAACAGCGATCGTCGCGCGGGGCCGAGACTCTCGGACCGACCGCGCGATGCCGCGAGGCTTATCTATGAAAGCGCCCCGCGTGGCCTGGGCGATCTATGCGAAAATTCGCAGGCGCTCGACAGGCTGGGACAAAGGACCGTCCCCTCACGCGGCTGGAGCACCGTATATCAAGCCATCTCGAGCTTGCGAGCGGCTTGTCGGTCAGTTCGCCTTGAAAGTCAAGGCTTTGCTGCGATGCAGCAGAATGCAGTCCCCTTAACCGTTAAAGCCGCGCACCGCTTCAATGATCTGATCTTGGGTGGCTGCGTCCAGATAGGGGTGCATGGGAAGGCTGATAACCTTGCCGGCCTTGGCCTCCGTCACCGGCAAACCACCTGCCCCTTGGGGGTAATGGCTGTAGGCCGACTGCATATGCATGGGCACAGGATAATAGACGGCAGACGGGATCGATTGGCTCTTCAGATGGGCGGCCAGACCGTCCCGGTCCGGATGCTCAATCGTATATTGCGCCCAGGTCGAGACGCCGCCGTCGATGACGCTCGGTGCCTTGGCGGCACTTCCGGCAAAACCGGCGGCATAGCGATCCGCCACTTGGTTGCGCAGAACGATCTCCTCGGCAAACAGGCTCAGCTTCTCGATAAGGATCGCAGCCTGGATCGTGTCGAGACGGCTGTTCATACCGATGCGCATGTTCAGATATTTCGGGTCATGGTCAAAGGTGCGCCCGGCAATATCGCTCTTCACCGCCTTGCCGTGGACACGCAGACTGTCCATCCGCTCGGCCAAGTCTGCATCATCAGTCAAGACCGCGCCGCCGTCGCCATAACAGCCCAGAGGCTTGGCTGGGAAAAAGCTGGTGGTGGTTACATCGGCCCAATGCCCAGGATGTTGGCCGTTCAGCGTGCAGCCAAAGCCTTGGGCACTGTCGGCGATGAGCTTTAAGCCATGGCGCTGACAGATGGTTGAAATGGCAGGATAGTCGGCGGGCTGGCCAAACAGATCAACGGCGATCACCGCCTTGGGCGTCAGGCGCCCCTCAGCCTTCACCGCGACAATGGCGGCTTCGAGCTTTTGCGGATCAAGATTGTAGGTGTCGGGCAAGATGTCGACAAAGACTGGCTCAGCCAAGGTCCAGGGCACGACTTCTGCCGTGGCGGCAAAGGTAAAGCTCGGACAGAAGACCGCGTCTCCAGCCCCTATGTCCCACGCCATCAGCGGCAGGGCGATCGCGTCTGTGCCATTGGCGCAAGACACGCCAAACTTGGCACCCGAGAACTCGGCCAAGGCGCGCTCAAGAGCGCCAACCTCTGGGCCCATCACATAGGCCCCGTGCGCTAAGACCCGCGCAATGGCGGCGTCTAGCGCTGGCTTGATACGGCTCTGTTGGGCGGCGAGGTCGATGAAGGCAATGGTCATGCGGGTCCTGCGGATTGGCGTAAGGACGGTTTGATCATCTGGGCGATAGGTCAATTCGGGGGTAGATGGCCAGACAAACCATGTAACCAATCGTAAGACGGACGCGGCTCACCGCTTGGCGCCCCTGCCCCATGGCTGTGCAAAGCCCATTTTTGCCCATGGAAAAAGGGTTTTAAAAATCCAATTAAGCAATGAATCTTGTCGATCCATCGCCTAAGGATCGACATGAGTGAAGTTTTCGGCAAAAACACTCCGCCCTGCGCGCCCGCGCTTGGGGAGAATGATATTTGAGGGTTCCGCGATGCGTTCGCCGATCAAGCAAGGCCTATACGACCCCCGCAACGAGCACGATGCTTGTGGCGTTGGATTCATTGCCAATATCAAAGGGTTAAAGACCCACGATATCGTCAAACAGGGCTTGCAGATTCTGATCAATATCGACCATCGCGGCGCCGTAGGCGCTGATCCGATGGTGGGCGATGGCGCTGGCTGTTTGATTCAGATTCCCGACGCCTTGCTGCGCGATTGGGCCAAGGGGCAGAATCTCACCCTGCCCGCCGTCGGTGACTATGCCGTGGCCATGTGTTTTCTGCCGCGCGATGCCGAAGCCCGTGAAATGGCGACGAGCCAGTTCGAGCACTTCATTCGCGTCGAGGGTCAGTCCCTGCTCGGCTGGCGCGATGTGCCGGTTGACACCTCTGTGCTCGGCACCGCTGTACTGGCTGAAATGCCCGTGATCCGTCAGGCCATCGTCGTGCGCGGTGAGAAGACCAAGGATCAGGATGCCTTTGAGCGCAAGCTGCTGACCATCCGTAAGCAGACGCAAAATCCGCTGGCCGATCAGGCGAGCAAGCGCGACCTGCCGACCCTAACCGACTTCTATATGCCGTCCTTCTCGACCCGGACGGTGGTCTATAAGGGCCTGTTGCTGGCTGGTCAGGTGGGGACCTTCTATCTCGACCTGCAAAACCCCCTGACCCAGTCGGCCGTGGCCATGGTGCACCAGCGGTTCTCGACCAACACCTTCCCGTCCTGGAAGCTGGCCCACCCCTACCGTTTCATCGCCCACAATGGCGAGATCAACACGGTTCGCGGCAACGTCAACTGGATGAATGCCCGCCGTCGCACGCTGGAATCGCCGCTGCTCGGTCCTGACCTCGACAAGATGTGGCCGCTGATCCCACACGGCCAGTCCGACACGGCTTGCCTCGACAATGCTTTGGAACTGCTGCTGGCCGGTGGCTATCCGCTCGCCCATGCCATGATGATGCTGATCCCAGAAGCCTGGTCCGGCAATCAACAGATGGATCCCAAGCGCAAGGCCTTCTACGAATATTATGCCGCCCTGATGGAGCCATGGGACGGTCCGGCCGCCATTGCCTTCACCGATGGTCGTCAGGTCGGTGCCACGCTGGACCGTAACGGCCTGCGCCCTGCCCGCTTCATCCTGACCGACGATGACCATGTGATCATGGCTTCAGAATCGGGCGTCCTGCCGATTCCTGAAGAGCGCATCACCCGCAAGTGGCGCCTCCAGCCCGGCAAGATGCTGCTGATCGACCTGGAACTGGGCAAGATCATCGAAGATAGCGAGATCAAGCGCACCCTAGCCGAAGCCCAGCCCTATGACGAATGGCTCAGCGAAACCCAGTTCAAGCTGGAAGAGCTGCCCATGACGCTCGAAGAAACCTATGGCGAGGGCGATCCCCAGACCCTGCTCGATCGTCAGCAGGCCTTTGGCTATACGCAAGAGGACCTGAAGTTCTTCCTCGCCCCGATGGCGACGACGGCCGAGGACCCCATCGGGTCCATGGGTGCGGATACGCCGATTGCGGTTCTGTCGGAACGCTCCAAGCTGCTCTACGACTATTTCAAGCAGAATTTCGCGCAGGTCACCAACCCGCCCATCGACCCGATCCGTGAGGAACTGGTCATGTCGCTGGTCTCGATGATTGGACCGCGCCCGAACCTTTTGGGTCACCATGCTGGTACCCATAAGCGCTTGGAAGTGGCTCAGCCCGTCCTGACCAATGCCAAGTTGGACAAGATCCGCGCCATCTCTGAACTGCTGGACGGTGCCTTCCGTACCGCGACCATCGACACCACCTGGGCCGCCAGCGACGGCGCTGAGGGCTTGGAATCGGCCATCGAAAAGATGTGCTGGGCCGCCACCGAGGCCGTGCTGGCCGACAGCAACATCCTGATCCTTTCGGACCGGGCTGTCGGCCCTGACCGCATCGCCATCCCAGCCGCTCTGGCCACAGCCGCCGTGCACCACCACCTGATCCGCCAAGGCCTGCGCATGCAGACCGGCCTGGTCATCGAGACGGGTGAAGCGCGCGAGGTCCACCATTTCTGCGTTCTGGCAGGCTATGGTGCCGAAGCGGTCAACCCCTATTTGGCCTTCGAAACCCTCGAAGCGATCCGCGTAAAGTCCGGCATGAGCCTGAGCGCCGATGAGGTTCAGAAGAACTATATCAAGGCCATCGGTAAGGGCGTGCTCAAGGTCATGTCCAAGATGGGCATCTCGACCTACCAGTCCTATTGCGGGGCTCAGATCTTTGACGCGGTCGGCCTGTCGACAGCCCTGATCGAGAAGTACTTCACCGGCACCGCCACCATGATTGAAGGTGTTGGCCTGCTGGAAGTCGCCGAAGAGACCGTGCGCCGTCACCGCGATGCCTATGCTGATACGCCGATCTATCGCGATGCGCTGGATGTCGGCGGAGCCTATGCCTTACGTATTCGCGGCGAGGAACATGCTTGGAACCCTGAATCAGTGTCCAAGCTGCAACATGCGGTGCGGGGCAATCTGCCCGACGAATATGCTGCCTTTGCTGCCAGCATCAACGAGCAGAACAGGCGCCTTTTGACCATTCGCGGTCTGATGGAGTTCAAGTTCGCTGACACGCCCCTGTCCATCGACGAGGTCGAACCGGCGGCGGAAATCGTCAAGCGTTTCGCGACCGGCGCTATGAGCTTTGGCTCGATCAGCCGCGAGGCCCACACGACCTTGGCCGTGGCCATGAACCGGATCGGCGCGCGCTCGAACACCGGCGAGGGCGGCGAAGAATCTGACCGGTTCGTTCGCCTGCCCAATGGCGATTCCATGCGCTCGGCGATCAAGCAGGTCGCTTCCGGCCGCTTTGGCGTCACGGCGGAATATCTGGTCAATGCCGACGATATCCAGATCAAGATGGCCCAGGGCGCAAAACCCGGTGAAGGCGGACAACTGCCCGGTCACAAGGTCGATGCCAATATTGCCAAGGTCCGTCACTCGACCCCGGGCGTGGGCCTGATCAGCCCACCGCCGCACCACGATATCTATTCCATCGAAGATCTGGCTCAACTGATCCACGACCTGAAGAACGTCAATTCGGGCGCGCGTATTTCGGTCAAGCTGGTGTCGGAAGTCGGCGTCGGAACGGTCGCGGCGGGCGTGAGCAAGTCTCGCGCCGATCACGTGACCATTTCCGGCTTTGAAGGCGGCACGGGGGCCTCGCCCCTCACCTCTCTGACCCATGCCGGATCGCCTTGGGAAATCGGCCTCGCCGAAACCCAGCAAACCCTACTGCTCAATGGCCTTCGCGGCCGGATCGCGGTTCAGGCTGACGGCGGCCTTCGCACAGGTCGGGACGTCGCGGTCGCGGCTTTGCTCGGCGCTGACGAGTTCGGCTTTGCCACCGCACCGCTGATCGCGGCGGGCTGTATCATGATGCGCAAGTGTCACCTGAACACCTGCCCGGTTGGGGTTGCGACCCAAGACCCCGTGCTGCGCGCGCGCTTCACCGGCCAGCCCGAGCACCTGATCAACTATTTCTTCTTCGTGGCCGAAGAGCTGCGCGCCATCATGGCCCAGCTCGGCATCCGCACCATGAATGAGATGATTGGCCGGGTCGAACTGCTCCATGCCCGCCCTGTCGTTGAACAGTGGAAGGCCAAGGGCGTTGATCTGAGCAAGCTGCTCTACATGCCCGATATCCCGGCCGACCTGCCGCGCTGGAACAATGAGCGTCAAGATCACGGGCTGGAAAAGGCCTTGGATCACAGTCTGATCGCTGCCGCCCAGCCCGCGCTGGAGCACGGAACGCCTGTGACGATCAACTCCACCGTCTGCAACGTCAATCGAAGCGTCGGGGCCATGCTGTCCGGCGCCCTCGCGCGCAAATATGGCCATGCAGGCCTTCCGACCGACACGATCGGCATTACCTTGACGGGTACGGCCGGGCAGAGCTTTGGGGCCTTCTTGGCGCAAGGCATCAGCCTGACCCTCATCGGCGACGGCAATGACTATGTCGGCAAGGGCCTGTCTGGTGGCCGCGTCATTGTGCGCCAGCCCGCCGACCTGAACCGCGATCCGACCCAGAACATCATTGTGGGCAATACGGTGCTCTATGGCGCCATTGCCGGTCAAGCCTACTTCTCGGGCGTCGCGGGTGAGCGCTTTGCGGTTCGCAACTCCGGTGCCACGGCTGTGGTCGAGGGCACGGGCGACCATGCCTGCGAATATATGACCGGCGGCGTTGTCGCGGTTCTGGGGGCCACGGGCCGTAACTTCGCTGCGGGCATGTCTGGCGGCGTGGCCTATGTCTATAATCCTGAGGGCACTTTTGAGGCCCTGTGCAACCGCGCAATGGTCGATCTGGAGCCGCTTGAGGCCTCAAGCCTTGAAGACAGCGCCAATGACAATGGCTTGGCCGACATGCTGCGGTTCGACAATGAGCGCCTGCGCCGGTTGATCGAACAGCACCTTGCCCACACCGGCAGCGCTCGGGCCCGCCACATCCTCGATAGCTGGGAGACCTCGGTCACCCAGTTCGTCAAGGTCATGCCAAAAGACTATCGCCGGGCCTTGATGGACCAGCAGGCCGCCTTGGCCGCTGCCGTCGCCGCCGAATAGTCCGTTCGTTCGAGAGAGATAAGATCATGGGTAAGCCCACAGGGTTTCTAGAGATCAGCCGCCGCGACCGTTCCTACGTCGCGCCGCAAGAGCGTTTGAAGACGTGGCAGGAATTTGTGCAGCCTCTGGCCCCGACCGAAATCGGTCAGCAGGCCTCGCGGTGCATGGATTGCGGCATTCCGTTCTGTCACACCGGTTGCCCGGTCAATAACCTGATCCCCGATTGGAACGATCTGGTCTATCGCGACGATTGGGCCAAGGCGCTGGAGACCCTGCACTCCACCAACAACTTCCCAGAGTTCACTGGACGGGTGTGCCCAGCGCCCTGCGAGGCGGCCTGCACCCTGAACATTCAGGACACGCCAGTCACCATCAAGACCATCGAATGCGCGATCGTTGACCGCGGATGGGACGAGGGATGGATCAAGCCGCAACTGTCGGAGCGTGGCACCGGCAAGCGCGTTGCCGTGGTTGGTTCGGGCCCTGCGGGTCTGGCCTGCGCCCAAGAGCTGGCGCGCATGGGTCACAACCCCACTGTGTTCGAAAAGAACGACCGGGTCGGCGGGTTGCTACGTTATGGCATTCCTGACTTTAAGATGGAAAAGCACCTGATCGACCGCCGCGTCACCCAGATGCAGGGCGAAGGCGTGATCTTCCGTACCGGGATCGAGGTCGGTGTCGATATTTCCGTTCAGCGGCTGCTCGACGATTATGATCTGCTGGTTCTGGCGGGCGGTGCCGAGTGGCCCCGCGACCTTGAGGTTCCAGGCCGCGAACTCGAAGGCGTGCATTTCGCCATGGACTTCCTCGGCCAACAGAACCGCCGCGTGGCCGGGGACGAGGAGACCGTTGCCGCGCCCAAGGGCACCTTGTCTGCCAAGGGCAAGCATATTGTCGTCATTGGCGGCGGCGATACCGGCTCAGACTGTATCGGCACGTCTAACCGTCAGGGCGCTGCGGCCGTAACCCAGCTTGAAGTCATGCCTCAGCCGCCTGCGCGCGAGAACAAGGCCATGACCTGGCCCGATTGGCCGCTGAAGATGCGCACATCCTCGTCGCAAGAAGAGGGCTGCGAGCGCGACTTCTCGGTCCTGACCAAGCGCGTCATCGGTTCCAACGGTAAGGTCGAAGCTATTGAGTGCGTCCGGGCCGAATGGGCGGCGGGTGCCAATGGCCAGATGTCGATGCAAGAGGTTCCGGACAGCACCTTCCAGATCAAGGCCGACATGGTCCTTCTGGCCATGGGCTTCCTCGGTCCTCGCACCGAAGGCCTGTTGGAACAGTCTGGCGTCGAGATCGGACCGCGCGGCGCCGTGAAGGCTGAGATCAAGGACCACCGCACCTCGCAAGAGCGCATCTTTGCCTGCGGTGATATGCGCCGGGGTCAGTCTTTGGTCGTCTGGGCCATCCGCGAAGGCCGTGAATGCGCCCAAGCGGTGGACGCCTATCTGAGTGCGAACGCCGTCGTTCGGTAGGCGCGAAGACACTAAGGTCATCCTCATGCTGAACCTGTCGAAGCATCGGCGGCAGCTCTAACTGTCGAACACATCCTCGTCCTTCGACAGGCTCAGGATGAGGATGACTGAGACACCCGCTTCACCCAGCCCTCTCCCTGAGGGAGAGGGTTGGGTGAGGGCCTTACTAGTTCTAAGCCGCTGCCCCCTCATAGACGGGCGCATCATCAGGCGCGAGCGGTGCGCGGCCCAAGATCATGTCAGCGGCCTTTTCGGCAATCATGATGGTCGGGGCATTGGTATTGCCCCCCACCAAGGTCGGCATGACCGAGGCGTCGACAACGCGCAGACCCTTCAGGCCATGGACACAGAGGGTCTCATCGACCACCGCCATCTCGTCGCCAGCAGGGCCCATACGGCAGGTGCCGACGGGGTGATAGATGGTCTCGGCTGTTTGCCTAATCCACGCATCCAGTTGCTCGTCGGTTTGCACGTCGGCGCCCGGCTGGAACTCTGCACCGCGCAGCGCGTCAAAGGCCGATTGGGCCACCACCGCTCGGATCATCCGCACCCCTTCACGCAAGGCCCGGCGGTCTTCGTCGGTGGCCAGATAGTTGGCCAAGATGGCGGGATCATCAAACGGGTCCAAAGACTTTAGCGTCACCTCACCGCGGCTTTCGGGACGAAGCTGGCAGATGTGCGCCGAGAAACCGTCCTTCTCGATAATGACCTTGCCGTGCTCCTTCATGATGGCGATCAGGAAGTGGAGTTGCAGGTCTGGGCGATCGAGGTCCGGGCGTGACTTCAAGAAAGCCCCGGACTCGAGGAAGTTCTGACGGCCCGGCCCTTGCCCGCGCAGCAGATAGTTGATGCCGGTAATCAGCTTGTTGATGCCCTGATTATAGCTAAAGGCGGTGATCGGCTGGGTGCATTCCCAAGAGACAATAACGTCCAGATGGTCCTGCAGATTCTTGCCAACACCCGGCAGAGCGTGGACGACCGGCATACCGACCTTGGCCAAGGCCTCTGGATCCCCAATGCCAGACAGTTGTAGGATGTGGGGCGACTGGACAGCGCCGGCACAGAGCAGAACCTCAGACTTGGCATAGACGCTGGTCCGCTTTGCCTTCTTGCCTTGGGCATATTCAACCCCGACGGCGCGGCCATCTTCGATCAGGATGCGTGTCGTTCGCGCATCAATCTGCGTCGTAAGATTATGGCGTATGTCTTTGATAGGATGCAGATAACCCTTGGCCGCGCTCCAGCGCGCACCGTCCTTAATGGTCAACTGATAGGGACCAAAACCCTCTTGTTGATAGCCATTAAAATCAGCTGTGACCTTATATCCCGCCTGCTCACCCGCCTTGATGAAGGTCGAGAAGATCGGGTTTGGCGTTGAGGCGTGGGAGACGAACAGAGGCCCCTCGCCGCCATGATAGTCATCCCCGCCTGTATCGAGGGTTTCGGACCGTTTGAAATAGGGCAGCACCTCGGCATAGGACCAGCCGCTCAGACCCATCTGACGCCACTGGTCATAGTCCCGCGCATGTCCGCGAATATAGATCATGCCATTGATCGAAGACGACCCGCCCCAGCCCTTGCCGCGCGGCCACCAGAGCTTACGATCCTCAAGGTGCGGTTCGCTCTCGGTCCAGAAACCCCAATTATAGGCATTCTTGTCCTTGATCAGTGCCCCGACCCCGGCAGGCATCTTGACCAGGATCGAATTGTCCTTGCCACCCGCCTCGAGCAGCAGAACCGTGGTCTTGCCATCGGCCGTCAGGCGATTGGCCAGCACGCAACCGGCCGAGCCTGCGCCGATGATGATGTAGTCGTAACGGTCCATGACGCGCGGCCTTCTTTGATCCAACGGTTTGGCTGCAAATTGACCCGCACCAAGGGCCTGAGCAAGTCCTATCGGTTCGGGGAGATGAAAAAAGGTGACGCGGGTGTCATGTTTGTTAGGGCGCGGAGGCAACCCCCTCACCCAACCCTCTCCCCCAAGGGGGCGAGGGCTAAGAACGAAAGAGCCCTCTCCCTGAGGGAGAGGGTTGGGTGAGGGCCTTGTTTGTTTTCTTCAACGTTCCCAGCGCAACAAAAGAGGCAATGAGCCTCTATCCGCCGGAGCGAAAGGGTCTGGATCCCCGCCTGCGCGGGGAACACGGCGGAGGGGGCCTTGTCACTGGACAGAACTGCCCCAACAGCATAGTGCCGAGGGATGACGCGCACGCTTGAAACCCTCTTTGTCACCAAGACCTACCGCTCTGACCTCGCAGCGGGAGAGGCCTTCGTCACCGATCTGGAGGAGGCTTGCCGCCAGATTGCTCAGCAGGATAAGGCCGGACAGGCTTGGAGCCGGGAAAAGGGCTATCGGGGCTATACGTCCTATGCCTCGCTCGACGACCTGCCGCGACGCGACAGCCTGTTCGATGACCTCAAGCGCAAACTCGACAAACATGCTGCGGCCTTCGCCAAGGATCTGCATCTGGACCTCGGCGGACGACGTTTGAAGCTGGACAGTCTGTGGATCAATATTCTCAAGCCCGGCGGCATGCATTCGGGCCATATCCATCCGCACAGCGTGATTAGCGGCACGGTCTATGTCTCGGTCCCTGACGGCGCGGGCGCGCTACGCCTCGAAGACCCTCGCCTATCGCGCATGATGGCGGCCCCGACCCGCTTGGACGAGGCCCCGCGCGAGCTTCAGACCTTCATCGCCCTCGCCCCTGAGGCTGGGACGATCCTGATGTGGGAAAGCTGGCTCAGGCACGAGGTCCTGCCCAACGCGGCCAAGACTGACCGGATCAGCATCAGCTTCAACTATGCTTGGTAGGACCTAGCCGCAGCCGACGGCGGTAATCAGGCTGGTTTCTGCGTCAAACAGGATGCGCTGGCGCGTGTCGGACTGATCATCGGGCGCGATGCAGGTGGTACAGACCACTTGGCGCGTTGACGGGTCGACAGGGATTGGGATCTCCGTGCGCGGCCGTCCGATCAGATAGGACAGGCTCTGCGCATTGCAGAGGTCAGTCTTGCCCGGTTCCGGCGCGGCCTTAGCCACGGAAACAGGCGCTAATGTCGGCGCGGGCGCGGCCCATTGCGGAGGCCTGTTCGCGCAGGCGGCCAAAGCGGTCAGGACCAGCGCCAAGGCCATCCATGACAGGGCCCACTTCACGCCTTCTTTTCCCAACCGCGCTCCGCCCCCTGCTGCCAATAGGACACGCCAAGGCCTTGCGCCTTAAATTTGGACCAGTGGGACCGGGCCTGAGCCACGGCGGCCTGATCTTGCCCATCAAACAGCACGATGCAGCGCTGATAACCGCTGGCGTCGCCGGGCTCGGCTCCATCGATTAGAAACAGGGCCTCGGCACCGTTGAGATTGCTCTCATTGGTGCCGAGCAGCACCGGCTGGCGCTCGGCAAAGGGCTCGCCGTCCTTGGCATGGGGCAGGAAGGCCTCATTGCGATAGCGCCATAGCCAGTCGTCAAAGAAATCTACGCCCTCCTGCGACCCCGCCCGCACCCGCGCCTTCCAGCCCTTTTTCAAGGTCTTTTCCAGCAGTTCGGGCAAGGCATGGTCCAGCGACGTGCGCTCTAGATGATAGAACCAGACCTCGCAGGCGGCGCTCATATTCAAGCCTCGTAGTGATCAGCGACGAAGCGGTCGAGCAGTTGCACGCCAAAGCCGGTCGCCCCTTCAGGGATGGTCGGATCGGTAGACGGCTTCTTCCAAGCGGTGGCGGCGATGTCGAGGTGCGCCCAAGGCAGGCCATTAACGAAGCGCTGAAGGAACAGGGCCGCCGTGATCGAGCCCGCTGGCCGACCGCCGGTATTTTTGACATCGGCAATCATGCTGTCGATCTGCTTCTCATAGGAGGCGGGCAACGGCAGGCGCCACAGGTTCTCACCCGAGGCCTTGGAGGCGGCGAGCAGATTGTCTGATAGGGCGTCATTGTTGGAGAACAGGCCTGCATAGTCATGGCCAAGCGAGATGATGATCGCGCCGGTCAAGGTGGCCAGATCGACCATGAACTTGGGCTCAAAGCGCTTTTGGCAATACCAGAGCGCATCGGCCAGTACGAGACGGCCTTCGGCGTCGGTATTGATAACCTCGATGGTCTGACCCGACATGGAGGTGACCACATCGCCCGGACGCTGGGCATTGCCGTCGGGCATATTCTCGACCAGACCCAATATGCCGACCACATTGACCTTGGCCTTGCGCCCCGCCAGCGCGTGCATTAGGCCTGCGACTGCTGCGGCGCCGCCCATGTCCCACTTCATATCTTCCATACCGTCGGCAGGCTTGATCGAGATGCCGCCCGTATCAAAACAGACGCCCTTGCCGACAAAGGCCAGAGGCTTGTCTTTGGACTCTGGCGCACCCTTCCACTGGATGACGGCCATCTGGCTTTCGCGGCGGCTGCCCTGCCCCACGCCGAGCAAAGAGCCCATGCCCAGAACGGCCATTTCCTTTTCGCCGAGGATCTCGACCTCTAGGCCCAAGGCCTCCAAGCGCTTGACCCGGCGCGCAAACTCTTCGGGATAGAGAATATTGGCCGGTTCAGAGATCAGGTCGCGGGAGAAATAGACCGCGTCGGCCAAGGTCGACAGGGGATCGAACGCATCTGTGGTCTGATCGGGATGGGCCACGACGATCTGAACCTTGGTCACCGACGGCTTCTTGTCGGCCTTTTCCGTCGTCCGGTAGCGATCAAAGCGATAGGCCGCCAGGCGCACACCGAAAGCGGCTTGAGCGGCGATGGCATCGGTCTGATCGGCCAACATCAGGGTCAGGGTTTCAACGCCCGAAAGCTTAACCGCCTGATAGGCGCTGGCACCGACGGACTCGGCGATCTTGGCGCTAAAGCTGGCGGCAGGGCCTGCGCCGACGAGAATCACCCGCGCCGCCTCAGTGCCTGCGGGTGCGATCAGATCAAGGGTTTGGCCCTTGGCGCCCGAAAACCGGCTCGCCGCTATGGCCCGGCCGATTGCGCCGCTGGTGGCCGTGTCGAGCTGCTGCGCGGCTGATCCAAGGGTCCCGCCCTCAAAAACCAGCGCTGCAACAGCCGTTCGGGGCGAAAGGGCGGTGTTTGGGCTGACAAACTCGATTTGCATTCTGTGCTCCTGCGTCCACATCACTGGACGACATTATCCAATTTCCCGTCAAGATAGGTCTAAGCGCGCTCAGCGGTTGGCACCAGCCCCTAGGGACGTGTAGAACATAGCGACACGGTTCGCCGCTGCAATGGCTGTGGTATCGTCAATCCTTCCGGCTGTTTGAGGACCGTTCCCAGCCTATGAGCCTGATCGAGCGTTATCTCTTCAAACAATTGCTCGGCCCGACCCTTCTGGCAACGATTGCGCTTGTCGCAGTGGCCCTGCTCAGCCAGAGCCTTGGCACGCTGGACATCATGGTTGAGCAGCGTCAAAGCGCGATGGTCTTTGCCAAGATCACCTTCTTGGCCCTGCCACAGCTTTTGAACATGATCCTGCCGATTGCCATTTTTGTCGCCTCACTGGTGGCGCTCAATCGGCTCCATACGGAACAAGAGATCGTTGTCTGTTTTGCCGGAGGCATGAGCCGCTGGCGGGTGATTGCCCCCGCGATCAAGCTGGCTTCGCTGGCCATGCTGGTGACGCTGGTCGTTAATCTGTGGGTCCAGCCCTACTGCTATCGCACCATGCGCGATGAGCTGTTCGCCGTGCGGACCGATCTGGCCGCCAGCCTTGTGCGCGCCGGTGAATTCTCACAGCCCTCCTCTGACCTGACCGTCTATGCCCAGAGCATCGATCAGCAGGGCATTATGCGGAACATGTTCCTTAATCAGGAAAAGGCCGAGGGCGGCTCAACGACCTTCTTTGCGCGGCAAGGCAAGATTGCCAAGCGCAATGGCGAGCCCATCTTGATCATGCGGCAGGGCTCCAATCAGGAACTGTCGCGCGAAGGGGTTTTAAATTTTCTGAAGTTTGACGAGTACATCTTCAACCTCGCGCCCTTCATGAACACCTACGAGTTGGTCCACTACAAGATTTCGGACCGCTATATGCACGAACTGCTGCACCCCGATCTCCAGCAGGAGTGGGAACAGCGCAACCGGGTCAAGATGATCGCCGAGTTCCATTCGCGCCTCTCGTCACCGCTCTACAACCTCGCCTTTATGGCCATGGCGCTCAATGCCGTGATCGGCGGGGCCTTTAGCCGCCTTGGCTATGGCCGACGGATCGCGATGATTGCCGGGGTCGTCGCCTTTGTTCGGATCCTTGGCTTTGCGGTTCAAGCCGCCTGCGATGACAATGCGGCCTTGAACGTCGTGCAATATGCCGTGCCCCTGATCGCCACCTGGTGGGCCTTAGCGCAGGTGTTTCGGCAGAAGTCGTCACGCTCCGGGGGGCTACGGCTTCTGGGTTCGCGCAAGCCAGAGGTGGAGTGGATCACCTGATGCGCACCCGTCTGACCCGTCTGGAATCCTATGTCCTTGGCCACACCATGGTGGCTGTGCTCGGGGCCTTGAGCATCATCAGCTCGATCATCGTGCTGGTCGATTTCGTGGAACTGTCCCGCTCGGTGGGCGTTCGCGCCGATGTTGGAGCCGCGCAGATCTTGGGCCTGACGGTGCTAAAGTCTCCATCGGTCATCTTGCTCCTCCTGCCCTTCGCCTTCCTGTTTGGAACCTTAGCCGCCTTTGTAGGCCTCAATCGCCGCAGCGAGCTCATCGCCATGCGGGCCGCAGGCGTATCGGCTTGGCGGTTCATCTTCCCGGCTGCGGGCGCGGCCTTTGTCATCGGCACCTTGACGGTGATCGCGCTCAATCCTCTGGCCTCAAGCCTCAATGCTCAGTTCGAGCGCAACCGCGACGCCATGATGAGCAACTATCTGGTTGTGGCCCCAACCGACATTTGGCTGCGTCAGGGCGACAAGCGCACCCAGATGGTCATCCGCGCCCGGGGTCGGGACTCGGTCAATGGCGCGGTCCGCCTGTCGGGCGTATCGCTGTTTGTTTCCACCGTCGGACCCAGGGGCGATCTGGAATTTTCGCGCCGGATCGAGGCCGATGAGGCTCGGCTGGTGGATGGCAATTGGAAGCTCACCGGAGCCCGCGAGGCCTCTCCCGGTGCCAGTTCGGTCAAGTATGACAGCCTGGTCATTCCCTCGACTCTTGATGCGCGAGCGGCGCTTGAGAAATTTGCTTCGCCAACGGCCATTCCGTTCTGGGGTTTGCCGCGGATGATTGCCCAAACCGAGCAGGCTGGTTTTTCGGCCACCGCCTACCGGTTGAGGTTCCAGCAGCTTCTGGCCACACCGATCCTCTTTGCCGCCATGTCCGTCCTCGCCGCCGCCTTCTCCCTGCGCCTGATGCGGCTTGGCGGCCTGACCGCCTTGGCGGGATCGGGCACGGCGCTCGGCTTTGTGTTTTTCTTCTTCAACAGCTTTTGCGGTGCTTTGGGCAAGGCCGATGTGATAGCCCCCTTCGCAGCCGCTTGGGCACCGCCAATCTTGGCAATTCTGTCAGGGTTCACCTTGCTTTGTTATACCGAAGACGGTTGAACCAACTTCACTGAGTCGTCGCCGTGAGTTCGGGCGTCGGATAGAGGACTAGGACGAATGACAGAGCGGCGATCGCTCCTTGGCGCACGGCGAACAGCACTGCTTAGCGGCAGCGCGCTGCTCTGCGCCCTGTTGAGCACGCCTGTCTTGGCCGCTGTGCCAGCGCCTGCCCCGAATGCGGCCAAGCCTGCTGCCGTCGATGATGGACTTGGCGATGACGGTTTCTATCTCGAGGCGGACGTTGTTATTCGCGATGACGCCAACAAGACCATTGCCGCTCAGGGCGACGTCGAGGCGCGCTATCAGGGCCGCACGATCCGCGCTCAGCAACTGGTCTATGATACCAAGACCGGCATCATTACCGCCAAGGGCAAGGCGCAGGTCATTAGCCCTGATGCTGGCGTCCAATCGGCTGAAGAGATCACCCTCGACGACAAGCTGCGCGCCGGTGTCGCCTACGGGTTCTCAACCATCCTAGAGCCCAACATCAAGTTCGCCGCCTCCTCGGCCATTCGCCGTTCCGAAGCGGTCAATGAGCTGAACCGGGCCATCTACACGCCCTGTGACATCTGCGCTAAGAACGGTGATCCAAAGGCTCCGAGTTGGTCGATCAGCGCGGACCGCATCGTGCAAGATCGGACCCGGCAACTGGTCTATTACCGCCATGCTGTGGTCAAGGTTCTCGGCGTGCCGGTCTTCTATGCCCCGATCTTCTGGCATCCAGACCCGCAGGCCGTGCGCAGTTCCGGAATGCTGCCGCCGCGCATTCAGAAGTCCAAACGGCGAGGCTTCAGCTACGAACAGCCCTATCTGGTGGTCATTTCGCCGTCACAAGATCTGGTCATCAGCCCGCAAATCAACAGCCTCGTCAATCCGTTCTTGAACTTGGAATGGCGCAAGCGGTTCTATTCCGGCGAGATCGAAGCCCGCGCGGGATATACGCACGAGCGCGACCTCGAGACCATTAATGGCGACCTTCGCAAGGTCGGAGACGACACCTCGCGCAGCTATATCTTGGCCAAGGGGAAGTTCACCATCAATGACAAGTGGGACTGGGGGTTCGGGCTCGAACGGACCTCTGATGCCCTGCTGTTCGACAAGTACAATATCGGGCGGGTCTATCAAGACAATCGCGGCCTGTTTAACACCGACAGCCGTCGCCTCCTGAGCCAACTCTATGCCACACGCCAGACCGACCGGAGCTATCTGGCCCTGTCGACCCTAAGTTTCCAAGGCCTGCGCAGCTCCGACAATAATCACGCCATCCCTTATGCCGCGCCCCTCATTGAGGCCCGCTATGAACCAAAAGATCCGATCATGGGAGGACGCTTGCGCCTGCAAGGTAGCGGCGTAGCCCTGTTTCGCGATCAATCGCCTACCTCCGCCAAGCAACCCGGCGTCGATAGCCGCAGGGCCACCGGTGAAGGCGAATGGCGCCAGATCAATACCTTCAGCAATGGCCTGAGGGCGGAACCCTTCGTCTCGGCCCGCGCGGACTACTACAACATAGCCGACCAGTCCCTGACCAATACAAAGGGCCAGTCGATCAGCAGGACCATGGGCACGGTCGGTGTCGATCTGAGCTATCCGCTCATCCGCAAGGCTGGTGCCTCGACCATCATTCTAGAGCCCATGGCCCAGATTGCCCTGTCGCCCGACGCCCAGCGCGATAGCCGTATTCCAAACGAAGACAGTATCTCGTTCGAGTTTGACGAGACCAACCTGTTCGAAGCCAACCGCTATCCGGGGTTCGACCTCTATGATGGCGGTCAAAGGCTCAATGTCGGTGTGCGAACCACGGTTGATTGGGGCCAAGGCCGCACCGCGCGCCTGCTGGTCGGCCGGAGCTTTCGGACCAACCGGGACCTGATGGTGCAGGCCCGCACCGGCTTGCAAGGCACAGCCTCCGACTGGGTGACGTCCGTCTCGATTGCGCCGATTGCAGGCCTATCGGCCTTTGCGCGCACGCGGTTTGACGCGGACAGTCTAAAAATCCGCCGCCAAGAGGCCGGGGCCAATCTCAGTCTTGATCGTGTGCGGGGCTATGTCCGCTATCTGGACGACAAGACCGCCATTAACGGTGCGGCCGTGAAAGACATCCAAGGGGCCGGAGAGGTCTATATCTCCAAGACCTGGGGTCTAACCTTCGCCGGGGTCCGCGACCTTGAAAATGAAGTTTGGCGCAACCGTGAAATCGGCCTGCTCTATCGCGACGAATGCACAAGGCTCGAAATCGTGTATCAACGCGAAGAAACCTATAACCGCACGCTCGGTCCGTCCGATAACGTGCTCATTCGCCTAACCCTCGCCACATTGGGCGATGCAGGATACACAGACTATGACGACCGCTAGAGCGACTCTGGCGGGCGCATGAGAGGAACGACATCCACGATGATGCGCGCGTTGACTGTTAAACATCTGGC
>CANFKD010000050.1 GCA_947447115.1 Caulobacteraceae bacterium
GACACCGAGGCAGCGTCTTGCAGAGCTGAGCGCACGACCTTGGCAGGGTCGATGACGCCCGCCTGGACCATGTCGACATATTCTTCGGTCTGGGCGTTGAAGCCGAAGGTGGCCGAAGCGCTTTCCATGACCTTGCCGACAACGATCGAGCCTTCAACGCCGGCATTTTCGGCGATCTGACGGATCGGGGCCTGCACAGCGCGGCGCACGATGGCGATGCCTGCGGTCTGGTCTGCATTGTCGCCCTTCATGCCTTCCAAGATCTTGGAAGCCTTGAGCAGAGCGACGCCGCCGCCGGGGACGATGCCTTCTTCGACGGCCGCGCGGGTCGCGTTGAGGGCGTCATCGACGCGGTCCTTCTTTTCTTTCACTTCAACTTCGGTGGAACCACCGACCTTGATCACGGCAACGCCGCCAGCCAGCTTGGCCAGACGTTCTTGCAGCTTTTCCTTGTCGTAGTCCGAAGAGGTCTCTTCGATCTGACGCTTGATCTGACCGATACGGGCTTCGATCGCGTCCTTTTCGCCAATGCCGTCCACGATGGTGGTGTCGTCCTTGGTGATCGAGACCTTCTTGGCCTTGCCGAGCATTTCGAGCGTGACGCTCTCAAGCTTGATGCCCAGATCTTCGGAGATCACTTGCGCGCCGGTCAGGATGGCGATGTCTTCCAGCATGGCCTTGCGGCGATCGCCGAAGCCAGGAGCCTTGACGGCAGCAACCCGAAGGCCGCCGCGCAGCTTGTTGACCACGAGGGTGGCCAAGGCTTCGCCTTCGACATCTTCGGCGATGATCATCAGTGGGCGACCCGACTGGACCACGGCTTCCAGCACGGGAAGCAGGGGCTGCAGGCTCGACAGCTTCTTTTCGAACAGCAGGATCAGAGGCTCTTCGAGTTGAACCTCCATCTTGTCAGCATTGGTGATGAAGTAGGGCGACAGGTAGCCACGGTCGAACTGCATGCCTTCAACGACATCCAACTCGGTTTCGGCGGTCTTGGCCTCTTCAACGGTGATGACGCCTTCATTGCCGACCTTGGCCATCGCCTTAGCGATCATGGCGCCGACTTCAGCGTCGCCATTGGCCGAGATGGTGCCGACTTGGGCGATCTCGTCGTTGGTGGTGACCTTCTTGGAGATCGACTTGATTTCGGCGACGATGGCGATGACCGCCTTGTCGATGCCGCGCTTCAGGTCCATCGGGTTCATGCCAGCGGCAACCGACTTCAGGCCTTCGACGACGATGGCTTGGGCGAGAACGGTGGCCGTGGTGGTGCCGTCGCCGGCCTTGTCGTTGGTCTTCGAAGCGACTTCACGGATCAGTTGGGCGCCGAGATTTTCGAAACGATCGGACAGTTCGATCTCTTTAGCGACCGAAACGCCGTCCTTGGTCGAGCGCGGTGCGCCGAAGGACTTTTCGATGACGACGTTGCGGCCCTTGGGGCCCAAGGTCACCTTAACGGCGTTGGCGAGGATGTTCACGCCGCGCAGCATCTTGTCGCGCGCGTCGGAACCGAAATTAACGTCTTTAGCAGCCATTGCGGGCTCTCACTTTTCGTCTGAGGAAATAGGAAGGATAGGCGGTGGCTTAGGCTTGAAGCACGCCGAGGATGTCGCTCTCTTTCATGATCAAGAGATCTTCACCTTCGATCTTCACTTCCGTGCCCGACCACTTGCCGAACAGGATGCGGTCGCCGGTCTTCACGTCCGGGGTGATGTACTTGCCATCTTCGTCACGCGCGCCGGGGCCGACAGCGATGACTTCGCCTTCTTGCGGCTTTTCCTTGGCGGTGTCGGGGATGATGATCCCACCCTTGGTCTTTTCTTCTTCTGCGATGCGCTTAATCAAAACGCGGTCGCCGAGGGGACGAAACTTCATCTGCAGTCTCCGTTAGGAACGGTTGTCATTTAAGGGATGTAGCACAGGAGCCCGGGCGTTAGCAGCCGGGACCCTTGAGTGCTAACGAGGTTCAGGTATGGACCCTGAGCCGGGGAGTCAAGGGCCGCGGTCCGATGATTTTTGTAAAAGTCTCATGACGGCTCCCTTGGAACTGTGCGGCAGGTGGCGCATATCATGACGGTCTGGGGCACCGTGGTGCCAATCCAGCCGCCATGAGGGGAAACGACCGTGACCACGCTACACTTGAGCCTGCTCTTGGCAGTGATCGCCTGTTTGATCGGCGGTGGCTTGGGTGTGTTGGCCCTGACCCGACCAGCCCGGGTGCTGAAGATGGTCGGCCTGTCCCTGACGGAGGGGGTTGGCCATAGCCTGTCAGAGGTTCGCGCGACCTATGGCGGCCTGTTCTTTGTCTCTCATGCCGGGGTCGCCTTGGCGCTCATCGCCTCGCCGAAGATTGGGGCCTGCATGGCAGCGGCCTTGGGTCTGGCCTGGTCCGGCGCGGCGCTGGGCCGCATCGTGTCGATGGCGATCGATAGGGCCGCCAACCGCTTCAACCTCTTCGCCACCCTGTTCGAAGGCCTGATGGGCATCGCCTTGGCCACACCGCTCTGGGCCTATCTGCGCCTGATCTATCAGGGCAATGGCGTGGTTTGACGTAGGGGTAAGCCGGGCGTAAAATCATGCCAAGACTTGGGGTGAAGACCGCGATGGCCGCTAGGATGTCGAAAGATGGTGTGAAACTCACCGCCGCGAACGCCCGGACTGTCCCGGAGCGCGCGGCTGCGAGCGAAGCGCAGCCTGTCTCCCCTGCGAAGTCTGCTGCCTTAGAGGCCCAGATTGCGACTGGCCAAGCTTTCATGGCGCGATACCAACAGACCTTTGAGGCTCTGTCCAAATAGGCGAACGAGCCATGTCAGAGGCAGAACTGGCTGAATGGATTGAAGCCAATCTCTTGCCGAACAGTTGATCTCTGAATCGGGCAGACCCACAATGGTGAAGATCGTCTGATCCAACGCCATAGGACCCGCCCCCACCCCATGCAACTCGTCAGTCGTCCCCTCGAAGGCCGTTATGTGCGGCTGGAACCCATCACGCCCGCCCATGAAGAGGCGCTGAAGGCCTCGATCGATTGTGATCCTGAGGCGTGGGAGATCATGTCGGTCAATGGCTGTGGGGAGGGGTTCGAGACCTTCTGGGCCCAGACCTTGGGCGAAACCCAGCGGGGCGAGCGCATTGGCTATGCCATAAGGCGCAAGTCCGATGGCAAGGTGGTGGGCACGACCAGCTTCCTTGCGATCCGCCCGCTTCATGGCGGTGTCGAGATTGGCGCGACCTTCCTCAATCCCGATGCACGGTCCGGGCTGGTCAATCCTGAGACCAAGCTCCTGCTGCTCGATCATGCCTTTGACTGTGGCGCGGTGCGGGTCGAGTTCATGGTTGATGTGCGCAATGCCCGCAGTCAGGCCGCCGTCACCAAGCTCGGCGCGCAGAAAGAAGGCGTCTTGCGGCACCATAAGATCACCTGGACCGGCCATGTGCGTGACACGGTGGTCTTCTCGATCATCAACACAGAATGGCCCGCGGTGAAGGCACGACTAGAGTTTCGCCTCACGGAAACTGTGGCCTAGGATCGCTGGTTCGTCTTGGTTTGGCGCCGAGCCTTGAAGAACCCCTTGAGCAGGGCTGAGCTTTCTTCGGCCAAGACCCCACCCTGAACTTCGGGTCGCCAATGGCAGGTGGCCCCTTCGAAAAAGCGGGGGCCATGAACCACCGCGCCGCCCTTGGAGTCTTCCGCACCAAAGACCAGGCGTCCGATGCGGGCATGGCTGATGGCGCCCGCACACATGGCGCAGGGCTCAAGCGTCACAACCAGCGTCAAACCGGTCAGGCGATAGTTTCCGACCTTCTGGGCCGCAGCCCGTAGGGCCAGGATCTCGGCATGGGCGGTGGGGTCATTAAGGCCGATGGGCTGGTTCCCAGCGCTAGAAATCACCTCTCCGGTGGCAGAATCGACCACAACAGCCCCCACAGGGGTCTCTCCATTGTCTGCTGCGGCTTGCGCACAGGCGAGGGCAATGCGCATGGTGCGCAAATCATGGCTAGTCATACAAAAGACCCAAGCGGTTGGGACGTCCTTGGTCAAGGGCCTCGTGTTCTGGACCCCGAAGACTTTGATGCGGAGGATATGTCCGGCATCGAGGGTGAACGCGTGGCCAAGGCCCTCGCGCGGGCTGGCGTGGCCTCGCGCCGCGAGGTCGAGCGCTATATTGAGGCGGGCCGCGTAAGGCTGAACGGGCATGTCCTGACCACCCCGGCTGTGAAGGTGGCACCGGGTGATATCTTGACCGTGGACGGACAGGTCGTCGCTGACGCCGAACCGACGCGGATGTGGCGCTATCACAAGCCCGTCGATCTGGTCACCACCCACAAGGACCCGCAAGGTCGCCCGACGGTGTTTGAGGCCCTGCCCCCGGAACTGCCGCGCGTGATCTCGGTAGGACGCCTCGATATCAATTCCGAGGGCCTGTTGCTGCTGACCAACGACGGCGCACTGGCCAGGGCCTTGGAACTGCCCTCCAGCGGTTGGAACCGGACCTATCGCGCCCGCGCCTATGGTGACACGACGCAAGAAAAGCTCGACCGCCTGCTCAAGGGCGTCACCGTCGAGGGCGTCAAATATGGCCCCATTACCGCCAAGCTCGACAAGGTCCGGGAAGGCAAGCGCCATACCAATGTTTGGATCACCGTCACCATTGCCGAAGGTAAGAACCGCGAAGTGCGGCGCGTGCTGGAATCGCTGGGGCTCAAGGTCAATCGCCTGATTCGTCTGTCCTATGGTCCGTTCCAGCTCGGCACCCTAGCGGCGGGAGCCGCCGAAGAGATCGGCCCACGCGTCATTCGGGAGCAGCTATCGGCCTATATCGACCCTGAAAACCTACCCGCAGGGGCCGGTGGCCCGCCGGTGGCCTTGCTGGCACCGACCCCCGGTGGTGAGGATCATCGCGATCTGCGCCGCGAGGGGCCTCGCCCTGCGCCAATGCCGCGCCGCTCGGTAACCGATTCTATTCCCAGCCACGCCTCATCCGAGCTGGTGCCGGAAAAGGTCGGGCCCCTGAAGAAAAAGCCCGGCTGGGCTAAGGCTAAGCCCAAGAAGAACCCGCACAAGCCTGTGCCAGCGAAGGCCGGACGTCCGGAGTCCGGTAAGGCGGCGGTCAAACATTATCGCGCGGGTCCGACCAAGGGTGCGACCCTCATCGAGCGCAAGCCCGGTCTGGCCAAGGCAGGGGCTGATAGGCCTTCTGTCGGAAAGCCCGGTCCCAGTGGTGAAGGCTCAAGCAAGCCCAATTCCGGCAAGCCGGTCGCGGCGCGCCCAGGCGGGAAACCAGCCTTTCGCCCTAAGGCGCCAGGAAAGCCCAGCGGTGCCCCCCGCCGATAGGGAAACGATATTTTCGCTGCCTCCCGATTGCCGGCTCTTCCAAAAGCCCTATACTAAATGTCCGGACTTTTGGGGACCTGAACGCCATGAACGCTTCGACTGCTATTACCGCCGATAAAGATGTTTTGATCCTGCCCGACCTGCGCACCCTGTTGCGCGGTGCCAGCGCTGCAGCGGAGACCTTGGTCGCGGAGGCCCGCGCCTCGGTCGCATTGCTGGTCTCAACCAATGGCAAGATGGATCGCAAGGCGCTCGATCGCGAGCAGCATGCGGTGCACGGCTTTGCGTGGTACGCCACCTATTCCGAGACCTTTCGCGAAGTCGCAAACTGGGCTGATCGCATCGCCGCTGACGGTAAGTTCGGTGAGATCGAATCCCTCCTCGCCCAGCTTTTGATCGGTGAATATTCCGCCCAGATGATCGGCGGCGTCTCGATGAACCAGGGCGAAGTCATTCGCCCCATGCAGATGGGCCTGACCTCTGACCAATTGGCGGCCTTCCAAACCCCAGCCATCCTGACCCTGATGCAGGGCGGCGCGACCCAAGCCGTCAAGGGCCGGGTTGCGGATCTCTTGGCTCAAGCCAAGGGCCGTCCGATCCTTGAGGCCTCGGGTCTCGAAGACGTCTTCGAGATGATCCGCGATCAGTTCCATGCCTTTGCCGAAGCCAAGGTCACGCCCTTTGCCCATCAATGGCACCTGAAGGACCAACTGATCCCCATCGAGCTGGTCGAAGAGTTGGGGGCACTTGGCGTGTTCGGTCTGACCGTGCCGGAAGAATATGGCGGGTCGGGCATGGGCAAGATGGCCATGTGCGTCGTCTCCGAAGAGCTCAGCCGCGCCTATATCGGCGTCGGCTCGCTGGGCACCCGCTCAGAAATCGCCGCTGAACTGATCCTGACCGGCGGGACCCAGGCCCAGAAGGACTATTGGCTGCCCAAGATCGCGGCGGCGGAAATTCTGCCCACTGCCGTCTTTACCGAACCCAATACCGGCTCTGACCTTGGTTCATTGCGCACCCGCGCCGTGCTCGACGGGGCCAACTATGTCGTGACCGGCAACAAGACCTGGATCACCCATGCGTCACGCGCGGATGTGATGACCATGTTGGTGCGCACCGATCCCAATACGAGCGACTATCGCGGCCTGTCGATGTTCCTGGCCCCCAAGCTGCGCGGCAATGACCAGACCGATTTCCCGACCGAAGGCATGACCGGCGGCGAGATTGAAGTGCTCGGCTATCGGGGCATGAAGGAATATGAACTGGGCTTTGACGGCTTTAAGGTCCCGGCTGAAAACCTGCTCGGCGGTGTCGAAGGGCAGGGCTTCAAGCAGCTTATGGCCACCTTCGAAAGCGCCCGTATCCAGACGGCTGCGCGCGCCGTTGGCGTGGCCCAAAATGCAATGGAGCTTGGGCTGGGCTATGCCCTCGACCGCAAGCAGTTCGGCCAGCCGATCTTTGAGTTCCCGCGTGTGCACAACAAGCTGGCCATGATGGCGGCTGAGATCATGGGCGTGCGCCAACTGACCTATTTCGCGGCTCGCGCCAAGGATGATGGTAAGCGCTGCGATCTTGAGGCGGGTATGGCCAAGCTCATGGCCGCTCGCGTGGCTTGGGCAAGTGCGGACAATGCCTTGCAAATCCATGGCGGTAACGGCTTTGCGCTCGAATATACGATCAGCCGCGTGCTGCAGGACGCCCGCATCCTCAACATCTTTGAGGGCGCTGGTGAAATTCAAGCTCAGGTCATTGCGCGCCGACTGTTGGAAGATGGCCCTAACGCCTAGTCGGACCTGATTGGCGGTCGTCGTAATTTTAAGGTAGGGTGGAACCATGCAACAGCTGTTCAACATCTTGGTTCCCATCAGCCTGCTGGCCGTACTGGTGACCCTTGGATTCGGGATCTATGCCCTGTTTCGCGGCGGCGATTTCGGGCGGTCCTATTCCAACAAGCTGATGCGCTTGCGGGTCCTGCTCCAATTCATTGCCGTGCTGATCCTGTGCGCCGGCATGTGGGTCAAGGCCCACTATAGCTGATGGTCACGCTCAACCGGATCTATACGCGCACCGGTGATGGCGGCCGCACGCGCCTCAGTACCGGCGAAGAGGTCGACAAGTATAATCCTCGGGTCGAGGCCTATGGCGCGGTGGACGAGACCAATGCCTGTATCGGCCTTGCGCGGCTCCATACCAAGGACGATGCCGTCCTCGATGCCATCTTGGAGCGGGTGCAAAATGACCTCTTCGATCTCGGCGCTGATTTAGCCGCACCCGAGCGCGGGGCACCCTTGCCTTGGGAGGCCCTGCGGATCTTGCAGGGGCAGGTGGACCGGTTGGAACAGGAGTTGGACAGTCTGAACGAGCAGCTCGACGATTTGACCTCGTTCGTGCTGCCTGCTGGAAGCCCGGCCTCGGCGGCCCTGCATCTTGCCCGTACGGTCTGCCGACGGGCGGAGCGCACGACGGTCTATCTGGCCCAGATTGAGGGTGAGACCGTGTCAGAACCCGTGATTCGTTATCTGAACCGCCTGTCGGATCTGCTGTTCGTGGCATCGCGCTGGAGCAACGATAAGGGCAAGGCCGACGTGCTCTGGAAGCCCGGCGCGACGCGTTAAGGCTTTTTCGCCTCGACCTTTGGTGCGTTCTTGTCCTTGCGCCCAGTCAGGGTCGACAGGGTAATCGGCACGCCGCAGATGCGGGTCTGCGGATCCCACCAGTGACCAGCGGCTTCGCAGCGGTCGCGCGGGATGATGTAATAGACCTGATAGAGCACCACGGCGACGCAACTGAAGGCGAAGGCCGAGATAAACATCCATGTCAGGCGTCTGATCGTCTTGTTCATGGGCTCTCTATGATCAAAGCGCGTCGCCCCTGCAAGGATTGACGAAAGAGAATCTAAAATTTCATCAAAAAATTTGTCCGAACAAATGACCGTGCTAAGTTGACATCGTGGCCCGCTGTTGTCAGTTTGCCGCGCCATTTTACAGTTCTGTGCGTTGGTGTATGGGACTGTTCATTTCCATGTTCATAAGCTGAGGCGATATAGACCCATGAAGGTTCTGGTCCCGGTCAAACGGGTTGTCGACTACAACGTCAAGGTTCGGGTTAAGTCCGACCAAACCGGCGTGGATCTTGCTAACGTCAAGATGTCCATGAATCCATTCTGCGAGATCGCGGTCGAAGAGGCCGTGCGTCTGAAGGAAAAGGGCGTTGCGACGGAAGTCGTTGCCGTTTCCATCGGCCCGGTCCAAGCGCAGGAAACCATCCGCACGGCGCTGGCCATGGGTGCCGATCGTGGCATCCTGATCCAGACCGATGAGGACCTCGAGCCCCTGGCCGTTGCCAAGCTTCTGGCCGCCGTCATTGGCGAAGAGGCTCCCGGCATTGTGGTGATGGGCAAGCAGGCCATCGACGGCGACAATAACGCCGTGGGTCAGATGCTGGCCGCGCTGCTGGATTGGCCGCAAGCCACCTTCGCCTCCAAGATCGAGATCACGGGCGACAAGGCCGAGGTCACGCGCGAAGTTGACGGTGGTCTTCAAACCCTCAGCGTCGACCTTCCTGCCGTGGTTACCGCAGACCTTCGTTTGAATGAGCCGCGCTATGCTTCGCTGCCCAACATCATGAAGGCCAAGAAGAAGCCGATCGACGTCAAGGCCCCCGGCGACTACGGCGTCGACACGGCGCCCCGTCTGAAGGTGCTCAAGGTCGTTGAACCGCCAAAGCGTCAAGGTGGCGCGAAGGTCGAATCGGCTGCCGAACTGGTGTCCAAATTGAAGAATGAAGCGGGGGTCCTCTAATGGCTGTTCTCGTCATCGCCGATCACGACAATGTGTCGTTGAAGGACAATACCCACAAGACCGTCACTGCCGCTCTGGCGATTTCGGGCGATGTGGATGTGCTGGTTGCAGGCCAAGGCGTCGCCGCCGTGGCTGCCGAAGCCGCTAAGATCGCAGGCGTTCGCAAGGTGCTGGTCGCCGAGAGCGCGGATCTGGGCAAGCAGGTTGCTGAAGCGGTCACCGACACGGTGGTCGCCCTTTCAGGCGGCTATGACGCCGTTCTGATCCCTGCCACCTCGGCGGGTAAGAACTATGCGCCGCGTATCGCTGCCAAGCTCGACGTTGCCCCCATTTCGGAAATTATCGAAGTGGTCGATGCCTCGACCTTCGTGCGTCCGATCTATGCCGGTAACGCCCTGGAGACCGTCCAGTCTTCCGATGCCAAGAAGATCATCACCGTCCGCGCCACGGCTTTCAAGGCCGCTGCTGAAGGTGGATCAGCAGCAGTGGAAACCGTCAGTGCCGCTGGTGCCATGGCCCACACGCGCTTTGTCTCGGACGAGATCGTCAAGTCTGACCGTCCTGAACTGTCGGCGGCCAAGATCGTGGTCTCCGGTGGCCGGGCGCTGGGTTCGGCTGAAGAGTTCCAGCGGGTCATCGAGCCTTTGGCCGACAAGCTCGGCGCTGCCGTCGGTGCAAGCCGCGCTGCGGTCGATGCGGGCTATGCTCCGAACGACTATCAGGTCGGTCAAACCGGTAAGGTCGTTGCGCCGCAGCTCTATGTGGCCATCGGCATCTCCGGCGCCATTCAGCATCTGGCTGGCATGAAGGACTCCAAGGTCATCGTCGCGATCAATAAGGACGCCGATGCGCCGATCTTCCAGGTCGCCGATTTCGGTCTGGTCGCAGACTATAAGGTTGCCGTGCCTGAACTGATGGACGAGCTGGCCAAGGCGGGCTTCTAAGCATCAGCCAAGTCAATAATTACGATGGGCCCCGCCAGTGTTTCGCTGGCGGGGCTTTTCGTTTTGGAAAGCCCTGCTAGGTTAGCGTGAAATCGGGCTTGCGCTGCAATGCAGCAAAGGTCTTCGTTGCCACAGGGAAGTCGTGCTACAAGGCAGGCTTCGCGTTTGAGGCCCATCGGGGTCTCGTAATCGTTTGACCCGGGGTATGGGCGTAATGACTGAGATTAAGACGGTCGGCATTGTCGGCGCAGGCCAGATGGGTTCGGGCATTGCCCACGTCTGCGCTTTGGCTGGATATGATGTTCGGCTCAATGACCTCGATCCGGATCGGGTCAAGGAAGGGCTGTTGCAGATCGAACGTAACATGGTCCGTCAGGTCTCTCGCGGTCTGATCACCCCCGAAGCGATGGAAGCCGGTCTCAAGCGCATTTCGGCCACGAGCGATCTGGCTGAGATTGGTCAGAGCGACCTGGCCATCGAAGCGGCCACCGAAAATGAAGAGATCAAGAAGGCGATCTTCAAGTCGCTTCATCCACATCTGAAGCCAGACACCCTGTTGGCCTCCAACACCTCGTCCATTTCGATCACTCGTTTGGCCTCGTCGACCGACCGGCCTGAGCGGTTCATCGGCCTGCACTTCATGAATCCCGTGCCGCTGATGAAGCTGGTCGAGATCATTCGCGGCATCGCCACCGACGTTGGCACCTATGAAACCGCCGTGACCTTTGCCCGTTCCTTGGGCAAGACCACCGCCAATGCTGAAGATTTCCCCGCCTTTATCGTCAACCGCGTTCTGGTTCCGATGATCAATGAGGCGATCTATACCCTCTATGAAGGCGTCGGCACGGTCGATGCGATCGACACCGCCATGAAGCTCGGCGCGAACCATCCGATGGGGCCGCTGGAACTGGGGGACTTCATTGGTCTGGACACGATCTTGTCGATCATGAACGTCCTTCACGATGGTCTGGCCGATTCCAAGTACCGGCCCTGTCCGTTGCTGGTGAAATATGTTGAGGCGGGCTGGCTGGGCAAGAAGGTCGGCCGTGGTTTCTACGACTATCGCGGCGATACACCCGTTCCGACTCGCTAAGGGCCGACCCGCTAAGACCTAGACCTCCGCCCACATCCTCAGAAGGGCGCTGATCGACTTGTCGAGCAGGAGGCGGGCTTCGCCAGCGGGCAGGGCACCGCGCGTGCGGGCCATATCAAACAGGATCTCGCGCTGGTCTTCCCGCCGGATCAGGCTCTGGACCCAGCCGACGCAGGCCATGCGGGCTCCTGCCGTGACAGGCTCGACCTTGTGTAATGCGCCCGTCGGATAGAGGATCAGCGTCCCGGCCTGAGGCTTGGCAAGACGCTCCCCATCCAAGCTATCGACGACCAGCCCGCCGCCCTCATAGCTGTCAGGGTCGGAGAGAAAGAGGGTGAAGGACAGGTCCGTGCGCAGGCGGTTCTCGCCCGTGCCCATCAGCGCATCATCGACATGCAGACCGTAAGCGTCCCCCACCTCATAGCGGTTGAACATCAGGTTGGCCCAGCGGGCAGGGCGCACATAGGTCTGGAACAGCGGATGACGCTCAAGGGCCTTGCGCACGAACCGGGCCAAGGCCTGGACCTTAGGATCGGTGCCGTCGGACTGAAGATTGCTCTTCACCGCGCGGGCTGACGCTCCCGCCGTCTGGCGCCCATCGCGAAAGCGGCAATCGGCCAGACCCGCCAAGACTGTGGCCACATCTTCGGGCGAAAGCACATCGGTCAGCGTCAACATGTCACTTGGTCCCATTTTTGCGAACGACTTGCAATAGCAATTAGCATGTGGTTGATTGCCGCCATCAGGAGAGACCTTTGCCATGACCAGCTTCCGACCGAAACTCTGGACCGGCGTCAGCGCCGCCGTTTTGATCTCTACGGGCGCACTTGTCGCATGCTCCCCCCAATCGAGCGCGCCGAAAGCCTCTGCAGAGAGCCCTGCAACCCCTGCGGTTGCCACCTCTGCCGCTGCTTTAGCCGGAGCAGGCGAGTCCGGTGAAACCGGCGCGGTCTCGGCCTATTCCGCCATTCCCGCCGACAGCGTCAACGCCCTGCACATCGCCCATCTGCGCGGCTTCGTCCTGATCGCGATGGCACAAAAGGATGGCCCAGAGGCTGCGGCCATTCTGGTCGCTCAAGGTATGCTCGAAGCCTATGAGAAGAGCCCGGAGCCCTTTAAGGCCGCTGGTATTGATGAGGCCCTGCTGCGTAAGGCGGCTGATACTGGTGCGAGCGGCGATCTGAAGGCAGCCTTGAACGCCTTGGACGTGGGGCTTGCCAAGGCGGGCGGCGACCGAAAGGCCGTGATCCGAGGCCTGCTGGAGATTTCGTCGGGCCTCTATAAGGGCGTTGTCGTCGATGGCGGCGTTGATCCGATCGAATATCAGCACTCGCTCGGTGCGGCCCTTTCGGCCCGTGCCGCTCTCGTCGATGCCGCCAAGTCTGACCCGTCGCTAGCCGCTGCCAAGCCCGAGATGGACCGATTCGTCGCCCTTTGGCCGACCCCTTCGGCGCCTGAAAAGCCGGCAGCACACGGCGCTCTGCTGGCTCAGGCCTCCCGCATTGAATTGGCGCTGAGCTGAGCTAACGGCTTGTAATGTCGGGGTTAGGGGGCTTTTCACCCCGGATCCCCCATTCCTCTGTGCTTAATTTCGTATTTATTGGGATGGCTGGGCCCAAATGCCCGCATTCCGTTCGACTTCCCCCCGTTAACCAGACGATACTCTGAGTGATTCGAATGGGCGGGTAGATGGGCAAGGTCACCGTAGGACTGTTGGGGACGGCATATCTCTGTCTGGCGTCTGCGCTTGCTGTTTATATTTGGCGCGCGGGCGGCGGCTGGGGGCCTGGTGTTGCGGCCTTGGTCGGTGGTCTGGGCTTTGCCTTTTCCATCCATGGCGGTGTCCGCCGCGGCATTGATGCCGAAAGCAATGCCCTCGAAATCTCATCCCTGCGCCGCGCCAATCTGCTCCTGACCGAGCAGCTTCGTCAGATGAGCGACCGGATCGAAGATCTGGCCGAAGACATGCAAGATGAGGCCGCTCGCCAGTCCGAAGAGCTGACCAGCGAAGTTCGGGTGCTTGAAGATCTCGTCCAGCGGATGAGCCAAGGCATGGCCACCCAGCGCTCGCGCCGCCCAGTCGCTGAACTGGTGACGGCCCATGAGACCACGACCGAGCTTCTTGAGACCGTGCGTCTGGCCCTGACCGAGAACCGGGTCGATCTGTTTCTTCAGCCGGTGGTGGCCCTGCCTCAGCGCCGCACCGTCTTTTACGAGAGCTTCTCGCGCCTTCGCGACAAGCGCGGCCGAGTGATGATGCCCGCCGAATATCTCGAAGTGGCCGAACCCGATGGTCTGGTGTCTGTCATCGACAATCTGCTGCTCTTCCGCTGTGTACAGATCGTCCGCCGCCTGGCCCGTCAGGACCGCAAGGTTGGCATTTTCTGCAACATCTCACTCAGCTCGCTCAGCGACGAGGCCTTCTTCCCGCAGTTTCGCGAATTTATGGCCGAGAACCGCGACCTGTCCGGGGCCCTGATCTTTGAATTGGGTCAAGACAGCTTTGAGGCGCGGGGACCCGTTGCTGCGCGCAATATGGCTCTGCTGACGGAGCTGGGCTTCAGGTTCTCGCTCGACAAGGTGACCAATCTTGATCTGGACTTCCAAGAACTGGCTCAGGCCGATGTCCGCTATCTGAAAATCGGTGCGGATGTATTGCTTGACCAACTGTTGGATGTTGAAGGCCGCACGTCCATGCGCAGCCTGCGCGACCTTGATGCCGCTGACTTTGCCGATCTGGCTCGTCGCTATGGCGTCGATATCATCGCTGAGAAGGTCGAGAGCGAGCGACATGTGATCGATGTGCTCGAACTGAACATCGCCTATGGTCAGGGCCACCTGTTTGGTGAACCTCGCGCCATCCGCGATTCCGTCCTGACCGCCACCGCGCCTCCTGTCGAATATGCGGTCCAGAATATCCGCCGTACGGGCACCCGATAGGGGCTGATTGATCAGGGTGACTTGATCCGGCCCGCTTGGCGCTGTAGCCCATGGCCATGAACCTATCAGACCCCCAAACCCCTCCCGAACCCATTTTGATCCATGGACTGCGGGACATTGCTGACCGTTATGACGTCATCCTGTCCGATGTCTGGGGCGTTATTCACAATGGCCGCGAAAGCTTCCCGCAGGCCTATGAGGCCTTGGCGCGGTTTGGGGTCGAGGTGGGACCGGTGGTTCTGATCTCCAACGCGCCGCGCCCTTCATCCGATGTTGTGCCGCAACTGCATGAGCTTGGTGTTCCGGACCGGGCTTGGAGTGCCTTTGTCAGTTCTGGCGATGCCACGCGCGCGCTTTTGTCTGCCAGAGCCCCGCAATCGGCCTGGACCATCGGCCCTGACCGCGACGCCATCCTCTATGAGGGCCTAGGTCTGTCCTTCGCCGGTCCAGAGGCCGCTGATTTCATCTCCTGCACAGGTCCCTTCGACGACGAGGTGGATACGCCCGAAGATTACCGCGCGCGGTTCGAGCAGGCGCTTAAGCGTGGCCTCGACATGATCTGCGCCAATCCAGACAAGGTCGTGCAGCGCGGCGGTAAGCTGATCTATTGCGGCGGTACCTTGGCCGATCTTTATGCCGAGATGGGCGGAACGGTTCTGATGGCCGGCAAGCCCCATGCGCCGATCTATGATCTGAGTCTCGCCGAAGCCTCGCGAATCTTGGGCAGTCTCGTCGATCCGTCGCGGGTGCTCTGCGTCGGCGACGGCGCGCCAACCGATGTGCGCGGTGCCAATCTTCAGGGTCTCGACTGCCTCTTTATCGCGGCGGGTATCCATGCAGCCGATACGGTCGATGGGTCTGGCCGGATGGATGCAGGCCGCACGGCCCAGCTTTTGGCCTCATCGGGCGTCTCTGCGACCTACGCCATGATGGATTTGGTCTGGTAGTCCCGCAGTTGAGCCAAAAGCGGCGTTCGCATTTGTCCGCGACCGCGCTACAAGATGTCCGAACATAGATGGGGAATTTGCGGTGAAGAGCGTTTATCTCGACGAGTTGAGCCTTGGCCAATCGGCTGAAATGGTGCGGACGGTCCATGAGGCCGACATCGTCATGTTCGCTGAGGTCTCGGGTGACAATAATCCGGTCCACCTCGACGAGGCCTATGCCGCTCAAACCCCGTTCAAGACCCGTATTGCCCACGGTATGCTCTCAGCGGCCTATATTTCCGCAGTGATTGGCACTCAACTGCCCGGACCCGGCACCATCTATATGCAGCAGGCCCTGCGCTTCAAACGTCCGGTCAAGATCGGTGATGAGGTCACCACCAAGGCCGTGGTCACCGCTATCGATCTGGAAAAGGGCCGCGTTACCATCGAGACCGTCTGCTATGTCGGCGGTAAGCCCGTGATTGAGGGTGAGGCCTTGGTCATGGCCCCGCGTAAGCCGGAATAGTTCCCCATGAGGCTGGTGACAGACTGGCGCGGTATTGCAGCAGCCGTAAAGGGCGCATCCGTCGCGCTGGGCAATTTCGACGGCGTGCACCGTGGCCATCAGCGCGTCATCGCCTTGGCAGCGGAGGCGGCGCGCACGGCGGGCAAGCCCCTTGGCGTGATCAGTTTTGAGCCCCATCCGCGCCGCTGGTTCCAGCCCGATGCGCAGCCCTTCAGGCTCATGACCGTCAGCCAGCAGGCCAGAGCCCTGTCCGACATGGGCGTTGACCTCTTCTATGTTCTACCTTTCGAGGCCGAGATGGCCGCCATGAGCGATGAGCGGTTCGCCCATGAGGTCCTGTCCGAAGGCCTTGGTGTCCACCATGTCGCGGCGGGCTTTGACATTACCTTTGGGGCGGGTCGCACCGGCGATCCTGAGGCCTTGAGCCGTTATGGGAGCCGCTTTGGCTTTGGCGTTTCCATCGCAAAGGCGGTCGGGGATGATCAGGAGGCCAAGTTCTCGTCCTCGGCAGTGCGGGATGCGCTCGTCGCAGGCCAGCCCGAAAGGGCCAGCGCCATCTTGGGCCGGGGCTTTGCCATTGAAGGGGTCGTCGTTGAGGGCCAAAAGCTGGGCCGGACGCTCGGCTTTCCCACGGCCAATGTCGCGCTTGGCGACTATGTGCGACCAAAGCTTGGCGTCTACGCCACCCGTACCCGTCTTGCCGATGGCCGGATCGTGGCGGGCGTGGCCAATCTTGGCCAAAATCCTACGACGGGCCTTGTCGATGCGCGGCTTGAGACCTGGCTGTTTGATTTTAGCGAAGACCTCTATGGCCAGACCATCGAGACCGAACTGGTCGCCTTCCTGCGCCCGGAGGAAAAGTTCGACGGATTGGACGCGATGATCGCTCAAATTCACGAGGATGAGCGAGCCGCGCGCGCCCTGCTGCTGCCCGAGCTTTAAACCCCGTCAAGCCTATGGCGATCACGGCCCTGTGCTGATAAGTCTAACCCATGTTGATTATTCGGACCTTGAGGCGAATTACGCGCCCGGTGTGATGCCGCTGTTCGAAGGCCTAACCGCCTTTGAGTTTGGTACGCGCCGGGATTGTTGCCCTTTCGCCTTTTCGACCCCAGCCGGACCGGTCAAGGTCCTAGCTGTTTGGGACCTGTCCGTTCTGGCCCGCGTGGCCCCCTTTATCTGGAATTTTCGTCATGGACGATGCTGCCGCACCCGCTACCCCACGTGACTATCGCGATACGGTGTTCTTGCCCGATACGCCCTTCCCCATGCGCGGAGGTCTGCCGCAGAAGGAGCCTGAGATTTTGGCCCGCTGGGCTGCGCCCGATCTCTACAAGACCATGCGTCAGGCGCGGCAAGCGGCCGGTGCGCCCCTGTTCGTGCACCATGATGGCCCGCCCTATGCCAATGGCCAGATCCATATCGGTCACGCTCTGAACAAGATCCTCAAGGACTTCGTGGTCCGGTCACGTTTCCTGATGGGCTATGATGTCGACTATGTGCCCGGCTGGGACTGCCACGGCCTGCCCATCGAGTGGAAGATCGAAGAGAAGTTCCGCAATCAGGGTCGCCGCAAGGAAGATGTGCCCAAGGCCGAGTTCCGCGAACGCTGCCGCGAATTTGCCGCCGAATGGATCAATGTCCAACGCGAGGAGTTCAAGCGTCTGGGCATTCTGGGCCGCTGGGACGAGCCCTATGCGACCATGGACTTTGCCACCGAAGCCAAGATCGTGGCCGAGTTCCACAAGTTCATCGCCTCGCACCAGCTCTATCGCGGCTCAAAGCCGGTCATGTGGAGCCCTGTGGAACGCACGGCTCTGGCCGACGCAGAGGTCGAATATCACGACCATGTCTCACCCACCGTCTGGGTCCGTTTCCCGGTCAAACAGGGTGACGAGGCCCTGCTTGGCGCGGATGTGGTGATCTGGACGACGACCCCTTGGACCATCCCGGCCAATCGCGCGGTCAGCTATAATCCAGAGATCGCCTATGGCCTCTATGAGGTCGAGACCATGGAGACCGGTCTGGCCTTTGAGCCCTGGTCTAAGCCGGGCGAACGGTTCATCGTTGCCGATAAGCTGGCCGCCGATGTGGCCTTGGCCGCCAAGATCGCCTCTTGGAAGCGCCTGCAAACGGCGGACTGCCAAGGCATGGTGATGGCCCATCCGCTGGCCTCACTTGACGAGGGCTACAGC
>CANFKD010000051.1 GCA_947447115.1 Caulobacteraceae bacterium
CCGGTTGCGGCCAACATTGCAGCATGGGCCTTTGAGCCTGCCAGATCTTGGGCCGCAAGACGTTTGTCAAAGCCGATCGAGACATTGATCGCCTGCATCAGTTCCGCCGGTTTGGCAGAGAACCGCCCGCCCCACATGGTCTGGCCGGTTTGCGCCTTCTGGCCGGAGGGGGTGTCAGCAGAGTTGGGCACTGCCGAAGGGATGTCAGTCATATGAGCACTATCCAAAATCCGCCGACAGAGGACGGCAATGGCAAACCTTCAGGGGCGAGCAAGCGTAGTTTGATGTCTTTAGCGATCGGCACCCTGATGCTGATCGGCGTGGCCTATATCCTATATGTCATCCTTAGCGCCTCGATCAAACCCAAGGCGGCGCTGGACCTCAACGAATTTAAGGTCGGGGCCCTTGCAAAGCTGCAGATTGTCGCTGAACCAAGGCCTGTTCCAACCGCCAGCTTCAAGGATACGGATGGTAAGCCTGTGACCTTGGCGGATTTCAAGGGGCAGGTGGTGGTGCTGAACCTCTGGGCGACCTGGTGCGGACCCTGCAAGGAAGAGATGCCGACCTTAGCCAAGCTTCAGGCCGCCTATGCCGCCTCGCCCTTCAAGGTGGTGGCGGTCAGTGTCGACAGTATCGACTATGATGATCTGGCACGGTCAGACATCGCCAAGACCCCGCCGCTGGCCCTCTATCGCGATGCCAAATATGCGCTGGCCTTTGGTCTAACGCCGCGTCCCGCCGGTTTGCCGACAACGCTGATCATTGACCGCAAGGGCATGGAGCGGGCGAGACTTGAAGGCGGCGCGGACTGGTCGAGCCCTCAGGCGCGCGGTCTGGTCGAGGCGCTGCTGGCGGAAAAATGAGCCGAGCTGATCCCCAAGAGCTTGAACCGATCACGGCGAGAGCCTGGCCCGCCGCCCGGCAGCAGCGTCTGGGCGACTGGACCCTCTATGCCACCGATGGCCATTCCTTAAGGATCAATTCCTGCTGGGTGGCGGGCGAGCCGGGTCTGGGGCTTGAGGCCGCGCTGGATGAGGTTGAGGCTTGGTACGACGGGCAGGGTAGGGCGGCTATTTTCAAATGCCCCTATGGCGCAGCTTCGTATGATCCCTTGGCCAAGGCCCTGACCGAGCGGGGCTATGTCTGTGGCAAGGAAACCTTGGTCATGACTGGGCCGGTCGAGGGGGCTTCGGTTGATGGCGAGGTGAGCGTCTCATCCATGCTGGATGAGGTCTTTGGCGCCGTCTTTGCCGCGACGGCGACCGATCCGGCCGATAGCACGGAGCGGCTTGCGGCCCTTAGTCGGATTGAGGCACCTCGGTTTTTTGCGCGTTTAGAGGTGGACGGTCAGCCTGCCGCCATTGGTGCCAGCGCGGTTGAGGGCGATTGGGCCGGTATTTTCGGCATGCGCACGGCCCCGAACCATCGCCGCCAAGGCTATGCGGCGCGCATCCTGTCGACCCTTCTGGCCAAGGCGCGGCAGGCGGGGGCGACAAAAGCCTATCTTCAGGTCGAGGCCGCCAATCTTGGGGCCATCCCGATCTATCAAAGGGCCGGTTTTGAGGCGGCCTATCGCTATTTCTATTGGACGCGGCTGGCGGCCCATTGAGCCAAGACCACGCCCGATAGGGTCAGGGCACCGCCGAAGATCTGCCAAGGTCCGATAGCCTCAGCAAAGAGGAGCCAGCCGAGAAGGGCAGCGATCACGGGCTGTATCAGGACAACCAACGAGGTGATGGCGGTTGGCAGGCGTCCCAAGGCCCAGGCGATGGAGCCTTGACCGGCAACATGGACAAAGCCCAGTCCGACACAGGCGAACCAGCCCAGAGGCGTGGTGGGCCAGAGGGGCTCATTCATAACCAGCGCAATGATGATGAGGCAGGGCAGGGCCACGAGGCTGGACCAGAACATGACCAGCGGCGCACTCAGCGTCTGACGCGCCTTTCGGACCGCGAGGAAATAGAGGGCGTACCAAAAGGCCGTCCCAACTGCGAGGGCATCGCCCAATGCGGTATTGTACCCTGATCTCGCGCTGGCGGCTCCGTGGGCAAGGGTTATGGCACCGGTGATGGCCAAGACCAGTCCTGTCAGAAAGAGCCGCTGTGGGACCTCTTTGAACACCAGCCACGCCACAATGGTGACCACGATAGGGGTGAGGTTGGTCAGGACCGTGGCATTGGCGACGGTGGTCAAGCCAATGGCATAGTGCCAAAAACCAAGATCAGCCGCAAAGGCGAGGCCCGCCCAAACGGCCATGATCGGCGGCAGGGCCATGAGGCCCGAACCTTGAGGCTCCGTGCCTCGTGCGCCGCTCTGCGCCAAGAAGGCCAGTGCAGGCAAGGCAAAGGCCAACCGCCAAACCCCCGTCGCGGCTGGGCCAGCGGGACTGAGGCGCACCAAGATCGGCGCTAAGCCAATGATACAGGCCCCCGAGATCAGGACCGCCATCGCCTTTCGATAGGACGTATGAGTCATGGCTTCCTTTTGGATCAAGCGGGCGCGGGCGTAAAGATGGCTTGCCCCCTACCCCGGCTTCGCCGGTACTTCCCCAGAGGGGGAAGATCTCGGCGCTCCAAATCTTCCCCCTCTGGGGGAAGTGGCGCGCAGCGCCGAAGGGGGCCTTGTTTTATCTCGTCATTGCGAGCGCAGCGAAGCCCCCTAAACCCGCCGCAGGAACGTCACCTGCGCTGCGCCATAGGTGCGGTTGTCCAAGACCTCATAGCCTTCAACGTTCATCGGTGGCTCATCAGCGGCTCGTTCCCAGACGCAGATCGCACCGGGCGCGAGCCAGCCGCCGGATAGCAGGCCGCTGAGGGCCTTTTCGCCGAGGCCCTTGCGATAGGGTGGGTCGAGAAAGGCCAGATCGAAAGGCTCACCATCGCCTGCGGGCTTGGCCCCAAGGTCGGTGCAGTCGCGGCGGTGGATACGGGTGACCCCAAACAGGCCCATGGCGTCTGCATTTTCGCGGATCGCGCCTCTGGCGTCCGGGTTGGTCTCGACGAACAGGCAATAGGCCGCGTCGCGCGACAGGGCCTCAAAGCCCAGCGCACCTGATCCCGCAAAGAGGTCAATAACGCGCAGATCGACAAGGCCCGGCGACCAGTCGGCATGTTCAAGAATATTGAACACAGCTTGACGTGCGCGATCCGAGGTCGGGCGCGTGGCCTCGCCCTCGGGCGCAATCAGAACCTTGCCGCGAAACCGTCCAGCGACGATACGCAGGGCCAAGGTCTAGTGCTGGCTTTCCGGCAGGGTGACGACGATGCCGTCCAGAGCGTCGGACATCTTGATCTGGCAGGACAGACGCGAGTTGGACTCAACGTTCTCTGCAAAATCGAGCATGCTCTCTTCCATGGCCGACGGCTTGTCCAGCTTGCCGACCCATGCCTCGCCCACATAGACGTGACAGGTGGCGCAGGCGCAGGCCCCGCCGCAGTCTGCGTCAATGCCGGGGACGTTGTTCTTGACGGCGGCTTCCATGACGGTCAGGCCGTTTTTGGCATCAACCACATGTTCGGTGCCGTTATGTTCAACAAAAGTGATCTTAGCCATAAGCTTCCTCGCACGGCAGTCGGTTTAGACCGCTACCAGTTTCATAGAGATGGACATATCGACAAGTTTGTCTCGTGCAACAGGTTTTTGCGAAGCGACCAACTGTTTTCCGGCCATAAACTCTGGCGCGGCGTTGACGGCCTCGACCGCTTGGATGCAGCCCTGCTTGAGATGGAACACCGCGAACTTGGCAGTGTCCGGATCGCCCCGGATGATAATCTCGTCGGCATCGAAGGGCATGCCGGCAATTTGGAGCTTTAGATCGAACTGATCAGACCAGAACCACGGCACTTCGGGCGCTGCAAGCGGACGGCCCGTGACGGCGCAGGCGACGGCCTTGGCCTGTTCCAACGCATTGGGAACGCTTTCGAGGCGCACGCTGCGGCTATAGAGCGGCATGGGCCGCTGGGTCAAATCGCCAACAGCAAAGATGGCCGGATCAGAGGTGCGGGCCGCCAGATCAACGACCACGCCATTATTGCACTCTAGTCCTGCGGCCTTGGCGATCTCATCATTGGGGATGGCACCGACTCCGACCAGAGCCGCGTCGCAGGCGATGGTGCGCCCATCGGCGAGCTTGACCCCCGTCACTTGACCCTCGACGCCGACAAAGGCCTCGACGCCAGCGCTAAGCTCGAACGTGACCCCTCGGGCGGCGTGATAGGATTGGAAGAAATTGGACAGCTCTTCGCAGGCGACGCGGGCCAGAACGCGATGTTCGCGCTCGATGATCACGGCCTTGGCGCTCAGGCTGATGGCCGAGGCTGCAGCCTCTAGACCGACATAGCCGCCGCCAACCACGGCCAAGGTCTTGCCAGCCCCCAGAGCGGTCTTGAGCTTTTCCGCATCCGCCGCCGTGCGCAGTTCCATAACGCCCTTCAGGTCCGCGCCCGGGATGGTCAGGCGCCGTGCCCGCGCGCCCATGGCTAGGACCAGAACATCATAGGCTATCGGCTCACCTTGCGAGACCGCGACAGTCTTGGAGGCTCGGTCAATGGCCACGGCATGGACGCCGAGGCGAAGGTCGATATTGTTTTCGGCATAGAATTCCAGCGGCTTGAGCGCCAGCGACTCCGCCGTCGCCTCACCCTTGAGCCACGCTTTGGACAGGGGCGGGCGTTGATAAGGCGGCAAGGGCTCCTCGCCGACGAGCGTGATCGGACCGGCAAAGCCATATTGACGCAAGAAGGCCGCGACGGAGCCGCCGCCATGGCCGGCGCCTAAGATGACGACCCGCGTTTGCGGATCCATTGGCTCTTGAACGCTCACGAAAACCCTATCCCCGACGGTATTCTTAATTTGCGGCCAAATATGACTGTCCCATAGCCGACTGGCAACCGGCCTTGGCTGCGGCAAAGGGGTTCAGGGGTGAAAATAGGCCAATACCCCCTTTCCCCGGCTTCGCCGGTACTTCCCCCAGAGGGGGAAGATTTAATGCGCTAAGATCTTCCCCCTCTGGGGGAAGTGGCCCGAAGGGCCGTAGGGGGCCTTGTTGTAACCGCGTCATAGCGAGCACAGCGAAGGAGCCTAGGGGTCTTACCCGAACCGATGATGCGCGCTGCGCCTCGCAATGACGCGGCGGAGAGTGACGTGATGCATCCCCCTCACCCAACCCTCTCCCCCAAGGGGGCGAGGGCTCATCGGTTCTAGCCCTCTCCCTGTGGGAGAGGGTTGGGTGAGGGCCTTTTTGTCACCCTAATCAGCAGGCGTTCGCACGGTCAGCCCCTCTGCCTTAAGCCGCGCCAAGATCCCGTTTCGGGCCACGAGGGGGCGGACGTTGGTGATCATCAGGGTTTTACCGGGTAGATCGAGGGCCGCCTTGATGGTTCTGATCTCAGATTGATAGGCCTTTTCACGCATGTTCTGTACTTCGCCAATGGAATAGATGCACTCGTCCGCGCCGGTTGTTGTGGTGCCGCGCACGAACTCGGCTGTATGGCCCTCGGCCCAGGCCGCGGCGACCGGACCGATGGTCTTGATCGTATGTTCCACACTACTGACGAAGCCGTCAAAACACTGACTTTGCTGAGCGTCTGGCATGGTCATAATCGCTTTGGCGATTGGGAGGGCTGACGTCATCGAGGCGTAGCCTACCCTTAACTTGGCCTTCTTCGCCAGCGTGGCAATGTCGCTATGGGGCTCGGTCCATCGCCCTGTTTTCTTCGCGCGGGCAGCAACGGACAGCCCGGCAAAGATCGGCTTTAAGGTCGCCGTCTTGAGGTCGGTCGTTTGATAGGCTTTGGGAAGCTGCTGATAACGCTCAATGACCTGCGCCGCTAGGACCTGATCGAGCGTGCGGTTACCCTCATTGGTAAATTGCTTGCGGTACTTGATCGCAAACCGGACCGCTTCACCGAGTCCGACGCCAACGCCAGACGGTAGGATCAGGCCATTGGCCCCTTTTAACACCTGTTCCGTTCGGGTCTTATCCCAAACCATCTTTTCGGGGATATAATAGGGCACCGCCATGATCCAGACCTCTGAATCGGCGTCCGATACCCGCCAAAAGGCCGGGCCAGGATAGCGTGCTGTGACAACGAGCTCTTCGACGATGGCGTTTGGATCATCTGCTGGGGCTGCGGTCTGGGCCAAGGCCGGGGCGGCGGTCGAAGCGAGAACGGCAGTTAAGAGCAGGACGAGGGGCATAGGTAAGCGCATAGGGTTATCCCATGTGAAGTTGTTATGTCCCTTATCGTCACCCTAGGGACAAAATTGTGACCCGTCATTCGGAAAGTGAGGTTCCTTCGGAATCGGCCTAGGGTAAGCGACCGTCCAAGAGAGCGCCCATGGCCATCCGCCGCCTTCCCAATGAGACCGTCAATCGCATCGCCGCTGGCGAGGTGGTGGAGCGGCCTGCCAGTGCGGTGAAGGAGTTGGTCGAGAACGCCCTCGATGCCGGGGCCAAGCGGATTGAGATCCAGGCCGATCAGGGCGGTTTGACCCGCATTCTCGTGGCCGACGATGGCAGTGGCCTCTCGCCGGAGGACCTTGCGCTTGCGGTTGAGCGTCATGCGACCTCCAAGCTGGTGCCGGACGACGACGGGGACTGGGACCTACTTCACATCCTGACGCTCGGCTTTCGAGGTGAAGCCTTGCCGTCCATTGGCTCGGTCTCGCGTCTGACCCTTTCGTCACGGGCGAGGGGAGCGAGCGATGCCTATTCGCTCAGCGTCGAGGGCGGCGCTGTCGGACCTGTGCAGCCCGCCGCCTTTCCTGGCCCTCACGGTGCGCGGGTGGAGGTGCGGGACCTTTTCTATGCCACGCCTGCCCGCCTGAAGTTCATGAAGTCTGAACGGGCCGAATCCATGGCCATTGCCGACGAGATCAAGCGTCAGGCCATGGCTCATGAGGACGCCGCCTTCAGCCTCGATCTGGACGGACGCCGGACCTTGCGACTGGTCGCCGAGGACAAGGGCGACCAAGGACGCCTGGCAAGGCTGGCCGCGATCTTGGGCCCAGAGTTCGAGGCCAATGCCCTGTTGCTCAATCAAGAACGAGAGGGCGTACGTCTGTCGGGCTATTGCGGCCTGCCGACCTATTCGCGCGGCAATGCGGCCCATCAATATCTGTTCGTCAATGGCCGCCCCGTGCGAGACCGTTTGCTGCAAGGGGCCTTGCGCGCGGCCTATGCGGACTTTTTGGCGAGGGATCGTCATCCCACCGCCGCCCTCTATCTCGACCTTGATCCGACTCTTGTTGACGTTAATGTCCATCCCGCCAAGGCTGAGGTGCGGTTTCGCGATCCCAACCTGGTGCGCGGCCTGATCATCGGGGCCTTGAAACATGCCTTGTCAGGGGCTGGGCACCGAGCCTCGACCACGGCGGCGGATGCGGCCCTGAGCGGTTTTCGACCGGGCTATTCGGGCTATGTGGCTCCGCCCTCGGCCGCGGGCTTTTCAGCGTGGCAGTCGGGCGGTTGGAGCCCAGCGCCGCCGCGGCCCTTGATGCAGTCGCACACCTTGCCCGGCCTTATGGAGCCAACGGCGCGGGTTGAGGGCGCTTTCGATGGCCCCGCCTATCGCTCTGGCGCGCAGGAGCCGCAGGCCGAAGACCTGATTGACCGGCCCCTTGGTGCCGCGCGGGCTCAGGTCCATGAGACCTACATCGTCGCCCAGACCCGTGACGGCATGATCTTGGTCGATCAGCACGCTGCCCATGAGCGCCTCGTCTATGAGCGTATGAAGGCCGAGATGGCGGCGGGCGGTGTGACCCGCCAGACCCTGCTCTTGCCCGAGGTTGTCGATCTCGATCCCGCCGAGGCGGACCGCGTGCTGGCCAAGGCGGATGAGTTGGCGGCCTTGGGTCTGGTCATTGAGAGCTTTGGTCCGGGCGCGATACTGGTGCGGGAAACCCCGGCCATGCTGGGTGAGACCTATGTCCATGGCCTGATCCGCGACATTGCCGATGATCTGGCTGAAAATGGTCAGGCCTTGGCGCTAAGTGAAAGACTGGCCGATGTCTGCTCGACAATGGCCTGCCATGGCTCGGTGCGGGCGGGGCGACGGCTCACCGCCACCGAGATGAACGCCCTTTTGCGCCAGATGGAGGCCACGCCCCATTCAGGCCAATGTAACCACGGCCGCCCCACCTATGTGGAACTGAAACTGGCCGATATCGAGAAGCTGTTCGGGCGGCGTTAGAGCAGTAAACAAGTCCCCCTACGGCCCTTCGGGCCACTTCCCCCAGAGGGGGAAGATTTACCGTCCCTTGATCTTCCCCCTCTGGGGGAAGTACCGGCGAAGCCGGGGTAGGGGGTTCTTTCTCCGCGTCATTGCAAGGCGCATCGCGCCGAAGCAATGACGCCGTCAACAAAAACAAGGCCCTCACCCAAACGATAGGTTTTACCCCGCCTTGAATTGGTCGTGATGGCGGATGACTTCCTTGATCACAAAGGCCAGGAACTTTTCTGCAAAATCAGGGTCGAGATTGGCACTTTCGGCCAGGGCGCGAAGGCGCTGGACCTGTTCCACCTCGCGCTTGGGATCGGCGCTGGGCAGGTTGAGCTCGGCCTTAAGCTTGCCGACGCGCTGGGTACATTTGAACCGTTCGGACAGCATGTGGATCAGGGCCGCATCAATATTGTCGATGCTGTTGCGCAGGGTCAGCAGTTCGGCGGGTACAGCGGGGGCCTGGTCGGTCATATCAACTTCCTGCACGTCTCTCAGCGCCCCGATTCCAAGGCCTGATGACTATTTTACAGACCTTGCGTCCGGATGAAATGGCCGAGTGGCGAATTGTCCGCGCAAAGAAAAAGGGCGGGGGCCCTGTTTCAGACCCCCGCCCTCAATTTTCAGTCTAGCGGTTTAGAACTTGTAGCCACCACGCAGGCCGAATGTCTGGGGCGTGTTGGGAACGATATAGTGGCGCGAATAGCACTGACCGCACTGGACATAACGCGACAGCTCAGCGCGTTCGTCGAGCAGGTTGTCAATATAGACCTCTGCGGTGAAGTGCGCCCAATCAATGCCGTAGGACACGTCGACGGTGGTGTAGCCCTTGATATCGCCGAGCAGGGCCGCTTCGCGTGAGCGGATGTCCGACGAGGCAGAGCCTTGATTGACCACAACCGCTTGGAAGTGGGCATCGCCATCCATCAGAGGATAGACATAACGGGCCATCATATTGGCCTTCAGCTTCGGCGTAACAGGCAGTCGCGTGCCCTTCTTAGCCGAGATCGAATTGCCCGCGCCCGTGCAGCTATAGGTCGGGTCGTCGATCTTGCAGAGGTTCTTCTGGGTGGAGGCGTCCGTATAGGCCCCGCTGCCCGACAGGGTCAGGCGATCGGTGACGCGGAAGGAGGCATCCAGTTCCATGCCCTTGATGCGGGCATCAGGGCCATTGTGGATTTCGGTGAAGCTGTTTTGGCCCAAGAACGCAAACTGGAATTCCTTCCAGTCTTGCATGTAGACCGCGCCGTTCAGCTTGAGCTTACGATCCATCCAGCTGGTCTTGAAGCCAAGCTCAGCATTGGTCAGGAAGTCTGCCTGATAGGGGGCGACGGTCGAACGACGATTGATACCGCCGGGACGGAAGCCCTTGGACCAGGTGGCATAGACCATCTCATCTTCGGAAGGTTTCCAGGTCAGGTTCAGACGATGGATCGTGCCATTGTCCTTAACCCGCTTGGGTTCGATATGCCCGTTGATGAAGGTGCCGAGGTTGGTACAGGGCGAGCCCGAGACGGCGGCGGGCAATAGCGTACCCTTGCCGCCATCGCGAACGGTCTGACCTGTGCTGGTATAGCAGCCCGCAACGCCGGTCTTTGAGCTGCCTGCGCCATTATAAGGCGGACCTGCTGGGTTCCGGCCAAAGCCGAAGAAGCCGATCAGGGAGTTGTCATACTTATAGGAGCGCAGACCGCCAGTGACGGTCAGGCTTGGCATGATGTCGTAGCTGACTTCACCGAAGACGGCATAGTCCTTGTCGACGCGGTTTTGCTGGGTCAGCCAGATGGTGCCAGGGAAACCATTCACCGACATGGCCGAGCCGAGGCCCGCGACCTGATAGTCCTGATGGATCAGGTGTTCCTGCTTTTGGTAGAAGGCACCGCCAACGACGCGGAGGGCGTTTTCCTGTGGCGAGGAAATCCGGAACTCGTGGCTTTCCTTGCTGAAGTCGTCCTTACCCACAATGTGCTGGCTCGGCATGACCGGATGGCCCGCATTGTCCGTCACATAGAGATAGCCCGCGATCCCGCCGTAATCGGCATAGAGGGCGTCATAGGCTTCGGCATAGTCGGTATAGTCGCTGTTGGCGTCGATCTTGCGCTTCATATAGGCACCGGCATAGGTGGTGTCCCAGTTGCCGATCTTGCCTTCGATGGTCAGGGCGCCTTGCACGAAGCGGTCGTGCCGGTTTTCAACGCCGAAGTGCTCAACCTGCAGATCACCAACGCTGGGGTCAGAGCCGAAGGTGCCGTTGTTCTTTTGATCTTGCGCAAAGACCGTACCGGTCGCGGTCCAGTTGCTGTTCAGGTCAACCTTTAGGGCTGCGCGGCCGCCATAGACGTCAACATCATTGTAGTTCTTCTTGACGGACTTGGCATTGCTGTAGCTCAGGCCGCCGGGCTGGGGCAGGAACTTGCGGGTCGCGGCCACATTGTCGATATAGCCCGCATCGTGCTGATAGAAGCCGACCAGACGGGTCGCGACCTTGTCATTGATGGGCAGGTTGACGAAGCCTTCGATCTTGTGACCAAAACCGCCATTCTTGACGCGGTTCAGCTCGGCATCGATGGCACCATAGGTACCCTTATGGTCAGGCTTGTTGGTGATGATCCGAATGGTACCGGCTTGCGAAGAGGCGCCATAGAGCGTGCCTTGAGGACCGGCGAGGGCCTCGATCCGGGCGACGTCATAGACGTGAACATCCAGCGCGCCGTCGATGGTGGTGACAGGCTGTTCGTCGAGATAGACACCGACGCTGGGCAGCGAACCGGAGTGGTTGCCGTCGCCGCCACTGGCCACGCCGCGGAAATAGACCTGCGAGGTGCCGGGCTGGCCGGTCTGGAACGAAACGCTGGGCAGCATCTTGGTATAGTCGTTGAAGTTGGCGATGTTCAGCTGTTCGAGCTTCTGGGTGCCCAGGGCTTGAATGCTGATTGGCACCGTCTGCAGGTTCTCACTGCGCTTTTGCGCGGTGACGATCACCTCATCCACATTGCTGGCGGCCTCTTGCGCGAAGGCGGCTCCGGCTGAGCTCAGCATGGTGGACGCCATCAGCACGGCAAAACCGGCACGGGTCACGGGATTAAGACGATTGGAATTCATTGGACGGCCCCTTAAATACTAACCTTTATCGTCGCCAAAAAGACCCCGCCTATGCAAGGCGCAAATGGGTTTGTGACGCATCCGTCATGATTTAGCGGGTAATTGTTGTAAATTAGTCAGCTGCTGTGGGCTTTGTGCCCTAGCGACGCCAGCTTTCGGCGATATCACCGAGCGCCTCGCGCAAAGGGTGCAGGTGGGTCTCATAAGGACGCCATTGACCCACGCCATCGCGGTTGATCGGGCGACGCACCTGTTCGCTGCTGGCGGTGCGCACGGCGCGCTTGGTCTCATGGAACTGCAGGCAGGCCTCTTCGAAGGGCAGGCCCAGATGATCCAAAAGGGCGCGGATCTGGGTCTCGGGCTCTTCAAGTAGGTCCTCGTGGATGACCCGGTGAACCCGACCGTGTAGGGTCTGATCCAGATGACGCATCAGCCGCACATAGTCGCTATAGTACCGGCCCATATCCTCCAGACTGTAGGAGAAGCTCTGGCCTCGCGCAAAATGCTGGCGGAAGTTGGAGAAGCAGCAGTCCATCGGATCGCGCCGCGCATCGATGATCTTAGCCTGCGGCAAGATCAGGTGGATGAACCCCGCATAAAGCCAATTGTTGGGTAGCTTATCGATGAAGAAGGGTCGCCCCTGTTTGCGCTGAATCCGGGTCCTTTGCAGATAGTCTTCGCCGAGGGCCTTGAGGGCCTCCGGTGACAGGTCGTTCAAGGAGGTTGGATAGCGCTGCGGACCTTCGCCGGTGCGGGTGGCTAGGGCGGGAATGTCGGGCAGTTCCATCGTGCCTTCGACCTGCGAATGGCTGGCCAAGATCTGCTCGATCAGGGTCGAACCGGCGCGTGGCATCCCCAAAATGAAGATCGGGTCTGGGGCATCGCATCCCGCACCCTGACGGGCTTCAAAGAAGGCCGGTGTGAACAGGGCGATGGCGCGGTCCACCTGACGGCCCATATCGCTGGGATCATAGTCGAGCTGTTCGCGTCGCAAGGCATTGGCGGCGGCATAGTGGGCAAAGGCGCCTTCAGCATCCTTTTGATCATCCAGCGCCTTACCGAGCGCGAAATCCAGATGGAACCGGTCTTCGGCGCTCAGCCGTTCTTGGGTCAAGGCCTGCTGCATCTTGGCAATGTCGGCCGCGTCGAACTTGACCGTCTTGAGATTGGCCAGACTCCACCAGACCTCGCCGAGGTCCGGCTTGAGCGCTAGGGCCTGACGATAGGCGACAATACTGTCCTCTTGGCGGCCCACGGTCTTGAGCACGTGCCCATAGCTCATCCAGATCTTGGGATAGGCCGGGCTGACCGCTAGCACCCGTTCATAGAGGCCCAAGGCCTCCTCATAGTCCCCGATCCGGCCAAGGGCGGCAGCCTTGAGGTTATTGTGGGTGGGGCTGTCCGGTTCGGCGGCGAGCAGCAGATCAAGTTCGGCCAGCGCCTCTTCTGTGCGGGCTTGGCGGTGCAGAACCGTCGCCAGATTGGACCGTGCCGCGAGAAACTTGGGGGCCAGCTCCAGCGCGCGGCGCAGAAGGTTCTCAGCATCGCGGTAGCGCCCGATCCGCCCGGCCAATTCGGCCAGCATCCGAATGGCGGCCACATCGGTGGGGTTGGTTCGTAGGCGTTCTTTCAAGATCGGCTCGGCCACGCCCAAATCATTGGCGGCGAGGGATTGGGCGGCACGTTGCAGGTCGGGATCATGGATCGACATGCGGATGGCCTGCATCTCGGCGGCCTCGGCTTCGGCGGTCTGGCCAAGCGCCCGATAGGCCCGGCCCGCCATACGGTGAGCCTCAGCCAGATAGGGCGTCTGGGCAATCAGGGCCTTGGCCTTGGCGAGGGCTTTGGCAGGATCAGAGGCCGGTAGATCCGAAGACACGATGGGAAGATCCGATCATTGGATGGGCAGGGCCTCGGCGGCCGCGCGCAATTGGCTTCCTGTGAAGCAGAAAAACACCAGAAGTTCTAGGCATATGGCAGTCATCTGCTAGCGTCCCAGCCGCAGGTTAGGATTTGGTTTCAGTTGGACTTCTTTATGGCGGACGAAAAATCTTTAGGCGCGAAGACGCCGCGGCGTCTGGGGTTCTGGATGTGCACGGCCCTTGTGGTCGGAAACATGATCGGCTCGGGCGTCTTCCTGTTGCCGACTTCGCTGGCCCCCTATGGCTGGAACGCGGTGTTCGGCTGGCTTCTGACCATCGGCGGAGCCATCTGTCTGGCCTTTGTCTTTGCCAGATTGGCCAAGGCCATGCCGCGCGGCGGCGGTCCCTATGCCTATACGCTGGAGGCCTTTGGTCGCGCGCCAGCCTTTGCCGTAGCTTGGAGCTATTGGATCAGCCTTTGGGTTGGCAATGCGGCTATTGCGGCGGCGGCGGTTAGCTATCTTAGCGTCTTTTTCCCGGTGATCGGTCAGGTCGCCGGGCTCCATGCCTTCTTGACCTGCGCCACGGTCTGGGTCTTTACCGCGATTAATTGCCGGGGTGTGCAATTGGCCGGAACGGTGCAGTTGGTCACAACCCTGCTCAAGCTCCTGCCGCTGATCGCGGTCATGGCCCTAGCGGCGATCCTGTTGGCCAAGACCGGGCCGAGCGTCCTGATGCCCTTTGAGGCCAGCGCCATCAGCCCCTCTGCCATCACGGCGGCGGCGACCTTGACCCTCTGGGGCATGCTGGGTTTGGAATCGGCCACCGTGCCCGCCGATAGTGTCGACGATCCAGAGCGGACCATTCCACGGGCGACATTGGCGGGGACCATCGGCACGGGTCTGATCTACCTGCTGGTCTGTTCAGCCGTGGTCTTGATGGTGCCGACAGCCATGGCGGCCAATTCCAATGCCCCTCTGGCCGATTTTGTATCGCTCTATTGGGGGACCAATGCGCGCGATCTTCTGGCCCTCTTTGCGGCGATCAGCGCCTTTGGAGCCTTGAACGGCTGGATCCTCTTGCAGGGTGAATTGCCTGCTGCCATGGCCCGAGACGGCGTCTTTCCGCGCTGGCTGGCCAAGTCTTCGGCGGCGGGAACGCCGGTGCGCGCCCATCTGGTGTCGAGCCTGCTCCTCACCGCCATCGTCCTACTCAACTTTCAAAAGTCTATGGCACAGCTCTTTACCTTCATCATCCTCTTGGCTACCTCGGCCTCGCTGGTCATGTATCTGGCCTGTGCGCTCGCGGCCCTATGGATGGTCTTTAAGGGCAAGATGACCGGCACACCCCTCTTCATCGCCGCATCGGTGGTCGCCACCCTGTTCGCCATCTGGACCCTGATTGGGGCGGGGGCCGAGGCCAGTCTCTGGGGCGGGGTGCTGTTGCTGGCCGGTCTGCCGGTCTATTGGCTGATGAGGCCAAGGCGCGTTTAGAAACAAGGCCACTCACCGCCCAATCATCCTCATCCTGAGCCTGTCGAAGGACGAGGGTGATATCAACGCCCTATGCGGCCGCCCATGCTTCGACAGGCTCAGCATGAGGGGGTGCGGAGTAGGGGGGTCTTATCCGAACAGATCGTCGCTCGCTCGCTTGGCGGGACGCCTGTCCTCTGGGGTTGAGCCATCTGTCCGCGTCCGACGACTGAGCAAGAAAATCGCAGATTCGGCGCGAAGATTTTCCATAAAGCTGCGCGGATTGATCTCCCGCACTGGCTGGCCCTCGGCCATGGCACCAGCGGCCTCGATCTCGACGCCCAGTTCATCGCACAGATCGACAAAGTCACCGACCGTGCACAGGTGAATATTTTGCGTCTCATACCAAGGCGTCGGCAATGACCCTGTCATCGGCATGCGGCCACCGGCCAGCAGGGCCCAGCGCACGCGCCAATGGCCAAAGTTCGGGAAGGAGACAACGGCTCGCTCGGCAATGCGCAGCAACTCTTCAAGCACCCGGCGCGGTTCACGCACCGCCTGCAGGGTCTGGGACAGGACCGCATAGTCGAAGGCTTGGGTGGGGAAATCGGCAAGGTCGCGGTCCGCATCGCCTTGAACCACAGCCAGGCCACGTGTCAGGCAAGCCGCAACGCCGCTGGGGCTGATCTCCAGACCCCGGCCGTCGATGTTTTTTTCTTGGGCCATCATCTCGAGCAGCACGCCTTCGCCGCAGCCGATGTCCAGCACCCGGGTTCCGGGACGCACAAGCCGCAAGATCTCGCGGAAGTCTTCGCGCCCGCCGCTCATGGCTCTAGCCCTCTCGCCTTGGCGGCAGAGGACAAGAAACCGCCCAGCGCCGCCTCCATAATCGGCTCATGCAGCAGGAAGGCATCGTGGCCCTTGTCACTCTCGATCTCGACAAAGCTGGCCCGCGCACCTGCCGCGTTCAAGGCCCGAACAATGTCGCGGCTTTCGGTGGTCGGATAGAGCCAGTCTGAGGTGAAGGACAGGACGCAGAACCGCACATTGCGCGCCTTGCGGAAGGCCTCGCCCAAGACGCCGCCGTGACTGGCGGCCAGATCGAAATAGTCCAGAGCGCGGGTGATATAGAGATAGGAATTGGCATCGAACCGGTCGACGAAGCTGGCCCCCTGATGGCGCAGATAGCTCTCGATCTGAAAGTCGGCGTCAAAGCCCCAGGACACGTCATCCTTCTTCAGCTCACGCCCAAACTTACGCTGAAGGGCGGGTTCGGACAGATAGGTGATATGCGCGGCCATGCGGGCCACGGCCAAGCCCTTTTCAGGCCGGGTGCCAAGGCGAGCATAGTCACCGCCGCGCCAGTCGGGATCGGCCATGATGGCTTGGCGTCCCACCTCGTTAAAGGCGATATTCTGGGCCGTATGACGCGGCGCAGAGGCGATACAGATCGCTGAAAAGACCCGCTCTGGATATTCCGTCGCCCATTGCAGAGCCTGCATCCCGCCCATCGACCCGCCGACCACGGCAAAGAGGCTGGCAATGCCCATCTGATCCATCAGCATGGTTTGAGCGCGCACCATGTCGCCGATGGTGATGACGGGGAAGGTCAGGCCCCAGGGCTGACCGGTCGCGGGATTGATCGACGAAGGCCCTGTGCTGCCCATACATCCGCCAATGACATTGGTGCAGATGATGAAATAGCGCGACGGGTCCAGCGGTCTGCCCGGTCCTATCAGCTGCGTCCACCAGCCGGGCTTGCCGGTCGTGGGATGGGGCGAGGCGACATATTGATCGCCGGTCAGGGCATGGCAGACCAGCACCGCGTTAGAGCGGTCCTCGTTGAGCGTTCCATAGGTCTTGTATGCGACTTCGAGGCCGACCAACTGTCCGCCGCCTTCAAGGCGCAGGGGCAGGGTCTCGGGGAAGCGCATGACGCCGCCGCCGCTCTCGACCGTGTCTATGAGTGATCCGGTTTCGGCCATGAGTGCGTTGGACCGCGAGGCCGCGTCCATGTCAACACCTGCACGTCGATCTCCTATGCTTGTGCGCCCTTTCAGGCGGCGTCCGACCGGTCTATGTAGGGAGCAGAACAACCGGTTCAGACGTGAGGGCACCATGCGGCGATTGATTTTGCTGCGGCACGGCAAGACAGAGGCCATGGCCGCCTCTGGCGATGACTTTGACCGCGCCCTTTTGCCCCGTGGCCAGGCCGATGCTGCCCTGATGGCGAAGGTCTTGCTGGAAGAGGGTTTGAAGCCTGATCTGGCCCTCGTTTCGGCCGCCGTTCGCGCGCGGCAGACCTGGGAGGTCGCCAAGTCCGTCTTTGGCGAAGTGACGACCGAGATTGTGCCGACCCTCTATCTGGCCCCCTCTGAGCGCATGCGCGACCTGATCGACGAGTGGGCTGAGCGCGCCGATACGCTGATCATGGTCGGCCACAATCCCGGCATCCATGAACTGGCTGTGGCCCTATTGCGCGAGGGCTCAGCCTCTGCCTCGCAGATCTCCAAACTGCAGCAGGGCTTTCCAACCGCCACCGCCGCAGTCTTCGCGTTCGATGTCGCCGGTCGGCCTTCTTATGATGGCTTTTTCACGCCCAAGGCCTATGGCGGTGGAGCGGGCGGCGAATGAGCTTGATCTACAAGCTCTTGTCGCAGGCCGAGTGGCAAAAGGCCCAAGCCGCAGGGGCCTTCACCGGGTCCGCTGTCGATCTGGCCGACGGCTATATTCATTTTTCGACCGGCGCTCAGGCCCAGGAGACGGCGCGGCGGTATTTTTCCGGTCAGGGCGATCTGATGGTTCTGGCGATTGAAACCGATGACCTGTCGGCGGATTTGCAGGCCTCTCTGGTGTGGGAGCCGTCTAGGGGCGGGGACCTGTTTCCTCATCTCTACAAACCCTTGCCCGTTGAGGCGGTGATCAAGGCTTGGGCCATCGGCCTCGATGGTGAGGGCGTACCGATGATGGGGGATCTGGCCTGATGAGCCTTGTTCATGATCTAGGAGCCAAGGCGCTTCATCTGCTCGATCCTGAGGATGCGCACAACCTCACCATCCGC
>CANFKD010000052.1 GCA_947447115.1 Caulobacteraceae bacterium
GGGCAACCAAGAGGGCGCGCGGCGCGGGGCCGGCAAGGTCTTTACGAGACATGGGAAAATCCGATTCAAAACGTGAAGAGACCGGCGTGCGGGGCACGTCGGCGACGGTTCAGGTCAGAGAATCGAAGGCGGACCCGTGGTCCAGGGCGGCGGCGCGGCCAGCCCAAGGCCCGGACGCTGAGCGCTGGCGAGCGGTTGGGGAGCCGAGTGGCTGAACCTTACCGGGGCTATGGACAGGGAAGGGTTGGCTGTATCGGCGGCGGCAGAGGTGGCAGAAAAGGCGCAAGGATGGTCTGGCCGGTCCTTGTCGGAATGGGCTGGGTCGGAATGTGCGGGCTTGGAGGCTGGTTTCAGGCTGGTCTTGACCAGATGACCCGCGCCATCGATAGCGACGGCCATGGCCCCTTGGCCGGTACAGATGACCATCTGCGGCAGGCCGTGAGTGGCCTGTGCATTCGCGACCATATAGCCGCTGGGGATGACCACGCGCATCGCCATAGCCAAGACGGTCAGGGCCAAGGCCCATGATGTCCAAATGCTGCGATGAGGTGAGGATCGGCCCATGGGGCTCTTCTGGACTGGCTTTTAATGGCTGTCGAGGGCCTTTATGTCGCAGTTAGGGGCGGGGCGGAGCATTTTTTCTGCCCTCTCCTTAGGGCAAGGGACCAATTGTAAGGTTGCCCCCCTAGGTCTTGGTGCCCTAAACCCTATCTGCGAATGGCCCAGACGAGGGGCCAACGCTGCGCCATCGATTTGAACCGGGTTTGATCGGGCGGCGTTTAGAAAGAAGAAGGTATGTTGGGCGCAACGCAGACTTCACAATGGCTAGGCGCCGAGGCGGTGGAACTTCCCACCTCCCATGGCCGGTTCTCCATGCGGGTCATGAATGATCTGGGTGACGGGCGCGAGCACGTGGCCATTGGCACCTTGCGGGGTCCAGCGGCCGGTGAAGCCGTGCTGCTGCGCATCCATTCAGAATGTCTGACCGGCGACGTCTTCGGCTCGCACCTTTGCGACTGCGGCCCGCAGCTCCATTCCGCGCTGGACCGGATCGCCCAGGCCCCGGTCGGGCTGGTGCTTTACCTCCGCCAAGAGGGCCGGGGCATCGGGCTGGGCAATAAGCTCAAGGCCTATGCGCTGCAGGCCAAGGGCATGGACACGGTCGAGGCCAATGTGGCGCTGGGCTTTGCGCCCGATGAGCGCGATTTCGATATTGCCGCCAAGGCCCTCAAGATGCTGGGTGTGACCAAGGTTCGGTTGATCACCAACAATCCCGATAAGGTCGAGGCCCTGCGCCGGGCCGGAATCGAGACCGAGCGGGTCACGGCTTGGACGGTCGAGCGGCCTGAAAATAGCGCCTATCTGGCGGCGAAACGTGCCAAGATGGGCCATATTCTCTAATCCTCTTACGGAGATCTGGTGATGGCTAAGGTTGATTTTCTCTTCGATTTCGGCAGCCCCAACGCCTATCTCGCCCACCGGGTGATCCCCGGCATCACAGAGCGCACCGGCGCCCTGTTCGACTATCAGCCGGTCCTGCTCGGCGGTCTGTTCAAGCTGTCCAACAATCAGGCACCCATGGTGGCCTTTGGCGATATTCCCAAAAAGATGGCCTATGGGCGTATCGAGATGGAACGCTATGTGCGGGTCAATGGCCTGAGCAAGTACCACTTCAATCCCCATTTCCCGATCAATACGCTGAACCTGATGCGCGGCGCGGTCGCGGCTCAGGCCTTGGGGGTGTTCGAGACCTATGTTGAGGCCGTGTTCTGCGCCATGTGGGAGGACCAGCTTCAGGCCGGTGATCCAGAGGTTCTGGCCCAGGTCCTGGCCAAGGCCGGACTGGACGCCAAGGCCGTGCTGGAACTGAGCCAGACCCCCGAAATCAAGGCCAAGCTCGGCGACAATACCCAGGCGGCCTATGATCGCGGCGCCTTCGGTATCCCGACCTTCTTCGTCGGCGACGAGATCTATTTCGGTAAGGACCAGCTTCTGGCCATTGAGGCGGAACTTCGCGCCTAGGGTTCCTTCGGATCAGCCCGGCCGATAGATCCGGTCGAAAAGGGCTCCGTCGGCAAAATGGGTGTCGTGGGCCTTTTTCCAGCCGCCGAAGGTCTGGTCGATGGTCACCAGCGGGATTTTCGGGAACTTGTCACCATATTTGGCCAGAGCTGCCGCATTGCGCGGGCGGTAGTGGTTCTTGCCGATCAGGTCTTGGGCGCGGGGGCTGTAGAGGAAGTTCAGATAGCCTTCGGCGACCGTGCGGGTCTTGCGCCGATCAACGACCCTATCCACGAGGGCAACAGGCGGTTCAGCGAGGATCGACAGGCTGGGGGCGACGATCTCGAACTTACCGGGCCCGAACTCTTCGAGGGCGAGGAAGGCTTCGTTCTCCCAAGTGATCAAGACATCGCCAAGGCCGCGCTGGACAAAGGTCGTGGTCGAGCCCCGCGCGCCCGTATCAAGGACCGGAACCTGCCTAAAGAGCTTTTCAACAAAGGCCTGCGCGGTGGCCGCATTACCGCCGGGTTGCTTTAGCGCCCAGGCCCAGGCCGCCAGATAGTTCCAGCGCGCACCGCCCGAGGTCTTGGGATTGGGGGTGATGACCGCCACACCCGGACGGATCAGATCGCTCCAGTCGCGGATCTTGAGCGGGTTGCCCTTGCGCACGAGAAACACGATGGTCGAGCTATAGGGGCAGGAATTGTTGGGCAGGCGCGATTGCCAGTTGGCGGGCAGCAGTTTGGCCTTGGCCGCGATCTGGTCGATGTCATAGGCGAGCGCGAGAGTGACAATGTCCGCTTCCAAGCCGTCAATCACCGCCCGCGCCTGCTTGCCAGATCCGCCGTGGCTCTGGTTGATCGTCAGGTCTTGGCCCAACCGGCCCTTCCAGTAGGTACCGAAGGCGGCGTTGATGTCCTTATAGAGCTCACGCGTCGGGTCGTAGCTGGCATTGAGGAGGGTGACGGGCTTGCGGCCCGCCGCCGCCGCTGGGTTTGAGCCGATCAAGGGCAGGCTCAGCGCCATGCCCGTAAGGAGGGCTTGGCGGCGCGTGGGGTGATCGGAGGGGGCTGCGATAGACATATAAGGCCTCTGCATCTGCGGTCGCGTCGTCGTCCGGTCGGGGTTAGGGCCTCAGTGTTTCGCAGAGGAGGGGACGCTGCGAATTGACCAAGGCCGTCTCCGTGGCGTCAATCTTTCTCGCATAAAACCCATCGGATCAATATGGATTAAAAATGTGGGGCCATTAGGAATTCTATCGGCCTATGGACTATCGTCACGCGATTGAGATGAACTTGTGATCCTATTGTCTTGATTCGAGCCCTGAGCTCCCTGCCCTAGCCCCCGACGGAAGCCCGCTACCCATGTCCCCCAATGCCAATCCCATCCGCAGATCGCGCCTTCCTTGGCGTGCGGTCGTGGCAGGATCGGCCGGTGCCGGGGCCTTGCTGTTCTTGGCCATTACCGGCCAAGCCAATAGGGGATCGGCCGTCCTGTTGGCTCTGATTGTCGGCGGCTTAACGCTTTACCTATCCCTGCGCGGCTATCGCGAGCGGCGCTTTGATCAGGCCAGTGTCGATCGCTTGGTCCAATCGCGGCCCCAAGAGGCGCAAACCCCTTTTTCTGAAATTCTCGAAAGCCTGCCAGATCCGGTGATGGTCATTGCCGCGCAGGAGGCCGACGATGTGGCCGGTCGCCGGTTCATCTTTGCCAATGCGGCCGCGCGGGAGTTCTTTCGGATCCAAAGTTCCGGGGCCTTGCTGGTGACCGCCATCCGCAATCCCAAGATCCTTGAGGTCGTGGATGAGGCCCTATTCGGTGGTGTTGCGGGAGAGGCAGCCTATGATTCCGGCGGGGCTCAGGATCGCTACTTGCGCGCCCTGACGCGGCCCTTGCCGGTACGGCCCGATGGTTCGCATCTGGCCCTTTTGATGATGCGCGACGAAACCGACGCGCGGCGCAATGAGCGGATGCGGGCGGACTTCCTAGCCAATGCCAGCCATGAGCTGCGCACCCCCTTGGCGTCCTTGACCGGATTTATCGAGACCCTGCGCGGCCACGCCAAGGAAGATCCTGTCGCGCGGGATCGGTTCTTGAACATTATGGCCACCCAAGCCGACCGGATGGCCCGGCTGATTGATGACCTTCTGTCCCTCAGCCGCATTGAGTTGAACGAACATATCGCCCCCGACGGCTGTATCGATCTGGCCCAGGCCGTCAGTGATGTCATCGATGCCATGTCGCCGCTAAGCCGAGAAAATGGCATTCAAATCCAAACCGCGATGCCACCGCGTGGTGAGGCGCTGGTCATTGGCGATCGCGATCAGATCGTGCAGGTCGTGCAGAACCTGATCGACAATGCGGTCAAATATTCTCGCGCTCGGGACGGCTCGGTCTCGGGAAGCGTGATTGTGGAATGTGGTGTCGGGGTCAGCGGGGATGCGGCTCTGGCGCTGAGAAAGCCGTCGGCCTCGCGCCTGTCCCTGCTCACGCCCGATCAGACCGGCGAAGAGCTCTATGTCTATCTGCGGATCAATGATTCTGGACCCGGCATTCGGCGCGAATATCTGCCGCGCCTAGCGGAACGTTTCTATAGAATCGAGGGTCAGAAGAGCGGCGAGCGGTCGGGCACTGGCCTGGGTCTGGCCATCGTCAAACATATTATGAACCGGCACCGCGGCGGTTTGGCGGTGGAAAGTCTTGAGGGTGAGGGCGCAGCCTTCATTGTCTATTTCCCGATCCATTCCAAGGCCTTGGCCGCCCGTCAGGCCCGCGTGCTGTAAAATTCGCGAGCTGCAAATCGATTCATCGCCAGCACTGTAAAAAAACTGTCACAATAATGTCGTAAAGCCGCTGCGTCTGGCGGGCATGGTCCCTCAGGATGTGCCTTAGCCAGTGGAGCCGAGGCGCTTGGTTCTGTCCCAGATGGATGCTCTCGTTAGATGCTGACCTGGATCGCGATATTAATTTTGGCCGCCCTGTCAGGGCTCGCGTTCCTGATGGGCCGACGCAAGGCTTTGGCGTCTGCGGGCGGGTCTCCGGCCAAGATGCATTCCTTGCCGGGCTATTACGGGACCTATGTCGCCCTTTGGGTCGGCGTTCCGGCAGCCCTTTTGCTGTTTGTCTCGATCATGTTCGGCGGGCGCCTTGAGCATGGTCTGCTGATCGCCAATCAGCCTCCTGTGCTGCACCAACTCTCGGCTGAACAGAAGGAACTGTTCTTCCAAGATGCTCAGGCTCAGGCCGAAGGTCGCCAAGCCAGCGAAGTGATCTATGCCCCGGATGTGAAGGCCGCACTGGACGCTAAGGCCAATGAGGCCCGTTCCTATGCCAACGCCTTTAGGCAAGGCACCTTTGCCCTGATGGGCGTCTTGGTTCTGGCCGGATTCCTCTGGACCTTTCCGCGTCTAAACAAAGACTTCCGTGCCCGTAACCGGGTCGAGGGCTGGGTCGATGGCCTGTTGATGGCCTGCTCGATCGTTGCCGTCGTTACGACCTTGGGCATTATCCTGTCCCTCGTCTGGGAAAGCTTGCGGTTCTTTAGCTCCGTATCTCCAGCCGAGTTCTTACTGGGCACCCATTGGAGCCCGCAGATTGGCATGCGCGACGATCAGGTCGGATCGTCTGGTGGATTTGGCGCCTTGCCGCTGTTTGCGGGCACCTTCTTGGTCATGATGATCGCCATGTGCGTTGCAGGTCCCGTGGGCCTGTTCTCCGCCATCTATCTGTCGGAATATGCCGGTCCTAAGGCGCGGGCTGTGTTCAAGCCGCTGCTGGAGATTCTCGCAGGCGTGCCGACCGTGGTCTATGGCTTCTTTGCCGCCCTGACCGTCGGGCCGATTTTCCGGCAAGGGTTTAACAGCTTGGGCGGCCTGTTCCTCGGTGGCCCGCTAAATGAGCTGGGTCTCTATTTGGGGCAGGTGCAAAATCAGATGGCGCTGGTCGCGGGTGTGGTGATGGGCATCATGCTGATCCCCTTCGTCTCGTCCCTGTCCGACGACATCATCAATTCGGTGCCGCAAGCCCTGCGAGATGGCAGCTATGCCATGGGTGCGACCAAGTCCGAGACCGTCAAGAAGGTCGTGCTTCCCGCCGCCCTTCCCGGGATCGCTGGGGCCTTCTTGCTGGCCATCAGTCGCGCCATTGGCGAGACGATGATTGTGACCATGGCCGCGGGCCTGCAGGCCAAACTGACCCTCAATCCCTTGGAGACGGTCACAACGGTGACGGTTCAGATCGTCACCCTGCTGACCGGGGACCAAGAGTTCGACAGCCCCAAGACCCTTGCCGCCTTTGGCCTGGGTCTAACCCTTTTCGCCGTGACCTTGGTTCTCAACATCGTCGCCCTGCGTATCGTCCAGAAATACCGGGAACAGTATGACTGACCTCCCCATCCCCACGACTACAGCCTCTGACCGCGCGCGCGACATCCGTGCCGCTGTGGAAAGCCGCCTCAAGACCCGGCACGCTTCGGAGCGCCGGTTCAAGCTCTATGGCCAGTTGGCCATTGCCATTGCCCTGAGTTTCTTAGTTGTGCTGCTCGGCCGGATCGTCACTCAAGGCGCTTCGACCTTTGTGGTTCACTCGATCTCGGTGCAGGTGCCGCTCGATCCGGCAAGGATTGATCAAACCGCGCTTGAAGGCGTCAATTACGACATCATGGTCGCCGATGCTGTCCTCGCCAAGCTCGGCGAAAAGGATGATGATTACGGGACCAAGTCCGAGGCCATCAAGGACCTGATGTCGCCTGACTTTGGTTTCCAACTGCTCAATATGATCAAGGCGGACTCCAGCCTGATTGGCAAGACGGTCACGGTATCAGGTCCCCTGCGGGCCAATGCCGACCTCTATTTCAAGGGTGAGATCAAACGCGCCTCTCCCGAAGAAGAGCGGACCTTGAGCAATCAGCAGCTCGATTGGCTCGATGCCCTGAAGTCCTCAGGGGCGGTTAAGACCGGTTTCAATTTCGGCTTCTTCACCAAGTCCGACTCCACCGAGCCTGAACAGGCCGGGGTCCTCGGGGCCGTGGTTGGTTCAGCGATGATGCTGTTGGTCACCGCCTTTTTGGCTGTGCCCATCGGTGTGATGGCGGCGGTCTATCTCGAAGAGTTCGCGCCGAAGAACAACTGGACCGACGTGATCGAGGTCAACATCAACAATCTGGCCGCCGTGCCCTCGATTGTTTACGGCCTGCTCGGTCTGGGTCTGTTCATCAATACCTTGGGTGTGCCGAGATCGTCGCCCCTGCTCGGCGGTCTGGTCTTGGCCCTGATGGCCCTGCCGACCGTGATTATCGCCACGCGCTCCTCCTTGAAGGCCGTGCCGCCCTCGATCCGGGAAGCGGCGCTCGGTGTTGGCGCATCGCGCACCCAAGCAGTGTTTCACCATGTTTTGCCGCTGGCCATGCCCGGCGTTATGACCGGCTCGATCTTGGCGCTGGCCCATGCCTTGGGTGAAACCGCGCCCCTCTTGATGATCGGGATGGTCTCGTTTGTGCCCGGCGTGCCTCACGGCTTTGACCAAGCCGCGACCGTGCTGCCGGTGCAGGTCTTCATCTGGGAGAACGCGTCCGAGCGGGCCTTCCACGAGCGAACTGCGGCAGCCATCATGGTCCTGCTGGTCTTTATGATCCTTATGAATGCGGTGGCGATTATTGTGCGCCGCCGGTTTGAGCGGCGGTGGTAGCCGCCATGACCCCCAACGGCTCCTCCTTTTCGAGATCTGTCATGCCCATGAACCGCGACGATTCAGCCAGCCATGAGGCCTCTACGGCCTCAGGCGAACAAACGGCCCCAGCGGCGGTATCAGGCCCTTCGGTCAAGATCCGGGCCCGGGATATCAATGTCTTTTATGGCGAGAAACAGGCTCTGTTTGACGTCGCCATCGACATTCCTGAAAAGTCCGTGACCTCGTTCATCGGCCCCTCGGGCTGTGGTAAGTCGACCTTCCTGCGCTGCATGAACCGGATGAACGACACCATCCCCATCTGCCGGGTGACTGGCGCGATTGAGATGGACGGAGAGGACGTCAACGACAGGTCCATCGACCCTGTCGTCCTGCGCGCACGGGTTGGTATGGTGTTCCAAAAGCCTAACCCCTTCCCCAAGTCGATCTATGAGAATGTGGCCTATGGCCCTCGCATCCATGGTCTGGCCACGGGCAAGGATGAGCTTGATGCTATCGTCGAAAGTTCCTTGCGCCGTGCGGGTCTGTGGGACGAGGTCTCCGACCGCCTTCTGCAGCCCGGAACCGGTCTATCAGGTGGTCAGCAGCAGCGGCTGGTCATTGCCCGCGCCATTGCCGTGGGTCCTGAAGTCATCTTGATGGACGAGCCCTGCTCGGCGCTCGACCCCATTGCGACCGCCAAGATCGAAGAGTTGATCGACGAATTGCGCGAGCAGTTCTGCATCGTCATCGTTACCCACTCCATGGCCCAGGCCGCGCGTGTCTCTCAGCGCACAGCCTTCTTCCATATGGGGCGTTTGGTCGAGAGCGGTGCCACCGACGAGATCTTCACCAATCCGCGTGACAGCCGCACGCAAGACTACATTACCGGCCGCTTCGGCTAGGAGCCCCTGTCATGACCGAACATACTGTCAAAGCCTATGGCGACGAACTGAACCATCTGACGGCGGAAGTCGCGCGGATGGGCGGGCTGGCGGAAGCCCAGGTGGTTGATTCCATCGTCTGCATCACGCGCCGGGATGTGAATCTCGCCCAGAACATCATCGCCCATGATGACAAGCTCGATCAGATGCAGATCGATATTGAGCGCAAGGCCATCAAGCTGATCGCCCTTCGTCAGCCGGTCGCGCAGGACCTGCGCCGGACCGTGGCGGCGATGAAGATCTCATCCAATCTGGAACGCTGCGGCGATCTGGCCAAGAACATTGCCAAGCGCGCTCTGGTGGTCTCTGAGGCCGAACCCATGACGCCCCTGACCCGTTCGATTGAGCGCATGGGTCATCTGGTGACCGGGCGTTTGAAGGATGTTCTGGACGCCTATACCTCCTCCAACGTGACCCGCGCTGTCGGCGTCTGGTGGCGCGATGAGGAGGTGGACGAGCACTATAACAGCCTGTTCCGCGAGCTTTTGACCTACATGATGGCCGATCCGCGCACCATCACCTCCTGCGCCCATCTCTTGTTTGTAGCCAAGAACTTGGAACGGATCGGTGACCACGCGACCAACATCGCCGAAATCATCCATTTCGAGCTGACCGGTGAAGACATGATCACCCATCGCCCGAAGCACAGCGATATCGAATCCTAACCGCTCGTAGATCAAAGGAATTACGGCCTTGACCCCCTATGTTCTGGTAGTCGAAGACGAAGACGCCTTGGCGACCTTGCTGCATTATAACCTTGAAAAAGAAGGTTACCGTGTCTCATTGGCGGCGGATGGCGAAGAGGCCTTGACCCAGATCGACGAGCAACTGCCCGACCTGATCGTGCTCGACTGGATGTTGCCAAAGGTCTCGGGGATAGAGGTTTGCCGCCGTCTTCGCGGACGGGCTGAAACCCGCAATGTCCCCATCATTATGCTGACCGCACGCGGCGAAGAGACCGACCGGATCCGGGGTCTGGATACGGGCGCTGACGACTATATTGTGAAGCCCTTCTCGATGATCGAACTGACGGCGCGGATCAGGGCGGTACTGCGCCGCATCCGGCCAGGTCTTGCCGAAGATCGCACGCGTCAAGGCGACCTGACCATTGACCGCGTCTCTCACCGGGTGAAGCGCGAGGGCCGCGAAATCCACCTCGGCCCGACCGAGTTTCGTCTGCTGGACTATTTCATGCAGCATCCCGGCCGCGTCTTTAGCCGTGAGCAACTGCTCGATGCGGTCTGGGGCTCGGATGTCTATGTCGAGGCGAGAACCGTCGATGTTCATGTCGGTCGCCTGCGCAAGGCGCTCAATCTGGACACCGAAATCGACCCGATTCGCACCGTTCGCTCGGCGGGCTATGCGCTGGATGTGGATAGCTAGAAGCCCTTACGCACCCCGTGTTCCCCGCGAAGGCGGGGATCCAGACGAGGGCCAACTATCGGTCCGCTCTAGACGCTTCTGGGTCTCCGCCTGCGCGGGGAAAACGGAAAATAGAAACAAGGCCCCCTTACGCACCCCGCGTTCCCCGCGAAGGCGGGGATCCAGACGAGGGCCAACTATCGGTCCGCTCTAGACGCTTCTGGGTCCCCGCCTGCGCGGGGAAAACGGATGTTGGGGCATTGGCATCGGTGTTCCTCACGCCTCAATAGGCTGGGCATGAGGAAAACTAAGAGGGACAGGTTGCCCCGCCCTCTAATCTCCAACCCTAAATATAGCGCCTCAACGACCGGGCCAGTTCAGACGGGCCGTTGCGGACCTTCTTTTGCTGGGGCTGATAGGCCACCCGGGCATGTTCGCCGCAATAGGGGCCGTCCGACGAGCGACGGCCACAGAAGCTAAAGCTTTCTGTTGCAGGATCGCCAATCGGCCATTTGCACATGTGAGCGCCAAGGGTCAGAACCGTGGCCGAGCCAGGCTCTTCATTATAGATCGCTGGCGCGCTGTAGGTCGGAGCCTGAGCGGTAGCGGTTGTCGGTTGTGACACAGGCTCGGCGCGGCGCGCGGGAGCCGAGGGTGCTGCGGCGGCTGGGCGAGCAGGGCGAGGCGCCTTGAACACCGTGCGCGCCGGTTGCGAAGGGGCCGCGCGGCCTGACAGGCCAAGACGGTGAACCTTGCCGATGACGGCATTACGGGTGACCCCGCCCAATTGCTTGGCGATCTGGCTTGCGCTCAGACCGTCCAGCCAGAGTTTCTTCAGCAATTCGACTCGTTCATCAGTCCAGCTCATATTGCCTCCGCCCACCTGGGTCCTGTCAGCTTCGCCCACCCCCGCCGGGTTTGGTACGCTGACGCTAAATCTTGTGTACGCCCTCGCCCCCAAGGGGGCTGCACTACCAGATATCGTAAACGAAAGATTAAGAGACACAATAGGCGCCCGTGCGTCTGTCCACAGGATCAACATATAGATGGCGCGGAATCTTGGGGGTAAATTCCCCTGCGTTGGCAACTTGCGAAATTTGCGCAATCGGGGCACACCAAGCATATGACCGATCTTTTGCGCTCCACCGTTATTCCGCCAGCCCCCCGTGACTATCACGGGGTCAATTGGCGCGGCATGTACACTCTCTATGCCCGCGAGGTGCGGCGCTTCTGGAAGGTGGGGATGCAGACCGTAGCAGCACCGGTCATGACGACCCTGCTCTATATGCTAATCTTTGTGGTCGCTATGCGCGGGGCCAGTCCGCCGATTCATGGAACGCCCTATTCACAGTTTGTGGCACCGGGCCTAATCATGATGGCGATCTTGAACAATTCCTTCGCCAATGCCTCTTCCAGCCTGATCCAGGCCAAGATCATGGGCCTGACCCCTGACTTCTTGACACCGCCCTTGGCACCGATTGAGCTCTTGGCCGGATTTGGTCTGGGCGCAGCCACACGCGGCGTCTTTGTCGGGTTTGTCACAGCCGTTGCCGTCACCCCCTTTGCCCATTGGAACATCGCCCATCTTTGGGCCGTGGTCTATTTTGCGGTGGCTGCAGCCATGATCTTGGGTTTGGTCGGTATCATTGCCGGGCTCTGGTCCGAAAAGTTCGATCATCTGGCCGCCGTGACCAACTTCATCATCATGCCCATGACCTTCCTGTCCGGGACCTTCTATCTGGTCGACCGCCTGCCAGAGCCGTTCCGCTCGGCCTCGCACTTCAACCCGTTCTTCTATCTGATTGATGGTTTCCGCTATGGCTTTATCGGTCAGGCGGATGGATCGGTTGGAACGGGCGTGGCTGTGACCTCCGGCATTGTGGTCGTCTTGACCCTCGTCTGCTGGTGCCTGTTCACGGTCGGCTATCGCCTCAAAAGCTAAATTGCGGCGATTTTGTCGCTTTGAGACGACTATTGCGACCGAATTAGGCCTTTGCGACAGTCCTGACATTGACAGAGGGCTAATCCATCGCGACAAGCCATAGGCTTCCAGTCCTCGGTTCATCGCCGGGGACGTTCGCATTTGGGAGGCCTCATCGTGTCTGGCCCAGCCGCTTCATCCTCGTCCCCTACAGCCCACCTGATGGGCGTTTATGGCCGTGCGCCCTTGGCGTTCGAACGAGGCAAAGGCGCGCGATTGATCAGCACGGATGGCGAGGCCTATCTGGACTGCGTGGCCGGTATTGCCACCAATGCGCTGGGCCATGCCCATCCGCGTCTGGTCGAGGCGGTCAAGACCCAGTCCGAGAAGCTGTGGCACGTCTCCAACATCTTCCGCATTCCGGAACAGGAAAAGCTGGCCGACCGTCTGACAGCCGAGAGCTTTGCCGATGTGGTGTTCTTCACCAATTCTGGTTCGGAAGCCATCGAGACGGCGCTGAAACTGGCCCGCAAATATCACGCGGCGAAGGGTCAGCCTGAGCGGATCGACATCATCACCTTCGAAGGGGCCTTCCACGGCCGGACCTATGCGGCGGTCAATGCCGGTGGCAATGCGGCCTATCTTGACGGTTTTGGCCCGCGTCTGCCCGGCTTTATCCATCTGCCCTTCGGCGATCATGAGGCGCTTAAGGCCGCTATTGGTCCGACCACAGCCGCGATCCTGATCGAGCCTGTGCAGGGCGAGGGCGGGGCCCGTGCGGTGCCGGACCATTGCCTGCGCGGCCTGCGCGAGCTCTGCGACCAAGAGGGCATCTTGCTGATCTATGACGAGGTCCAGTGCGGTCTTGGCCGGACGGGCAAGCTCTTTGCTTATGAATGGTCCGGCGCGGCGCCGGATGTCATGTGCTTGGCTAAGGCTCTGGGATCGGGTTTCCCGGTCGGGGCTTGCCTTGCCACCAATGACGCCGCCAGCGGTATGATCGTCGGAGCTCATGGCTCGACCTTTGGCGGAAACCCCTTGGCTATGGCTGTGGGCTTCGCAGCCGTGGATGAGATCTGCAAGCCCGAGACTATGGACAATGTTCGCGAGGTGTCTGCCTATCTGAGCCAACAGCTTAACGGCCTGCGTGACCGATATCCGGATGTGATTGTCGATGTGCGCGGACGCGGGCTTCTGATCGGGATCAAGCTTATCCCGAACAATCGCGAATTCATGGTCATGGCCCGGGATCAAAAGCTCTTGGTGGCTGGCGGTGGCGATAACTGTATCCGCCTGCTGCCGCCGCTGACCTTGACCCTTGCTGAGGCGCAAGAGGCGATCAGCAAGATCGAACGGACCTGTGATCAGGTTCGCCAAAACGCGGCAAAGGCCTAAGGCTCCACCCCATTTCACAAATTCCATGAACCGTCCCGTCATCAGAACGGGGCGGTCAGAGGGAGTTTTCTAATGACCCTTTCGGTTCCTACCCCTCGGCACTTTATCGACCTCTGGCGCATGGATGCGGCCAGTCTGCGGACCATTCTTGACGATGCCCACGCCCGTAAGTTGGCGCGTCTGGGCTGGGGCAAGGCGGCGGTGGATGCCGATGCGCCGGCCAAGGATCGCACCTTGGCCATGATCTTCGAGAAGAACTCAACCCGCACCCGCTTTTCCTTTGATGCCGCCATCCGCCAGCTTGGCGGGTCCAGCATCATTGCCAATGCTTCGGACATGCAGCTTGGCCGGGGCGAGCCGATTGAGGATACGGCTCGGGTCCTGTCGCGGATGGTCGATGCGGTGATGATCCGCGCCAACAATCATGATGATGTTGAGCGGTTCGCGCAGGTTGCTACCGTGCCGGTGATCAATGCCCTGACCAATCGCAGCCACCCCTGCCAGATCCTTGCGGACCTTCAGACCTTCGAAGAACATCGCGGACCCGTGGCGGGCAAGACCATCGCCTGGGTCGGTGACGGCAATAATGTCTGTTCCAGCTTCATCCATGCGGCCAGCCAGTTCGGCTTTCGCCTGACCATCGCCTGCCCACCCCAGTACCATCCTGACCTCAAGGATCTGGCCCGCGCCGCTGACCTAGGAGCCAAGGTCGAGATGACCGCCGACCCCCGCGCGGCGGTCGAGGGCGCGGACTGCGTGGTGACCGATACCTGGGTCTCGATGGGCGATACGGACCACGACCAGCGGTTGGCTGCCTTTGAGCCCTATCAGGTCGATGAAGCCCTGATGGCGCTGGCCGCGCGCGAGGCCCTGTTCTTGCACTGCCTGCCCGCGCATCGGGGCGAAGAGGTGACCGACGCCGTGATCGATGGTCCCCAGTCCAAGGTCTTTGACGAGGCCGAGAACCGCATCCATGCGCAGAAGGCCGTTCTGGCCTGGTGCTTTGGGGCCATTGGATAGGAAAGGCGGCGCTTGGCTCGCACTTTGAGCCGCTGCGTCCTATATAGCGATCATGACCGACCTGCCCACCGCTGAAACCGCCCGTCCCACCGACGATCTTGTCGCCGCCTTCCAGATCGAGCGTGAGCCCGTGCGCGGGCGCATTGCCCGGATGAGCGAGGTGGTCCACGACATCCTGACCCGCCATGACTATCCCGAACCGGTCGCCAATCTGCTGGGCGAGGCCTGCACCTTGGCGGCTCTGGTCGGGGCGAGCCTGAAGTTTGATGGCCGCCTGATCATGCAGGCCCAGGGCGATGGTCCTGTGCGCTATGTGGTGGCGGACTATGACACGGTCGGGGGTCTGCGCGGCTATTGCCGTTATGACGCTGATCGCGTGGCCGAGATCAGCACGGGCTTTGTGCGTCCAGGGGCCAAGAGCCTCTTGGGTGATGGCCTATTCATCATGACCGTCGATCAGGGCCCGGATATGGAACGCTATCAAGGCGTGACCGCCATCGAAGGCGAGACCCTAGCCCTCTGCGCCGAGCAATATTTCGCTCAGTCCGAACAGACCCCGACCCGTATCCGGCTGGCTGTGGGCCAATTACAAACCGACGAGGGCTTGGCTTGGCGTGCGGGCGGCATGGTCTTGCAAAATATTGCCGGTGATGATGCGCGCGGCTCGACCGATGAGGCGTGGGACCGGTCTCAGGCCCTCTTTGAGACGGTCGGCGAGGATGAACTGATCGATCCGGCTGTGCCGCCCGAACTTTTGCTCTATCGGCTGTTCCACGAGGATGGCGTGCGCATGTTCGAGCCCAAGTCGCTTAGCGCCATGTGCCGCTGTTCGTCCGAACGGATCCTGTCGGTCTTGAAGTCGTTCTCTGATGAGGAGCGCGAGGACATGGTCGAGGATGACGGCGTCATCCGCGTCACCTGCGAATATTGCTCACGCATCTATGACGTCGCGCCGGAAGAGGTCGCAACGCCTGCCTCTTGATGGGCCTGCCGTCTAAAGGGCGAGGGTCCCCGAGGGGACCCCGGCCGCCTAGTCGATGATGGACGAATAGATGATGCTCTTGAGCTGACCTCGGAAATTGAAGGTCGAGGAGGGCATGAGCTGGGTCATGAACACCATGCTCAGATCTTCCTTGGGGTCGACCGAGAAGATGGTCGAGGCAGCCCCGCCCCAATAATAATCCCCTTGGCCCAGAACGCCCGCAGCGACCTGATCCATGACCATGGCAAAGCCTAGGCCAAAGCCGACGCCGGAATTGGAGGTCTCTGAAAAGGCTCCGACCGCTGTTTGGGTTAGATCTTGGCCGTCCTTGAGGTGGTTCATGTGCATCATGGCGAGGGTGCGAGGCCCGACGATCCGTGCGCCGTCCAACTCGCCGCCCCGGCGCAACATCTCGCAGAACCGCAGATAGTCCGCCGTCGTGCCGGTCAGACCGCCGCCGCCGGAATAGAAGCCGGGAGCCTGACGATAGGCGCTGGTTTGCGGGTCATCGATCAGCTTGAGGGTCTTGTCCTCGTTGCGGCTGTAGTTGGCCGCGAGCCGATGCTGCTTGTCAGGCGCGACATGGAAGCTGGTATCGACCATGCCCAAGGGATCGAAGATGGTCTCTTGCAGATATTGCGCGAAGGGCTTGCCGGAGATGATTTCGACCAAGGCCCCGCAGACGTCGGTGGCGAGGGAATACATCCACTTTTGGCCGGGCTGATAGACCAGCGGGGTCTGGCTGAGCTTGTTCATAAAGCTCATCATATCGTCATTGCCGCCAAAGCTGCGGACCTTGAGGCCGCGATAGATATGGTCGACAGGGTGCTGAACGCCGACGCCGGGCAGGCCGCCGCCATAGGTCAGGCCACCTGTATGGCGCAGCATGTCGCGGATGCTGACGGGGCGATCCAGAGGCTCGGTCTTCATGGTCTCGCCTTCGCCCGATACATAGACCCGCTGATTGGCCCAAGAGGGCACAAACCGCGAGACCGGATCATCGAGCTGGAACAGACCCTTTTCAAACAGGCTCATCAGCGCAATCGAGGTAATGGGCTTGGTCATGGAATAGATGCGGAAGATGGTGTCGTCTGCCATCGGCTTACCGGCGGCTAGATCCATATGTCCAAAACTACGGAAGAAGGCCTGATGGCCGTGGCGGGCCACCGCCACCTGACAGCCTGCGATCCGACCCTTATCAATATATTCGCGCTGAAGATGGTCGCTGATGCGCTCGAGGCGCGAAAGGTCAAAGCCGCTGGGGTGTGACATAGGTTGGTCCCTTTGGGCGCTTGGCCCTTATCGTTGTCTTGAGGGGCCACGCTAAACACTCAGCGCCAGACTGACCAGAGGATTCACCGCTAAAAATAGCGGTCTCTGTCTGGACCAAACGCTGCATATCTGTACAATGATAAGATACGAAATTCTGGGAGCAGTTCGATGAGTGATGGTGCCAACGATATCGCAGCGCAGGCCAAGGCCCGCGCCTGGTCGATGCCGATCGAAGACATCAATGTCGCTGATCCAGAGCTGTTCCGCACCAACAGCTTCTGGCCCTATTTCGAGCGTCTGCGCAAAGAGGACCCGGTCCACTACTGCAAGGACCACGAGTTCGGCCCCTACTGGTCGATCACCAAATATAATGACATTATGTTCGTGGATACGAACCACCAGCTGTTCTCGTCAGAGCCGTCGATCACCATCGCAGACCCTAAGGATGATTTCCAGCTGCCCATGTTTATCGCCATGGACCAGCCCAAGCATGACCTTCAGCGCAAGGTCGTCAGCCCCATCGTCTCGCCCGCCAATCTCGGTCGGCTTGAGAGCACCATCCGCGAGCGGGTCAACACCATCTTTGACGGCCTTCCTGAGGGCGAGGTCTTTGATTGGGTCGACAAGGTCTCCATCGAACTGACCACCCAGATGCTGGCCACCCTGTTCGATTTCCCGTGGGAAGATCGCCGCAAGCTGACCTACTGGTCTGACATCACCACGGCTGGCCCATCCTCGCCCCTGTTCGTGTCCGAAGAACACCGCCGCGCCCAACTGATGGACTGCGCGCAATATTTCATGGGTCTGTGGAACGAGCGGGTGAACCTGACCGAGCCGGGCAATGACCTGATCTCGATGCTGGCCCACGGCGAGTCCACGCGCAATATGGAC
>CANFKD010000053.1 GCA_947447115.1 Caulobacteraceae bacterium
CGCTTCACCAGATAGTTATGCTTGGTGCAGGAGCGGGTAATGCCGACCGTATCGCACTCTTGGAAGGCGTCTGAGCCGATCAGGTGGGTCGGCACCTGCCCGGTAATGACCACCAGAGGAATGGAGTCCATCAGGGCGTCGACAATACCGGTCACGGCATTGGTCGCGCCGGGGCCAGAGGTGACCAGCACCACGCCGGGCTTGCCCGACGAGCGCGCATAGCCTTCGGCGGCATGGGTTGCGCCCTGTTCATGACGGACCAGAACATGCTGCAGACGCGGCTCATGGAACAGCGCATCATAGATCGGCAAGATCGCGCCGCCCGGATAGCCGAACAGGGTATCTACGCCTTGGTCGACAAGGGCGCGGACGACCATTTCTGCGCCGGTCATGGCGCGCGATGGGGCGCGAGATGGCGCTGCAGCGGCAGCATCGGTCGGGGTCAGGGTTGCGGCTTTGGTCATGGGATCACACGAAAGAGGAGGAGGCGGAATTTACAAGGGTTTGGTCAAAGAAAAAGGCCCTCGAGGGGCCCATTGGATACGCGACCGTCGACGGCTTGATCAGACGATCAAACCGAGGGCGGCCGCTTGCTAAGTACGTTCGCGTTTGCGAGCACGAGTTTTCTCCGAAACTACAGATTGAAGTGATGCCACGCTACGTGCCGGGGGTCAAGGCGGCTGATTGCGCAAAAAACTGCCTCATGGCGGCATCGGGGCTGACAGCCGATAGCCTCATCCAGCCGGGGGTTTGATTGCGAAACCAGGTCAGTTGCCGCTTGGCATAGCGCCGGGTCTCACGTTGAGCCGCTTCGAGCGCTTCGGGCAGGGTCGTCTCACCGCGAAGATGGGCCGCCAGTTCGCGATATCCGACGGCCTTGAGCGCGGGAAGTTTGGCGTCCAGACCCCGCGCGGCGAGGGCGGCGACCTCGTCCAGCACACCGGCCTCGATCATGGACACAAGCCGGGCGTCGCAGCGGTCATAGAGGAGGGCGCGGTCGGTCTCCAGCACCACGCCCGTCCAGTCCTGCCCGGCCAGCGCGGAGGTCGTGTCAGCCTGCCAGTCGCTTAAGGACCGGCCGCTGGCCTCAAACACGCTGAGGGCGCGGATCAGACGCTGGCGATCACCCTGTTCGATCCTTGCTTCAGCGGCAGGGTCATGGGCTGCCAGAGCCATTCGAAAGGCGACCTCGCCCTGAGCCTCATACCGCGCTTCGATCTGGTCACGATCAGGGACGGATACGGCGGGAATGTCGGCGAGGCCTTCGGTCAGGGCGCGGAAATAGAGACCCGTGCCGCCGACCAGGATCACGGGACGGCCTTGGGCTTGGATATCCGCAATCTTGGCGCAGGCCGCACGCAGCCAATGGCCGACAGACCAGACCTCTGTCGCGTCCGCCACGCCGAACAGGTGGTGCGGCGCGGTCCTTAGGTCTTGGTCTGAGGGCGCCGCCGTCAAGATCGGCAGGTCGCCATAGATCTGCTGGGCATCGGCATTGATGATCTCAGCCCCGGTCTGCGCCGCCAGCCCCAAAGCCAAGGCCGATTTGCCACTGGCGGTGGGGCCAGCAATCAGGGTGATGGGGGGCAGATTATCCGGCGTCATGGCCAAGACAAAACCACGAAACGGCCTGCCAATGAAAGGGGCGCATCAAGGCTTGGTCTTGATCCGGGTGCAAGGGCGGTTTACCTCGACCCCATGACCATCGCCATAACCCTCGTTTCGCCCGATCCCGCCGCTGCTGAAGAGGCCGCGCGCCTCGTCGAGGGGTTGATGCCGATTGCCAGCCGAACCCTGCTTGGGCCGGGGGCCATCGACCTGTCGCTGACCACGGGCGATGTCGCGGCCTTGCGCCAACAGATGGACCATCTCCTGGCCAACCTGCCGGTTGATGTCTGTGTTCAGGCGCAGGAAGGGCGGCGCAAGCGTCTGCTGATCGCCGATATGGACTCCACCATCATCGGCTGCGAGTGCCTCGACGAGCTTGCTGATTTTGCCGGCGTAAAGGAGGCGGTCTCCGCCATCACCGAGCGGGCCATGCGCGGGGAACTGAACTTTGAATCGGCGCTGCGCGAGCGGGTCGGCATGCTCAAGGGCCTTCCCGTGGGGGCCTTGCAGGACTGCTATGATCAGCGGGTGCGCTTGAATGATGGTGCCAAGACGCTGATTGGCACCATGACGGCGGCAGGGGCCAAGTGCCTGTTGGTCTCGGGGGGCTTTACCTTCTTTACCAGCCGCGTGGCCAAGGCGGCGGGCTTTGCCGGGGACCGGGCCAACCGTCTGATAGAAGCCGACGGCCACCTGACCGGTGAGGTTGCGGAACCCATCCTTGGCAAGGAGGCCAAGCTGGCGGCCCTGCGCGAAGAGAGTGCGGCGCTGGGCCTAGGGCTTGAGGCGGCCATTGCCATTGGTGACGGGGCCAATGATCTGGCCATGATCGAGGCGGCGGGCCTCGGTATTGCCTATCGTGCCAAGCCTGTGGTCGCGGCTAAGGCCCATGCCCGAATTGATCACAGTGACCTGACGGCCTTGCTCTATTTCCAAGGCTATCCTTGCGCGGATTTTTCGCGCTGAGCCCATGGCAGCAGGGTGGGTGAGCGCCGCTCTGACGCCTGCATCCGCAAGATCGCCCGCCGGACCTGATCGATGGGAACGGCATAGCTGATGGGGGATGGGCTTGAACCCTGCCGGTCGTCTTGGGTCAGAATGCCAATATTGACCCCGACCACCTCGCCTTGACCATTGAGCAACGGACCGCCGGAGCTGCCTTGGGCCAAGGGCGCGCTATGTTCGATCAGACCAACGCTGATCTGATCGGTTGGCCGAGCGATGATCGATTAGGTCCTGCCCTTCGTCACCGTGCCCAGCCGTCCTCCCGGCGCGCCTATGGCGATCACCCTCGTTCCCATCGAAGCGGTTTGGGCAAGAGGAAGGGGATGCAAGACCGGCTCCGGATCGATCCTAAGCAGGGCAAGGTCGGTGTCCCTGTCCGTCGCGACCACCACCCCGTCGCGAACATCGCCATCGGCAAAGGTGGCTTGAAAGGTTTGCGCACCGCCAACCGCATGGGCTGCGGTTATGGCCAATCCGTCAGGGTCCACAACCCATCCGCTGCTGAAGCTGTTGGTCGATGTGGTGATCAGGAAGGTCCCCGCGCGGCCTGTTGCGACGGCTGGGTTTTCAGTGCCGATCCCCAGAACGAGGCCTAGGCTTGCGAGTAAGATGGCTAAAAAGACCTGAACCCTGATCACCTTTCCCCCTCTCCAAGCTTCGCCCGTACTTCCCCTAGAAGAGGAAGCAAAAAGGCCCTCACCCAACCCTCTCCCACAGGGAGAGGGCTACGCAAAATAAAGCCCTCGCCCCCTTGGGGGAGAGGGTTGGGTTAGGGGGTGTTCATCCCCTCCCTACCCCGGCAATTTCACAAGCGCCCTTAGCCCCCCCAGCGGAGAGCGGGAGAGGGTGATGTCGCCGCCGTGGCCTCTGGCGACGTCGCGGGCGATGGCGAGGCCGAGGCCGACGCCCTTTTCGTTCTGGTTTCGAGATTCATCGAGGCGATTAAAGGGGCGGAAGGCCTCTTCATAGCGGTCTTCGGGGATGCCGGGACCATCATCATCAATGCAGATCTCAACGCCGCCGCTCGGCCGGGTGCGACCGGTCAGTTCGATCCGCGCGGCATGGCTGGCGGCATTCATCACCAGATTATCGAGCGCACGCTTGAGGGCGAGAGGACGACAGACCACCTCTAGGTCCGGTTCGACACTGAGGACGAACTCGACCCCGGCGCGGTCAGCATCGGCGCGCAGGGCCGCAAGCAGGTCCGACATCGAGACCGGTTCCAGCGCCTCGCCGCCCTGACCCCGGGCAAAGGCCAGATATTCGTCGATCATATGCTCCATTTCCGACAGGTCGCGCTTCATGGCCTCGATACGGTCGGAAGGTTCAGCCATGGCCAGTTCGAGCTTGAGCCGGGTCAGGGGGGTGCGCAGGTCATGGCCGACAGCGGCGAGCATCACCGTGCGCTGATCAATATGGCGCTGGATGCGGGCCTTCATGGCGATGAAGGCGGCAGCAGCCTGACGGACCTCGCGCGCGCCATAGGGCTTGAAGGTCGGCATATCGCCGCCCCGGCCAAAGGCGTCTGCGGCCTCGGCGAGGCGCTCGATGGCGCGGACCTGATTGCGAATAAAGCCGACAGCGATCCCGGTCAGCAGTATGGTCACGACGGTCATCCACAGGATGAAGATGTGGCCTTGAGTGGCAAAGGCGCGGTCGCGCGGCGCGATGATGCGCAGGACGCCCTTGTCGGTCTGGACGCGGATATCGACATAGGCCGGATATCGGGTCGTATCGAACCAGAAGGGCACATCCAGCCGATCATCAAGCGCGCGCTGTAAGGACCGATCCAGCGCGGCAAAGAGCGAAGGCCGCCGCCCCGTCGGCAGGACCCGGCCCTCTTGCAGGACAATGGATAGGCCCAAGGACCGCTCGGCCCGGTCGGCAATCTTGGCCAAGGCCGCCGGGGAGGGATCGTCGCGATAGCTTTCCACCGCCCAGGCAATATCGCCCGACAGGCCTTCGGACAGGCGGCTGGTCACGGTCTCCCAATGGGCATCGAAAAAGGCCCAGGTAATGACGATCTGCATGATCGCCACCGGCAGCACGATGATCAGCAGCGAGCGGCCAAACAGGGTGGTCGGCAACAGGCGCTTGATAAACTTGACCCAAGACAGGGGCAGGCCGAGACGAAAACCCTTTTTCATGTGCCCGGTCCCGCCCTCAATCCGGTGCCAGCATATAGCCGACGCCGCGCACGGTCTGAAGATAGCGCGGGTTCTTGGGGTCGGACTCGATCTTTCGGCGCAGACGCGTGACCTGCACATCCACCGCCCGGCCGGTCGCATCGGCGGTGTCGCGGCCGAGGTCCATGCGGTCAATGGCCAGGTTGGGGGACTGGGCCAGTTGCTTGAGCAGTTGGGCCTCGGCCTCGGTCAGGCGTACTGGCTCATCGCCGACAAGCAGCTCCGCCCGGTCCAGATCGAAGGTGCAGCGCCCCAGTTTCAGACGCTCTTGCCCGGTCGGCCTTGCATTGGCGCGGCGCAGGATGGCTTCGATTCGTAACAGCAGTTCCTGAGGCTCAAAGGGCTTGGAGAGGTAGTCATCGGCCCCAAGGCTAAGGCCCTCGATCCGGTCCTCGGGCAGTCCGCGCGCGGTGAGCATCAGGATGGGGGTCGCGGCGCTGGTGCCTGAACGGCCGCGAAGCCAGCGGGCGAGCGAGAAGCCATCCTCGCCGGGCATCATGACGTCGAACACGGCCAGATCGAAGTCCAGCGTGTCCAAAAGCCTGCGGGCGGCGTGGGCATCACGGGCCGCGGTCACACGAAATCCATTCCGCGCCAGAAATTCCTTGAGCAGGGTGCGGATACGATCATCGTCGTCGACCACCAGCAGGTGGCGGTTGCGATTGACCTCGCGGTTGGGTGAAACTGTGGTCATCGCGCGGCCCGTCGCGCCCTCTTGGCGCAGAACATCTGGTCACACACCCTAGACAAATTGTCATCGGGTGCAATCAAACGGGTGATCAGGACCTTGATCATGTTAAGGGGACGCGCGTTGGAATGGGGTTGGATTGACGCCGCACGGTCGGCAGCGTCTAATCCCACAGGTCTTTTTTCGGAGTTTGATGAGCAATGTCTCTTGTGCCTTTTGATGATCGCGACGGCTGGATCTGGCTGGATGGGGAATTTGTGCCCTGGCGCGAGGCACAGGTACATGTACTCACCCACGGCCTGCACTATGGCTCGGCCGTGTTCGAAGGCGAGCGCATGTATGGCGGTGAGATCTATCTGTTGACCGAACATACCAAGCGCCTGTTTCGCTCGGCTGAACTGCTCGATTTTGAAATCCCCTTCACGGTCGAAGAGATCGATGCGGCCTCTATCGAGGTCTGCAAGCGCAACGGCCTGACCGACGGCTATATCCGCCCCATTGCTTGGCGCGGGTCCGAAGTGATGGGCGTGTCGGCTCAGGCGAGCAAGATCCACGTCGCCATCGCGGCTTGGGAATGGCCGAGCTATTTTAAGCCCGAAGAAAAGGCCAAGGGCATCCGTCTTGGCCGCGCCAAGTACCGGCGTCCTGCGCCCGATACGGCACCGGTTGAGTCCAAGGCGGCGGGTCTCTACATGATCTGCACCGTGTCCAAACATGCCGCCGAGCGCGAGGGCTATGCTGACGCCCTGATGCTCGACTATCGCGGCTATGTGGCCGAGGCCACGGGTGCCAACATCTTCCTCGTGCGCGATGGGGTTATCCATACGCCGACGCCAGACTGTTTCCTCAATGGCTTAACCCGCCAGTCGGTGATCAAGCTGGCCAAGAAGCGGGGCTTTGAGGTGGTGGAGCGTCACATCCTCGAAGAGGAACTGCCGACCTTCAGCGAAGTCTTTATCTGCGGCTCTGCGGCTGAGGTGACGCCGGTGGCAGAGATTGGCGAGTTCACCTACAGGCCCGGCAATATCTCACTGTCGCTGATGGACGACTATGCTCGCATGGTACGCCGCCAGCCTTTGGATATCTAGCATCCAATTTTGCAATTGCTGAGCGGCCGCCCTTGTTTGCGCATGGGCGGCCGTTTTGCGTCGGGCCCTAGATGAGCCAGGTTTGAGGGCGTGGATAGGGTTTGCCCTGCGCCAGATAGATCAGGCCGACGAGGCAGCGCAGGGCGAAAAACAGGCTTAAGCTAAAGAGAATTCCTGCCCCTAAGACCACGGCAGGAATGCCGACCAGCAGGATTGAGAGCGGAATACCGACACCGATCATGGCCAGACCTATGACCGCCCAGCCAAAGAACATCCAAAAGGAGCGGATCTGGAACACATAGTGGCTGCGTAACAGTGCCGAGGGCGTGTCGCGATTGGCATAGGCCAAGACCAGCCCGATCAGGACTGGGAAAAAGGTCGGAAACAGCAGGAACAGCACATAGGTGATGCCTGCAATCATCCGATCATCATGCGCCACCGGTCCTGAGGGCGGGGGCGGTGAAGGCTGAGCGTCTGGAGGCGTGGAAAGGTCGGTCATGATTTAGTTTCCCAGTTCGAACCCCATCGTCCTCCGAACCAAGGACAAGATCAAATTACGTCTTTGTCAGACTTGTGAACGGTCAAAATCTGCCAAACCAACGCAACAATTCGCATTCGTGAATTTCTTGACGCGAGGTCAGTCTTCCCTATCCCCCGGAACTGTCTATCTTGTCGCTCAAGGAACAACAGGATGCCGCCCCACCGTGGGCGGGCACCATGGGCAGGAGGCTAATAGCCGTGAATTTCGATTATTCCGACGATCAGAAATTTTTGAAGAACGAGGCGCGCAAGTTCCTCGATGGCAACTGTACCTCGGCCCATGTGCGCAAGGTGCTGGACAATGCCGACCTGTCCTATGACGCCGATCTCTGGAAGGGTGTAGGCGCTCAAGGTTGGCTCGGTGCCGCCATTCCAGAAGAACATGGTGGTCTGGGTCTTGGCCGGGTTGAGCTTTGCGCCATTGCTGAAGAGTTGGGCCGCGCCTGCGCCCCGATCCCCTTTGCCTCGACCGTCTATTTCCTCGCCGAAGCCCTGATGTTGGCCGGTTCTGATGCCCAAAAGGCCAAGTGGCTGCCTAAGATCGCAGCGGGCGAACTGATTGGCGCTTTCGCGACCTCTGAAGGTCCAGGCGTGGTCAATGCGGCCAACCTGCAGGCCAACGTTGTCGGCGGCAAGCTGACCGGTGTGAAGATCCCTGTCACCGATGGCGATATTGCCGATCTGGCGGTGGTGTTGGCCAATGAAGGCGGCAAGCCTGGCCTGTTCCTGGTCGAGTTGGCGGGCGCTGGCGTCACGCGCGAGACCCTCAAGACCCTCGATCCTACGCGCAGCGTTGCCAAGATCAGCTTCAGCGGTGCTGCTGCCGAGCGTTTGGGTGATGCAGGCGAAGGCTTTGCCCTGACCGAAGCGGTGTTTGACCGCGCCGCCGTCCTCTTGGCCTTCGAGCAACTGGGCGGTTCGGACCGCTGTTTGGAAATGGCCAAGGACTACGCCATGGACCGCTATGCCTTTGGCCGCACCATCGCGGGCTATCAGGCGATCAAGCACAAGCTGGCCGATATGTATGTGAAGAACGAGCTCGCCCGTTCCAACGCCTATTTCGGCGCTTGGGCGCTGAATGTCGGCGCGGCTGAACTACCCATCGCGGCGGCAGCGGCGCGTGTGGCCTCCAGCGAAGCCTTCTGGTTTGCCTCTAAGGAAAATGTCCAAACCCACGGCGGTATGGGCTTCACCTGGGCGGTGGATTGCCACCTTTACTATCGCCGCTCGCGCCAACTGGCCCTCGTTGCCGGGGCCCCAAAGGTCTGGAAAGAGCGTCTCGTGCAGCAGTTGGAACGTCGTAACGCGGCCTAGTCGCCGCGCCTAAGCGAACTATCTCACCCTTCAAATTTCAGCGCTGCCTATTTTGGCTCAGCGCTAGCCTCAAAAGACCGGAGACCATCATGGACTTCAACGATTCCCCCGAAGAAGCCGCCTTCCGCATCGAAGTGCGCACCTGGCTCGAAGCCAACGCCCCTAAGAAGGTCGACACTAAGAAGATGTCGGAGCCTGAAATCTTGAAGCTGGCCAAGGCTTGGCAAGCGACCAAGGCGGAAGCCCGTTTCACCTGCATGACCTGGCCCGAGGCCCTGGGTGGCCGCGGTGCCACGCCGATCCAGAACGTGATCTATAACCAAGAAGAATCGAAGTTCGACGTGCCGCGCGGCTTCTTCGACATCGGCCTTGGCATGTGCGTTCCCACCGTCATGGCCTTTGCCAATGACGAGACCAAGCAGCGCTTTGTGGCTCCAGCCGTGCGCGGCGAGGAGATCTGGTGTCAGCTCTTCTCCGAGCCCTCTGCCGGTTCGGACGTTGCCGGTCTGCGCACCCGTGCGGTCAAGGATGGCGATGACTGGGTGATCAATGGCCAGAAGGTCTGGACCTCGGGCGCGCACTATTGCGATTTCGGTATCCTGCTCGTCCGCACCAACCCTGATGTGCCCAAGCACAAGGGTCTGACCATGTTCTGGATCGACATGAAGGCACCGGGCGTCGAAGTGCGGCCGATCCACCAGATGTCGGGCGGATCCAACTTCAACGAGGTCTATTTCACCGACCTGCGCATCAATGACAGCCAGCGCCTCGGCGCGGTGGGAGACGGCTGGAAGGTCGCTCTGGTCACCCTGATGAACGAGCGTCTCGCCGTGGGCGGCTCGACCGGCCCCAACTATGCCGAGATCATGGCTCTGGCCCGCAGCACCGTCACCGAAGACGGCAATGCGCTGGCCAACGACGCGTTCCGTGAAAAGCTCGCCGACTGGTATGTGCAGGCTGAAGGCTTGAAGCTGACCCGCTTTCGCACCATGACCGCCCTGTCGCGGGGCCAGACGCCTGGACCCGAGAGCTCGATCGGCAAGATCATCTCGGCCAACCAACTGCAAGACCTGTCCAATTCGGCGATGGAGCTGGAAGATCAGTTCGGCATCATCACCGACACGGCCATTGCGCCGATGGAAGCGGCCTTCCAGCAAAGCCTGATGTGGGCCCCCGGCCTGCGCATCGCCGGTGGTACGGATGAAATCTTGAAGAACATCATCGCCGAACGGGTTCTCGGCCTGCCGGGCGATGTCCGCGTCGACAAGGACGTGGCCTTCAAGGACATGCCAACCGGACGATAAAGACAGTCCCCGGCTCAGGCCGGGGCATCCCCTTCATGGGGGATTGTCAAGGACCGCTGGCGCTTCCCTAGAGGGGGCGTCAGCGGCTTGGGACTTTAGAGGTCTTCAGCCAGCAGGGCGTTGCTCGCCCTCTCGATACGGCTCTGCATCTCTTTCATAAATTCACCCCGGCGCAGACCAGCAGGGATCGGTTCGAGAAATTCGAACACGACGGTGCCAGCATGTTTGGCAAGGCCCTTGGCTGGCCAATGGACGCCTGAATTGGTGGCGATCAGGGTGCAGGGCAGGTTGAGGTCGCGATAGAGCGCAGCCACGCCGGGCTTATAGTCCGGTTCCGCCCCCGGAGCCTTGCGCGTGCCCTCTGGAAAAATCACCAACTGACGCTCATGGGTAAAGCGCTCTTGTGCGTCTGTCACCATCTTGCGCAGGGCCTTAGCGGCGGCCCCCCGATCAATCCAGATCATGGTCGCCTTCATGGCGTGCCAGCCGAAAAGGGGAATGTAGGTCAGCTCCCGCTTCATGACGAAACAGACGTCAGGCAGAATCACAAAGGGCACGATCGTGTCGAGCATGCCCATATGCTTGCCCGCAATTAGAGCTGCTCCGGTTGGGATGTGCTCTTGCCCGCGAATTTCGATCTTAATCCCGTTGATCCAACGCAGACCGAACAGCATGACATGGGCCCAAACCCTCAGGCACCTGGCCATAATTTGGCGTGGTAAGACCAGAAGCGGCAGGTAGGCCGTACCCAGCACGGCGGTCCAGAAGAACAGCCAGAGGGTAAACAAAAGGGACCGGATCAAGGTCAAGACGTCGCGCCTCCAGCGGCCTTATCGGGAACGGCTCGATCCTCTTCCTTCGGCCCAAGGCTGATGAAGGCTTCACGCGATAGGATGGCCAAGTATTTGTTATATTCCATGATCATCCGTTTGGCACTAGGGGCGTTGCGCCACCAGTGCTTAGCGGCAAGATCATCGGTCTTGACCGCATAGGGCGTCAGTTTCACGGTCGGAAGGGCCGCGTGCAGCTCCAAAAGGCTGCGAGGCATGTGATAGTCCGAGGTCACCACGATCAGGCTCTTATACTGTTTGGTCTTTACCCAAGCGGCGGTCTCGGTGGCATTGCCCAGTGTGTCTGCGGCTTGAAAACCAAGATCCACACAGCAGTCATAGATCCGCCGGGTCGCCTTGGCGACGCCGCGAATATCGTCGCGGGTGGCGTCGCGATTGACGCCCGAGACCAGCATGCGCTGGGCCTTACCCTCTTCGAGCAGTTTCATGGCCTCACGGATGCGGTCGGTCGAGATGCCGGTCAGGGCCACGATCCCATCGGCGCGCTCGGGCTCTGCGGCGGGCGTAAAGGCATCGACGCGGGCGGAAAAGGCCAGAAGCCCCGTCGCCCAGATCAAAATCAGAATGAAAAACAGCGCCAAACTTCTCATGGCATGGCCCTTATCAGACCAAGGGCCGTAACCCGTGCCGCTATCGCCGCGACCAGCCCTGCGATCAAGGGACTGGGGAGGGCCACAAGCAGGTCAAGCCAACCTATGGGTAGGACTGGTATCAGGCCATAGCCGCCGCCGAGCAGCCGGATGCCTGCGGCCAATAGGGCAGCGGCTCCCCCGCCCAGCAGCCCGGCCAACGCGGCCATGGCGGCAAAGCGGGCCTGAAACAGATTGGCGATGAACCCGTCGGTCGCGCCGGTCAGGTGCATGATCTCGACCACATCATGTCTGGCCGATAGGCCCGCTCGGGTCGCAAAGGCAATCACAGCGGCGGCGGCAAGGGCCATGAGGGCAAAGAGGCTGACGGCCGCGATCCTAGCGATCTGGCCGGCGTGAATAATGTCCTTCATCCAAAGACTATGATCATCGACGGTCGCATCAACACCTGCGGTCCGTAAGGCTTTGTCGAGGGCCTTGGCACTGGCGGGCGCTGATGGGTCTAGCTCAACCGTTACCAGACGTGGGACCGGCAAGTCTTTGATGATGCCATCCTTGCCCAGCCATGGCTCGAGCAGGGCCTCGGCCTTGGCGCGCTCGAGGACCAGCGCTTGCGCGACTCCTGGCGTTCCAGCCAAGGCCTCTGCGGCGCGGCTAGCGGCCATATCCGGAGACTCGCTGCCCTTGGTGCGAATGATAACGGTGGCCGAGCCTTGCAACTGATTGGCCCAGCCTTGGGCGGCTCGATCGGCGCTGATCGCGAAGATTGCCGTGGCGCAGGCCAGGAAGCACAGAACCGCGACCACAAAGACCAAGGCCCCATCATGGGCCTCTTCATGCGGCAGAAGGGCTGCGGGTTTCCAGCGTGCGGGATTGAAGGCCATGCTCATGGCCCTTCATCCTCGAGACTGTCCTCTTGGGAAAGGGTCAGAGGCCGGCGATAGATGAACTCTGGCTCGCCGCTGGCCACCAAGCCGAGATCATCGGCAGGATCGTCCTCCGTCGCGTCCATGTAGGGCGAGGTCAGGCGGCCGCTTTCGATATTGAAGGCGGGCATGCCCGAACTGGCGACCAGATCCAGATCGTGGCTGGCGATCAGCACCGTCGTGCCGAGGCGGTTCAACTCGGTAAAGAGCTTGAGAATTCTCTGGCCCATCTCGTGATCCAGATTGCCCGTCGGCTCATCAGCCAAGATGATCTCAGGACGGGCCACAACGGCTCTGGCAATGGCCAGCCTCTGACGTTCGCCGCCGGACAGGGTTTCGGGCATGGCGTGCATCTTGGTCCCCAAGCCGACCCACTGCAAGAGCTCAGCAATATCGGTACGATAGGTCGTAGGCTTCTGTCCAGAAAGGCGCATGGGCAGGGCGACATTGTCGAACGCGGTAAGGTGCTCCAAAAGGTGCATCTCTTGAAACACGACCCCGATCCGGCGCCGCAAGAAGGGCAGATCCTTACGTTTGGCCCGGCCTATATCTTGGCCAAACAGCTCAATCCGGCCCCGCGATGGGCGATGGGCCAGATAGATCAGCTTGAGGAGCGAGCTCTTTCCGGCACCGGATGGTCCGGTCAGGAAATGAAAACTCCCGGCCTTTAGCTCGATGCTCAAATCCTGTAGAGTTTCTGGCGCACGACCATAGCGTAACCCTACGCCATCAAATCGAACGATGGTTTCAACCTGATCTCTGTCGGCGAGTTCTATCAAAGGGCACGCCAGCGCTTCTGGACAGAGTGACGGAAATGGGCAACGTCATTGTGTCGACCATTGGAGCTTCCGATTCGACTGCCATGATACTGACCTGTCCCGCCTGCGCCACCAGCTATTTCGTTGACGATGCCAAGATTGGCAGCGAGGGACGGACTGTGCGCTGTGCATCCTGTGGTGAGCGTTGGTTAGCGACCTTACCGCAAGAGGGCGATGGGCCTGCGCCGGTCGTCACCGATGAGCAGCGCGCCGAGAGCGCCGCCGCCCGCCGGGCGCAGCGGCAAAAGGAAGCTCAAGAGGCCGCTCAAGCTGCAACGGCGGCTTCTGAAGATGGGCCGATGATGTTTGCCGCTCAGGCGCGCAGCCGCAAAAAGGCTGCGCCTCAGATTTCACCGATGGTGATCACTGGGGTTTTGGCCGCGGTGCTGGTGGCATCAATCGCTGCGGCGGTGGTGATGCGCGCCGATGTGGTGCGGATGTGGCCTCAGTCGGCCAGTGCCTATGCCCTTGTTGGCCTTGCCCCCAATCCGACGGGATTGGCCCTCGAAGGGATCAAGGCCGATCGCATCCTTAAGGACGGCCACGCCGCCCTGTCGGTCACCGGTGCCATTCGCAATGTCTCGCACAGTGCCCTGATCGCGCCGCCCCTGCGTATTACCTTGACCGATCCCGCCGGAAAGACTGTGGCGGTCCAGATCGCTAAACCGGATGGGGTGACCATTCCTGTCGGTGCCGTGCGCTATTTTGCGGTGTCGATCATCGATCCCCCAGCACTGGCGCGGGACATGGATGTTGATTTCCTGCTCGAAAAGCCCGTCCAAACGGCCCCTTCAGCGCATGCGCCTGCAGAAAAACCCGGCCCATCAGCCTCTGAACCACCCCACGGCACGGCTAAGGAGGTTAAGCCCCTGCCCGCCGATTCTCCTTATGCGCTGCACGATGCAGAAGGTGCGGGAGGGGAGGCCCATGCAGGCTCCCCGAAGCTGGCTGTTGAACAGGCACCGACCGTTAAGCCCGCAGTTGGCAAGGCCCATGCGGCGAAGGCTGCTGCCCACGGCCATGAGTGATAGGGCTCAGCCGGTTAGGCTGCTCACGGCAGCCGAGGTTGCGTGTCATGTGTCTGATCTGGCCAAACAGATTGCTCCGAAAATTAGCGATGACACGGTGGTGGTCTGTCTGCTGACCGGCGGGATCTGGTTTGCGGCTGATATGACACGGGCGCTCTCGGATCTTGGCCGAAACCCCCTGTTCGACGCGCTCTGGCTCTCATCCTATGGCGATGAGACCCGCTCTAGCGGTTCTGTTCGCGTGCAGGCAGGACTTCAGCGCCCGGTCACGGGACGGCAGGTTCTTCTGCTCGATGATGTGTTTGATACGGGCCTATCCCTGTCCGAGGCCGTGCGGATCGTCAAGGAGGCCGGGGCCGCTGAGGTCCTAAGCGCCGTCTTTGCCCGCAAGCCTTGGCCAACCCCTCGGGCGATGGAGCCTGATTTTGTCGCTTGGGAAGCCCCGGCCCGGTTCTTGGTCGGCTATGGCATGGATGATGGCGGCCGCCTGCGCGGCCTTTCGGGCATAGGCGCTCTAGACGACTAAGCCTTTAGCCAAGGGGCCATGGGCTCGCGGGCCAGCATCTCTTCGTAGGTTGGGCGTGGACGGATCACGGCATAGTCATCACCCTTGACCAGAACCTCAGGCACCAGAGGGCGGCTATTATATTCACTCGACATGGCCGCGCCGTAAGCCCCCGCCGACAGGAAGGCGACCAGATCACCGGCCCCCAAGGGTGGCAAATCCCGATCACGGGTGAAGGTGTCGCCGGTCTCGCAGACGGGGCCGACCACATCATAGGTCACAAGGCCTGCGTCCCCTGCGGGTTCCTTCAAGGGGCTGATGGCGTGATAGGCGTCATACATGGCCGGACGGATCAGATCGTTCATCCCGGCATCAATGACCAAAAACCGCCGCCCCTCTGGCCGTTCATGGACGTGAATGACTTCGGAGACCAGAACCCCGGCATTGGCGGCGATCATCCGTCCTGGCTCAAAAGCCAGTTGCACATTCAGGCCATGAGTCACCTCGGCGACCATGGCTGCAAAGGCGTCAGGCGCGGGCGGGGTTGGCTGATTGAAATAGGGAACGCCCAATCCGCCGCCGAGGTCCAGACGCTCGACCTTGTGACCATGCTGGCGCAGATTTTCGACGAGGCCCCGCATCTTAGCAAAGGCCTCGCGCATTGGTGTCAGGTCGGTGATCTGGCTGCCAATGTGACAGGCGACGCCTGCGGCATGGATTGAGGGCAGGGACTCGGCCTTGGCATAGAGCCTTAAAGCTTCGGCGAAAGAGACCCCAAACTTGTTTTCAGACTTGCCCGTCGCGATCTTGGCGTGACCGCCCGCGCTGACATCGGGATTGACGCGGATGGCGATGGCTTGGCGTTTGCCCAAGCGGGCGGCGACCTCGGCCAGAAGATCCAGTTCAGGCTCAGACTCGACATTGATCTCGCAAACGCCCGTCTGGACGGCAAAGGCCAACTCAGCCGCCGTCTTGCCGACCCCGGAAAAGACGATGCGAGACGGGGGGATGCCCGCAGCAAGGGCGCGGCGGACCTCGCCTTCGGATACCGTATCGGCCCCGGCCCCTTGGGCAGCGAGGGTACTCAAGACCGAGAGGTTGGAATTGGCCTTGACCGCATAGGCAACCAAAGGCTCACCAACGCCCAGACCTTTGAAGGCGTCTTGGAAGACGTTGAAATGGCGCTCTAGGGTGGCGGAAGAATAGACATAGACCGGCGTGCCAATGGCCTTGGCGATGGCCGACAGGGCCACGCCCTCGCACCAAAGCTCGCCGTCGCGATAGTCAAAATGATCCATGGGGTCTCTGTCTGGGCTCTAAATCAGTTTGGAGTCGCGGGCGGTGCGGCTTCGATTTCTTTTGGTGTTAAGGGCTGAGGCGTCACGACCTTGGCCTCGGCAGCCTTGGCGGCCGCATCGGCCTCAGCCTGTTTCTTGGCGGCATAGGCAGCCTTGGCCTCGGCCCCGAACAGCGGCGCGGGTTGATCCAGCTTGCCCTGCTTGCCGCAAGCACTGACCATCAAGAGGCCTGCTGCGGCGACCACGATCAGGGCTGATCGGTTAAGGGGACGGCGGGTCATGCGAGCAGGTCCTTCCAGCGTTGGATTTGGATGCGCACCTGATCGGGCGCGGTGCCGCCATAGCTGCGACGGCTGGCGGCAGAGGCGGCGGGGGTCAAGACGGCATAGACCCCGTCCGTGATCCGAGGCTCCAGCGCCTGAAGATCGGCCAGAGGCAAATCGGCTAGACCAAGTCCCAAGCCTTCCGCCCGCTTAACCGCTGCGCCCGTGACATGATGGGCATCACGGAAGGGCATGTTCAATTCGCGCACCAGCCAGTCGGCGAGGTCCGTGGCCGTCGAATAGCCAGAGCCTGCAGCCGCCGCCATACGGTCCTTAACCGGCTCCATATCGGCGACCATGCCGGTCATGGCCGCGAGGGCCAGATCGAGACTGTCAAAGGCTTGGAACACCGGTTCCTTGTCCTCTTGCATGTCCTTGGAATAGGTCATGGGCAGGCCCTTCATGACCACGGTCAAGCCGGTCAAGGCCCCCAAGATCCGGCCCACCTTGGCGCGGACCAGCTCGGCGGCGTCGGGGTTGCGCTTTTGCGGCATGATCGATGAGCCAGTGGTGAAGGCATCGCTGAGCTTGATAAAGCCAAATTGCGGCGTGACCCACAGCACGATCTCTTCGGCCAGACGCGACAGGTGCACGGCGCAGATGCTCGCTGCCGACAGGGCCTCCAGCGCAAAATCGCGGGCCGCGACACTGTCGAGCGAATTGGCCGTCGGCCGATCAAAGCCCAGCGCCTTGGCGGTCTGGAACCGGTCGATGGGGAAGGGCGAGCCTGCCAAGGCCGCAGCCCCCAGAGGGCACTCATTCATCCGCTGACGTGCATCGACAAAGCGTGAGGCATCCCGGCCAAACATCTCGACATAGGCCATCAGATGGTGGCCAAAGGTCGTCGGCTGGGCCGGTTGCAGATGGGTGAAGCCCGGCATCAGCGTGTCAGCATTGGGCTCGGCCTTGGCCACGAGGGCGCGTTGCAGGGCCATGATCTGGGCGGCGGTCTGGTCGCAGGTGTCGCGTACCCAGAGCCTAAAATCGAGGGCGACCTGATCATTGCGCGAGCGGGCTGTGTGCAGGCGGCCAGCCGCTGGACCGATCAATTCGCGCAGGCGGGCCTCCACATTCATGTGGATGTCTTCAAATTCCTCACGGAACGGAAAGGTGCCGCTCGCGATTTCCGCTTCGATCTGCGACAAGCCGTCTTGAATTGCGGCCTCGTCAGCGCTTGAAATCACCCCGGTTGCGGCCAACATTGCAGCATGGGCCTTTGAGCCTGCCAGATCTTGGGCCGCAAGACGTTTGTCAAAGCCGATCGAGACATTGATCGCCTGCATCAGTTCCGCCGGTTTGGCAGAGAACCGCCCGCC
>CANFKD010000054.1 GCA_947447115.1 Caulobacteraceae bacterium
GGGCGGACTCGGATATCTCGGAATTTCGGCTTGTATTCAAACTCTCGGCTCATGAAGTGGATTATGCTGCTGAAAGATTGTCATTCAAGGATTGACGAGCGGAATAATGCATCGCGACGAAAAGGATCTGTTGATGGGTACGGTTGCCGAACGGATGAAAGCTAAGCTTGAATCTAGGTTTTCACCTGAATTAATTGAAATAGTTGATGATTCTGACAAGCACAAAGGTCACTCAGGATCCTCGGACGCTGGAGAAACTCATTTTTCGGTAACGATCACATCCAGCGTTTTTTTGGGGGTGAATCGGGTCGGTCGGCAAAGATTGGTCATGAAGGCCCTCAGCGAGGAGCTTGCAGGACCGGTTCACGCCCTCACAATCAAGGCGTTGGCCCCGAACGAAGAGTGATTCACCATCCCATAACCGCCCTAGCCCTCTTTGGCGGGGGCTAGGCGGGCACTGATGCGCAGGGCTGTGATCTGATTGCGCTGACGACGCAGGATCTGGAAGCGGTGGTGATAGAATATGAAGGTCTGACCCGGCTCGGGAATGGTCTGGGCCTCATGGATCACCAGACCGGCGACCGTGACCCACTCATCATCGGGTAGGTCCCAGTCCATGGCGCGGTTGAGATCGCGGATGGTGACGGAACCATCGACATGGATCGAGCCATCGGCCTGACGGCGCACCCCTTGCACGGCGGCGTCATGCTCGTCCGAGATCTCGCCGACGATCTCTTCGAGAATGTCTTCTAGGGTCACGAGGCCTTGCAGAGCACCATACTCGTCGACCACCAGCGCAAAGTGACTGCGGCGCTTGAGGAAGGCGTTGAGTTGGTCCTTCAGGTTGGTTGTGTCGGGGATGAACCAAGGCTCGCGGATGATGGCGGCAATGTCGATCTCATCCACCTTGCCCTCAGCGGCGGCGAGCGCCCGCAAAAGGTCCTTGGCGTGCAGGACCCCGACGATATTTTCCGGATCGTCGCGATAGACCGGCATGCGGGTATTGGTTGCTTCCAACGCCTCGGCCACCAGTTCGCGCGGGGTCAGTTCGATGTCGAGCATGGCAATGTTCTTGCGATGGACCATAATCTCAGACACGTCCATGTCCGACAGGTCCAGCACCCCGCCCAGCATCCGCCGGTCACGCTCTTCGACCAGACCTTCGGAATGGTGATATTCCACCGCGCCTCGGATCTCTTCGTGGGCGGCGAGGACATCAACCGCCATGTCGATATTGATGCCAAACAGCTTCAAGGTCTGACGCACAAAGAACTGCACGGCAAAGACCACCGGACCGAACAGCTTAACCACCACAAGGGTCGGTCCGGACAGGGTTCGGGCCACATCATCAGGACGGCTGATGGCGAGGGTCTTGGGCAGAACCTCTGCAAAGACGAGGACCAGCACAGTCATGACTGCCGTCGCCACGACCACACCCCAAGCCCCCGGGATCGACTTGGTCAGGACCTCGGTCGCCAGGGCAGAAGCCAGAATATTGATCAGATTATTGCCCAGCAGAACCGAGCCAATCATGGTCTCTTGGTCGGAGATCAGTTTGTTGACCCGTCCCGCCGCTCGGTCGCCTTCACGTTCGAGCTGGTGCATCCGGCCACGGCTGGCCCCGGTCAGTGAGGTCTCGGCCGCTGAGAAGATGGCCGATAGGGCCAGCAGGCACAGAATGATCGGGACAATGGCGATAATCGCCGCGGTCATGGGACGGCCCCTTCGGTCAATAGGAAGTCGTGAATGGCGGCTGGACTGACGTCCTTGGCCGTAAAGGCGTCACCGATGGCGCGAGCGAGGATGAAGGTCAAACGCCCGCCCTCAGCCTTCTTATCTTGCGCCATATGATGAACGAGACGCTCGGCCTTGAACGGCATACCAGGCAGGTCCGCAATGTCGGTCGGCAAACCACTGGCGGCGATGGCGCGGCTGGCCCGCGCGGCATCCTGCCCAGAGCAAAGGCCCTGCGAGACCGAAAAGCGGAAAGCTTGGGCACAGCCAATGGCCACGGCCTCACCATGGAGCAGGGCCCCGTCAAAGCCGACCTCTGCCTCTAGGGCATGACCGAACGTATGGCCCAGATTGAGCAGGGCGCGGCGTCCGGCCTCTTTCTCATCCTCGGCGACGATTTCGGCCTTCATAGCCACGCAGCGGGCGACGGCTTCGGCCAAGGCTTCGGTTTCCCGCGCCAGAACCGCAGGCGTGTGGACCTCAAGCCACTCAAAGAAGCCAGCATCGCCCAGCAGGCCATATTTCAGCACCTCGGCAAAGCCAGCCCGCATCTCGCGGTCGCTGAGACTGTCCAGAACGGTCAGGTCAGCCAAGACCAGACGCGGTTGATGGAAGGCCCCAATCAGATTCTTGCCGCGCGGGGTATCAATCGCGGTCTTGCCGCCAACCGACGAGTCGACCTGCGCCAAGAGGGTGGTCGGGATCTGCACGAAATCGATCCCGCGCTTATAGATCGACGCCGCAAAACCGGCCAAATCCCCGATCACGCCGCCGCCAAAGGCCACGATAAGGTCGCCGCGATCCAACTCCAGCGCCAGCAGTTGATCTGACAGGATCGCAAGCTGTTCAAAGCTCTTGGACGCCTCGCCAGAAGGGACCGTGATCACGTCTGCCTTAATGCCTGCCTTGGCAAACGAGGCTGCCAGACGTGCGCCATGCAGGTCCTGAACCATGGCATCGGCGACCACCGCCACACGCCGCGACTTCAAGAACGGCAAGATCTGCTCGCCTGCCTGATCCAGCAGGCCAGGACCCACCAAGACATTATAGGCACGGGCCCCAAGACCCACAGGCACCGTTACAACCGTCATAGGGGATGGGTTTCCTGCCAGGTTGCCAAGGCGGCTAAAATCTCGTCCACGGCAGCACCGTGGGGCGTGTCGCCAGTTTTGACCGTAATATCGGCCTCGGCATAGATGGGATGTCGCACCTTGGCCAAGGCCTCCAAGACCTCTCGAGGGTCCTTGTCGCGCAACAGCGGTCTGGTGTCCTTGCGTCCAACGCGGCGGGCAAGAAGTTCAATGTCCGCCTTCAGCCAGACCGAAAGGGCCTTTTCTTGGACCAGTTGCCGGGTCTCTTCATTGATGAAGGCCCCGCCACCGGTCGCCAAAATATGAGGTGGCTCTTCCAGCAACCGCGCAATTACCCGCCGCTCACCTTCGCGGAAGGCCGGTTCGCCCATCGAGGCAAAGATGTCTGAAACGGTGCGGCCCGCAGCGCGCTCGACCTCATCGTCGGAATCGCGAAAGGGCACGCCCAGCGCAACTGCCAGCCGCCGTCCGACGCTGGATTTCCCAGCCCCCATCAGGCCGACAAGGGCAATGGTGCGAGTCAATGGGCCTAGGGGACTGGTCACAGTCCGCCGCCGCCGAGGATTGAGGCGACCGGATCAAGGCTCGCCGAGGTCAGGGTCTTTTCCATAGAACAGGCACATTACACGACAAACGCCCGCCGCGCCAAGAGATGGGAGATGGGATCGCCATTATGCTGAGGCGAGACTTGCCCGAACACGCCCCTTTCATGGCATACTTAAGAACGCGGTGATTTGGAGAGCAGACAGTGAGCCTGATGATGCGAACCTCCGGTTTGGCCCTAGTGCTTTCAATGATGGCCCTAACGGGTGCCCATGCGCAGCCGTTGTCAGAGCCTGCAGCAACCGCGCAGCCCTTGCTCGCCCCCACACAAGCGACTGAAAAGCCAGCCGAAACGCCGTCGGATACCATCGCTGAAGCGCCGATCTTGCTTGAACCGGCAGAGCCCGCGCCGATGCGGCCCGTGGGCGCGGCGGTTCAGGTGACCGCCCTGTCCGCACCCGACATCTTCTCTCCCGGGGCCCGTAATACTGGACTGAGCGCCGACCTCTGGAGGGGAAGCGCCGCCGATATGGCCCGCGAAATTCTGCCTCAGATTGGCAAAAAGCCTCTATCGCCCGCCGCAGCCGCCTTGGCGCGGCGCGTTCTGTCAACCGGCGCTCAGGCCCCTGATGGCGCGTCATCTGACTATGACCTTGCCGCGGCCCGCGCAGGAGCCCTGATCGCTCTGGGCGATGCCGCAGGCGTTGAGGCGATGCTCGAGCGGACCTCTGGCGTGGCCCAGACCCCGTCTCTGGCCAAGATATCTGCAGAATCAGCTCTCATCCTTGGCCATCCCGAAAAGGCCTGTCGGATCGGGCAAGCCTTGGGCGCTGAACGCGACGCGCCCTATTGGCTGAAACTTCGGGCCTTTTGCCTGATGGTGGGTGGCGAGGGGGCTGCCGCGCAACTGACCCTCGATCTGTTGCCCCCGTCTGGCGAAGACGCCGATTTTACCAAGATGATGGCGGCTATGATGGCCGGAACGCCGATGACCGGCCCGGCTTCCTTGCGGACAGGTCTGGACATGACCCTCTCTCGCGCCCTCAAGCTGAACTTCACGGCCGCCATGGCCCAAGCGCCAGCGGCGATGGTCGTTGCGATCTCGCGAGATGAGGCCGCCGATCCAGCCCTGCGCATGGCTGCCGCAGGTCGCGCTGTTCGGATGGGCGCCAATGTCAGCGCCGTCTATGACACGGCCAACGCGCAACCGGCACCCGCGCCGAACCCATCAGCTGAGAGCGATCTGACGGCACCGCCGCCGATCAATGTCCCTGCCCTGCTGGCCATACCGGGAGCCGCCACCGAGGCCCGCCTCTTGGCCATAGGCCGCGAAACCTTGGACCTGACGCAGCGCGATCAGGTGGTGGTGGGACTGCTCAAGCGCTCACGGTCGCTCGAGGATTTTGTCGCCCTGTCGCGCCTCAGCCGTCCACTGATTGCCTCACTGGTAGAGGCTGAAGTGCCGTCGGCGGATCCGGTACTTTTGGCGACTGCTGCGGTCCTTGCCGGTGACCCGGTCTCTGCACGCCGCCTTCGCCACGCCCTTCCGACGGATCTGGTCAATGAGCAGGTGCTGACCCTTGATACTTTGCTCGCCGCCGCGACGCCGCCCAGCGCGCCGGGACAGGCCGCCGTCGTGGCAGGCCTCGTCGAGGCTGGACTTTCGCCAGTCGCTGATCCCGTGCGCCTGCGTCGGCAAGGGGCCGCAGCCTTAACCGCCGCCCTGTCAGAGCCCCTGCCCGCTCCGATCCGAACCCGTCTGGCCCAGTTCAACCTGCCCAAACATGAGGCCGCCACCAGTAGGTTGATGGCCCTCGATATGGCCGCTGATGCGGGGATGAAGGGCGAGACGGTTCTGGCTGTGCTGGCTATCGCTCAGAATGCCGGTGCTAATGGTCCCAACGTCGCCGATCGCCTGAGCATCGTTCGCGGGCTCCAGCGCGCAGGCATGGCGGACGAGGCCAGCGCCTTTGCCATCGAGGGCATGGTCCTGATGCAGGGCTACAGTGTCCCGCCGCCCGCACCAAAGCCCGTTGCCAAGCCCGCCACCAAAGCCAAGCCTAAAGCCAAATGAGCGGCGAGGGCTGGCTCGATGCGTTCTTGGAGATGATGGCCGTCGAGCGTTCGGCGGCAAAGAACACGCTGGCTGCCTATAGTCGCGACCTTGCTGATGCGCAGCTCTTTCTCAAGGGTTTGGGCTCGGATCTGGCCAAGGCCTCTGCCGAGCAGATTGAGGCCTATTTCGAAGCGCTTGGTGAACGCGGGGCCTCCCCGGCGACTGCATCACGCCGCCGCTCGGCCCTTCGGCAATTCTACCGGTTTGCCTTGGGCGAGGGCTGGCGCGAAGATGACCCTTCCCACCGCGTCGATGCCCCCAAACGCGGGCGGCCCTTGCCTAAGATCCTGACCCGTGAGGAGGTCGAGCGACTAATCGCGGCGGCGCCTTCTGTTGAAAAGGGTAAGGAAGAGGCGGGGCTGCGGCTCGGCTGCATGATCGAGCTGCTCTATGCGTCGGGCTTGCGCATTTCCGAACTTCTGGCCCTGACCCAAGCCTCTGTCGCCCGCGATCCGGCCTTCATGATCGTCAAGGGCAAAGGCGGCAAGGAACGGCTGGCCCCTCTGAACGGTCCTGCGCGGGAAGCGGTCAAGGCCTACCTGCCGCACCGCAAATCCTTCTTTCCCAAAGGCGTGGCCGATAGCCCGTGGCTCTTTCCTTCACGCGGCATCGGCGGACGGCTGACCCGTCGCCGTTTTGGTCAGTTACTCGATGAGGCGGCCTTGGTCGCAGGCATTGACCGGAGCAAGGTCAGCCCGCACGTCCTACGCCACGCCTTTGCCACCCACCTGTTGGAAGGGGGCGCAGACCTGAGAACGGTGCAAAAGCTGCTCGGTCACGCCGACATTGCCACCACCCAGATCTATACCCACGTCACAGAGGGCCGGTTGCGCGAGGTGGTCGAAACGAGCCATCCCCTGTCACGCACGAGGACCAAAGGGATCTAAGGATTCAGACCTGCGGGCGTCCAGTCAAAGGCCATGAAGAGGTTGCGCTGGGTCTTAGAGAAATTGTCGTCGGTCAAGAGATAGAGCCTGAGGCCGCCCCCCTTTCTCGCGTCAGCCCAAACCCCTTCGAAATTATCGACCGTTAGAGGCGGCGACAGGTTCAACTGATCGACGATTTTGGGCTGAGTCGAGGCCGGTTGGCGGACAATCTGAACCGAGATGCGGCTAATCTTTAGGGCCGGATCCCACCGATGGAACAGCAAGATCAGGTCGCCGTTCGGAGCCTCGTTCAGCGCCGATAGCCGAAAGCCCTCTGGCGGCTTTGGCAGGTTCGGATGCTCGGCACAGACCGTCTTGAGATGACAAAGCCATACCGTTCCGGGCTCAACACCCACCCAATAGGCATCGGGTCCTTGTGCGGGCGCGAGGGAAAGCCCCTCCATCCCGTTATTGTCTTCCATGGTGATATAGGGCTTGGGCATGGAGTTGGGCGGGCCACCGGCGGCGGGATAGAGCCAGATGCGGTGATCGCGTTCGAAGCTGACCATCCGGTCGCCATTGGGCCAACGCACGATACCCTCAGCATCGCCTTGACGCTTGCTGGCAAGCGGTTGGCCGTCCAGCCCCGTGAGGGTCTGCAGGCTGGCCTGATCAATGCCCGTCAGTTTGCCTTGATCCAGCACCAGTTGCGCCGTCAGCAGATCACCGCCATCGGTCACAGCCGTGATCTGGCCCGCTTCGGTGAGGCTCAGATCAGACAGGCCGCCGAAATGGTCACTGTCTGGACTGGCCATGGCCACACCACCTGCATAGGCGAAATGGCCGACCGAGGTGACGCTCGGATCCGCGTCATTCAAGCGAACGGCGACAGACTCAATCCGGATCGGTCCATTGACCGCGCCCTCAGGCTCGGCCCGCGCGCCGCAAGCTTGAAGCACCAAGCCGATCGCAACAATGAGGATCGGCCGAAGGGTCACGCTCCAGCCACGGCACCGCGAACGGCCTTAAAGGTCGTCTTGGCCGACCCCTTCAAGGCGGGCGGCCCTTGGGTGTTGGGCGGCGCGGCCAAGAGGTTGGCGCGCTTGGCGAACCGCTTGGGCTCCTCCTCGAACAGGCTGGCCAGCTGTTCGGTAATGGCACCGCCCAGTTGCTCAACATCAACGATGGTTACGGCGCGGCGATAGTAGCGGGTCACGTCATGGCCGATGCCGATGGCGATCAGTTCGACCGGTGAGGCGGTCTCGATCTCGGCAATGACCTGACGCAGGTGCCGCTCCAGATAGTGCCCCGAATTGACCGACAGGGTGGAATCATCGACCGGCGCCCCGTCCGAAATGACCATCAAGATCTTGCGGGCTTCGGAACGGCCAATGGTGCGCTGATGGGCCCAGATCAGGGCCTCACCGTCGATATTTTCCTTCAGCAGGCCCTCGCGCATCATCAGACCCAGATTGCGCCGCGCCCGACGGTAGGGGGCATCGGCGGCCTTATAGATGATGTGGCGCAGATCGTTCAGACGACCCGGCGTTGGCGGCTTACCAGCCTTGATCCATTCATCGCGGGTCGATCCGCCTTTCCAAGCGCGGGTGGTAAAGCCCAAGATTTCGACCTTAACGCCGCAGCGCTCGAGCGTTCTGGCCAGAATATCGGCACAGACCGCCGCCACCATGATCGGACGTCCACGCATGGAACCGGAATTATCGATCAACAGGGTCACGCAGGTATCGCGAAACTCCGTATCGGACTCCTGCTTGAAGGACAGGGGCGCGGTTGGATCGACAATCACCCGGGTCAGGCGCGCGACATCCAGCATCCCCTCCTCCAGATCAAAGGACCAAGAGCGGTTTTGCTGGGCCATCAGACGCCTCTGCAGGCGGTTGGCCAGACGCGAGACCACGCTCGACAGATTGGCCAGTTGCATGTCCAGATAGGCCCGCAGCCGGGTCAGTTCCTCGGCGTCGCAGAGCTCATCGGCGTCGACGGTCTCGTCAAAGGCCGTGCTGAAGATCTTATAGGACGGCTCGCGCGCGCCATTATCCTTCACATCCGGCCGAGCAGGCTTGGCGCCGTCACCCACTTCGGGCGACTCGTCACTCATCTCGGTTTCGCCGTCTTCGGTCTCGGAGGACTGTTCCTCGCCCGGTTGGCTGTCGCCGTCGGAGGGGTCAGTCTCTTCCATCGAGGCCCCATCAGGGCTCTCACCGGTACCTTCGCCGTCGTCGCCCTCGTCCTCTTGCGGCTGGTCCTGCTCCTGCTGGTCCTGATCGCCCTGTTCGGTGGCGTTGGCCTCGTCCTCCTCGCCCATATCCAGATCGCGTAGAATCTCGCGGGTGATCTTGCCAAAGGCGGACTGGTCGTCGATGGCCTTGGCCAAGCGGTCGAGGTCTGCGCCCGCCTTGGCCTCAATATCGGCGCGCATGAGATCAACAAGCTTGCGCGCCCCCTCGGGCGGCGCATCGCCGGTCAAGCGCTCGCGCACCATAAGGGCTAGAATATCGGCCACGGGCGCGGTGGCCCTGTCATCCATCCGCGCCAAGCCCTTGCGCTCGATCGCGGCATCAAGAACGACATTGAGGTTTTGACGCACCCCGGCCAAGGCGTTGGAGCCAATGGCCTCGATCCGCGCCTGTTCGACGGCCTCATAGATGGCTGAGCCCTGCGGCGAGGCCGGGCGCAGGCGCGCATGGGCCTCGGCATCATGGTGGGACAGGCGAAGAGCCATCTGATCGGCCAGACCGCGAATGCGCGCCGCCTCGTGCGGCGGCAGATCGCGCGGCGGATGGGGCAGGATCAGCCTCTTGCCAACAAGGCTCGGCCCATCGCCCGAATAGACGACGTCCAGATCGGACAGCTCCGCCAGCGAGCGCGCGGCATTGGCCAGCGCGCGCTTGAACGGTTCAACGGGAGATTCAGATTTATTGTTCGCCATGGTTCCTCAACATAGGCCGAGGAATGGGAGACGAAAAGCGTTTCAGGCCAGTCCGCTGCGACCAATTGCGTAAAAACGCTCTGAGCGCTGCTTGCGAAGCTCTGCAGGCGACAGGGTCATGAGCAGCTTGAGCTCTTCTTCCACCACATCACCGACCCGTTGGATGGCAGAGTCGGGATCAGAATGGGCCCCGCCCGCCGGTTCTTGGATGATCCGATCAACGATTTTCAGGCCGATCAGGTCCTGAGCGGTGATCTTCATCGCCTCGGCAGCATCCTTGGCTTTGGTGCCGTCGCGCCACAGGATGGAGGCGCAGCCTTCGGGAGAAATGACCGAATAGATCGAATGTTCGAGAATCAGCACCCGATTGGCGCCGGCCAGCGCAATGGCCCCGCCCGATCCCCCTTCGCCCGTCACCGTGGCGATCATCGGCACGTTCAAGGTCAGGCCGCGCTCGGTCGAGCGGGCAATGGCCTCGGCCTGCCCGCGCTCTTCGGCGCCAATGCCCGGATAGGCCCCGGCCGTATCGACAAAGGTAAGGACCGGCAGGTTGAAGCGCTCGGCCATATCCATCAGGCGCACAGCCTTGCGATAGCCCTCAGGCCGGGCCATGCCAAAATTGTGCTTTAGGCGGGTGGTGGTGTCGTGACCCTTTTCATGGCCCATGACCAGAACGGGCACACCCCGGAACCGCCCTAGCCCCCCGATAATGGCCTGATCATCGGCAAAACAGCGGTCGCCGCGCAGTTCAACAAACTCTTCGATCAGTCCATCGATATAGTTGATGAAGTGCGGGCGTTCAGGATGGCGTGCGACCTGCGTCTTCTGCCAAGGATCAAGCTGGGCATAGGCCTCGTGGCGCAGAACATCAGCTCGCGCGCGAAGGGCGTCCAACTCTCCGTCAAAGGCTCCAGCCCCCGCCGTGTCAGACAGTTTCGACAGTTCGTCGATCTTGGCCTGAAGATCAGCGATCGGACGTTCGAATTCAAGAAAATGGGTCGCCATGGGTCTCTTGAGTCTGCCTTCACCAACGAAGCGCCAAACTAGGCCTGTTCCTGTTCAGCGACAAGGGAGAGGTTTTTTAGGGGCTTCCTCGTGCTTCGACAGGCTCAGCATGAGGAAGGTGCTCGCAATGACGCGGTAAAAAAACGGCCCTCACCCAACCCTCTCCCTCAGGGAGAGGGCTCTTTCGTTCTTAGCCCTCGCCCCCTTGGGGGAGAGGGTTGGGTGAGGGGGACTAAAACAAGCCCTCCCCTACAGCCCGTAAACCTCAGCAAATTCGGGGTCCTTACCCGCGATCTGGCGGGCGCAATCGACCAAGACCTTGGCCTGTTTCCAGGTGGCGTCGTCCTGCATCTTGCCGTCGATCATGGCCACGCCGCTACCGTCCGGCATGGCTTCGAGGATCTTCTTAGCGAAAGCCACCTCGCCCGGATCAGGACTGAAGACGCGCTTGGCCACGGCGATCTGGTCGGGGTGCAGGGTCCAGGCCCCTGCGCAGCCCATCAGGAAAGCATTGCGGAACTGCTGCTCACAGGCGTCCAGATCGGCAATGTCGCCGAACGGGCCATAGAAGGCCTTAAGCCCATAGGCCGCCGTCGCATCGACCATCTTGGCCATGGTATAGTGCCACAGGTCCTGCTGCACCGAGGCGCGCGGCGAGCCATCGGCCTTGGGGTCTTCGATCACGCGGTAATAGGGATGACCGCCGCCGACGCGGGTGGTCTTCATGCCGCGTGAGGCAGCCAGATCGGCGGGGCCGAGGCTGATACCGTGCATGCGGGGACTGGCCGCGCAGATGGCCTCGATATTGTTGACGCCCTCGGCGGTCTCCAAGATGGCGTGAAGTTGAATCGGCTTGGTCACGCCATGGCGGGCTTCGAGCTGGGCCAGATACTGGTCCATGAAGTGGATGTCCCACGGCCCCTCGACCTTGGGCACCATCATCACGTCCAGGCGATTGCCGACGCCCGCGACGATCTCGCTGACATCATCCATCAGCCAAGGTGAGTTCAAACAGTTGATCCGGGTCCAGAGCCCGACGCCCATGGCCGCAAAATCGGTGGCATTGGCCATCTCGATAAAGCCGCGCCGCGCCAAGGTCTTGGCATCGGCAGGAATCGCATCCTCCAGATTGCCGAGAATCACATCCACCGTCGCGGCGATCTGCGGCACCTTGGCCCGGACCTTTTCGAGGTGCGGCGGGACAAAATGGATCATGCGCTCCACGCGAGGCGGAATTTCACGCAAGGGCGCAGGCGCACCGATGGCCAAGGGCTTGAAATAGTTACGCGGCGTTTTCATGATCAGGCCCTTCCAGACAATTAGACGCTCGTTTTGGCGCCCCTATGCCAAAGGGTCAAGATGTCCGGACATTTAACGGCGGGACCAAACAAAAAGGGCCAGTCCAGCGGACCAGCCCTTTTCGAAATTCTGAGGCCCTAAAAGGCTTAGGCGGCGGCTTGCGCGGCGATCTTGGCCTTGAGCTGGCGCTTGATGCGCACGGCGCGCAGCGACAGGTCGGCGTCAGGCGCCTTGACCAGGAACACGTCCAGACCGCCACGGAAATCCAAGGTCCGCAGGGCGGCATTGGTGATACGCAGACGGAAGGACTGGCCCAGCACTTCGGACTGAAGCGTGATCGCCTTCAGCGCGGGCAGGAACCGGCGCTTGGTCTTGACGTTAGAGTGGCTAACATTGTTGCCGACCATAGGGCCAACACCGGTGAGTTCGCAGCGGCGCGACATGCTCAAACCTTCGAAAAAGTAACAGGGACCCGCGAAAGGGCTTCCGCGAGAGAGGGGGCGATATAGGCCACCCGCGCCGTACACGTCAAGGCCCCCGTCATGGCCAAGGATGAGTTTCTGCCTCATTGTCTGGTCTGGCCATTAAACGGCCAAGTTTCACAACGAGGAGATAGATCGCTCAGGGGCCCTTCAACCCTGTCACAGTCTTAGCCTATAAGAGGCCGAAATCGTTTCGCTCGGAGTCCCTTAATGACCGGCCGCAGCCGCCCCGTTGCATCCTGCTCCGCCGCCTTGGCAATCGCGCTGGCCACCCTCGCCTCGCCAGTCCTTGCGCAGGGTGCAGCCCCCTTGGTCCCCGACGCCAAGCCCATGAAGCTGGACCTCGGCTACGACGGCCGCCTCTATATCAAGGTTCTGGACATCCAGTTCAATCAGACCGCCAGCCCAGAGGCCTTTACCTCCAAGGTGCGGTTGGTGACCTACGGCCTGCTGCGAGCCTTCCGCAAACTGGATATGCGGGCCAATGCACAGGGCCGGGTCGTCAATGGCGAACCCCAGCCAAGTTCCATCACTCACCAGAACATCGACGGAAAGCACAATCGAAAGGTCACAGCGGCCTGGACAGGCTCTGATGTGGTAACCGCCTCGACACCGTCCTATGACTCGATGGGCGACCCGCCCGCGACAAGGACGCAGCGCGTTACGGCTGCCGATCCCTTGACCAACTTCATGCGCATGACCTTGGCCAGCAGCCAAGAAGGCCCCTGTCAGGGCAAGGCGCGGTTCTATGACGGCAAGCAACTCTACGAATTGGATTTTGCCGGGCCCAAGCCCTACCGCCTCGATGGCCGCGAAAAACGGTTCGGGCTGGTCAACCCTCTGCGCTGCACGGTGCGCTATATCGAGGTGGCCGGGTTCAAGAAAAAGCCCGTTGAGGACAAGAGCGGCGGCCTGAGACGGCCGATCACGACCGACTGGGCGCAGGTCGGGGTTGGTGGGCCTTGGGTGCTGTCGTCCCTGTCCGCAGAGACGCCCCTCGGCGATGCCGTGATCGAGTTGGCGCGCATGAACCTTGAGGGCACTCGCCCCTAGCCGTTCGGAGCCATTTAGAACGCGGTTGTGGTTAACGCGCGTTATGATACTATATCTAGTATAGAACAAACACCGAATCGGCCGATGTCGCTGATTCGGTCATGATTCGTTTCCCTGTCGTTCGGGCGAATTGTGAATTTCCGTTAAGCCCCACATTCCTGTTGAAGCTTCCGCTAGGCCCTTGCCGTTGGCCTCAGTCCGCTCCACCTTGAGATCATGAGCGACCGCCCTTCAGGAGCAGCGCCCGCACGGCTCGTCGCCGTCCTAGGGCCCACCAACACCGGCAAGACCCATCTGGCGGTCGAGCGGATGCTGGGCCATGCCTCGGGCATGATCGGCCTGCCCCTACGGCTTCTGGCCCGCGAGATCTATGAACGGATCGTCAAGGCAAGGGGCGCGCGCTGCGTGGCCCTGATCACCGGCGAGGAAAAGATCATCCCGCCGCGGCCGTCCTATTATGTCTGCACGGTCGAGGCGATGCCGCTGAACCGTGAGGTCGAGTTCTTGGCTGTGGACGAGATCCAGCTCTGCGCCGATCCGGCCCGCGGCCACGTCTTCACCCAGCGATTGCTCCATGCGCGCGGCAGTTGCGAGACCATGTTCTTGGGGGCCGGTACGCTGGCCCCTCTGATCCGGCGCCTCCTGCCTGATGCGGAGTTCGTCACCCGTGAGCGGTTCTCGAAACTGACCTATGACGGCCCCAAGAAGCTCAGCCGCCTGCCCCGGCGCAGCGCGGTCGTCGCCTTCTCCACCGACGCCGTCTATGCCATTGCCGAGCTGATCCGGCGCCAGCGCGGCGGCGCGGCTGTGGTCATGGGCTCGCTCAGCCCTAGAACCCGCAATGCTCAGGTGGCGCTCTATCAGTCGGGCGAGGTGGATTTTCTGGTCGCCACTGACGCTATCGGCATGGGCCTGAACATGGATGTCGACCATGTCGCCTTTGCGGGCCTGCGCAAGTTCGATGGCAAGCGCACCCGCTGGCTCTATCCGCAGGAGATCGGCCAGATCGCGGGCCGGGCGGGACGCTTCCGTTCGGACGGCACCTTTGGCGTGACCGGCGAATGTCCCGAGATGGACGAGGATCAGGTCGCTGCGGTCGAGAACCACGCCTTCGAATCGATCTCCGCCGCCGAATGGCGCAATTCGCGGCTGGAGTTCCAGTCCCTACCCGCCCTGATCCGCAGCCTCGCCGAGCCGCCCGCGCGCGATGGTTTGAAACTGGCCGAAGAGAGCCTCGACGAGACCGCCCTTCGGCGCATGGCGCTCGACGAGGACGTCGCGCGGCGCTGCCGAGACAAGTCCAACCTGATGCGGCTTTGGGATGTCTGTCAGACGCCAGACTTCCGCAAGACCACGCTGGATGATCACCTGCGCATGGTCCGCGACCTGTTCATGCCCCTGACCCAAGGCTCGCGCCGCGCCCCCACCGATTGGATCGCCGAGCAGTTTCGGGCGCTGGACCGGCTCGACGGCGATATTGACGCTCTCTCGGGCCGCCTCTCGAGCGTACGAACCCTCGCCTATATCGCCAACCGCCCTGACTGGCTGGTTGATCCGGCCCATTGGCAAGGCCAGACCAAGACCCTCGAAGAGCGGCTCTCCGATACGCTCCACGAGCGCCTGATGCAGCGTTTCATCGACCGGCGGACCAGCGCCCTCATGCACGGCCTTCGCCAGCGCGAGGACCTGCTCGCAGGCCTGGGTACCGATGGCACGGTCACGGTAGAGGGCCACTTTGTCGGCCAGCTCAGCGGCCTACAATTTGTTCCGGCTCAGGGCGCGAGTGAACTGGAAGACAAGGCCCTGCGCGCGGCGGCCCAGCGCGCGGTCGGTCCGGAGATTGCCCGCCGACTTGGCACCATCGCCGCCGAGCCGGACGAGGCCTTCGCCCTGATGCCCGATGGCGCGGTGCTCTGGAACGGAGAGGCGGCAGGCAAGCTGGACATGTCACGCCTGTTTGCTCCGCGTGTGCGCCTCTTTGGTGAGCTTGGTCCCGCTCCGGCGCGAGAGCGGGCCACGCGGCGGCTGGAGGCCTTCTTGGCTGCGGAGGCGGGGCGCCGACTGGGCCCCTTGCGCGATCTCGAGGCGGCGATCCAGAGCGGCAAGATCAAGGGCCTGGCCAGAGGCATTGCCTATCAACTCGCCGAGTCTGGCGGCGTGCTCGACCGGTCCGTCGTCGAGACCGAGGTTCGAGCCCTGAGCCCGGTTGAGCGACGCCATCTGCGCGCCATCGGGGTTCGGTTCGGAGCCTTCAGCCTGTTCTTGCCTGCCCTGCTCGCACCGGAGGCCCTGGCCTTCACTCGCGCCTTTGCAGCGGTTGAGCGTCCAGACTGGCCCGCCGCTTTCCAGTCCATTGGGCCCCTGCCCTCCGCGATCCCCTCAGCGAGAATCCTAGCCGCCTATGGCCTGCGGGCCGTGGGGGCCTTCACCGTGCCCGTCCTGATGTTGGAACAGTTGGACAACCATCTTCGGGCCCTGCCTGCCGTCAATGGGGCCATGCCGCTGACGTCTGAGGCGATTGAGGCCCTGGGCTGGACGCCCTCCCAGGCCGAATGGGTCCTTCGCGGTCTCAACTTTGCCCCCGTAGGCAAGCCGGTGCCGGGCGAGCCTCGCCTTTGGCGCAGGCGCCGGGCCGACCGAGCGGAAGCGGCCAAGGCCCCAGAACAGACCGCCAAGGCAAAGGCCGCGCTGGACCGGGCCGTGGCGGCCTCCCCCTTCGCCGCTCTGGCCGCGCTCAAGGTTCCACCCCCAGCGCCCGCTAAACCGGCCCGCCGCCGTCGCCGGCCGGTCAGAAAGATCGCCAACGCCCAGAAGGGACAGGCTGGATGAGTGAAGAGACCTGCCGTATCGACGTCTGGCTTTGGCGCGCTCGGTTCTTGAAGACCCGTGCCCTCGCCGCCAAGTTCGTGGAAGACGGGCGCGTGCGCCTAGAACGCCCCGGCCTTGGTCCGCCCGCTCGCCTCGACAAACCCTCACGCACCATCAGACCCGGCGATCAACTGACCTTCGCCATCGCCGCCCGCGTCTTTGCGATCCGCATCGAAGCCCTTGGCGAGCGCCGCGGCCCGGCCCCTGAGGCCCAAGGGCTCTACAGCGACCTTCCGGCCTAAGCCACCTCGAAAGGTACGATGCCGTCCAATATCGCGCCCATGCGCCGCTTTTGCTGCATCAGGTCAAAGGCCGCCTGCAGTCGCAACCAATAGCCATCGCTTAGCCCCCAGTAGCGACAAAGGCGAAGATCCGTATCCGCCGTCACGATGCGCTTGCCTAAGATGATCTCATTGATCCGGCGCGGCGCCACACCAAGGGCGCGGGCCAAGGCCGACTGGCTCATATTCAGCGGCAAGAGGAACTCGTTCCACAGAATGTCACCGGGACTTGGATTGGGCAGCAATGCTTGCGGGTCAGTGATAGTCACAGATTTCGACCTCTTCTGCCCCGCCGCCTGACCAGCGAAAGCAGATGCGCCATTGCTGATTGATGCGGATGGAATATTGGCCATTTCGATCCCCTGCTAGGGCCTTCAAGTGATTGCCTGGCGGAACTTTCAAGTCCTCCAAAAGATATGCCGCGTCAATCAATCGAAGCTTTCGTAGGGCCGCGGCTTGAATGTCCGGCGGCAGATGGCGGGATCTTAGGCCTGCCCAAATCTGCTCGGTTTGCGACCCCTTGATGGACCTGATCACATGTCACTCCATAACGTATAACGTTATAAGGGTCAATATGGGCACCTCGCCCTTTAGGACGGATTCTATTTCAGATTAAATAATGTAAAAGCCAATTTTAGATAGCATTATCGTGCGAAACACACCCCGCACGCCCCACCCTCAGAATTCCTGATAGGGCTGCGAATGGATCGGCTGTTGACAGAAACGCCGATCCCCTGAGATAGACCGCGACCACCGTTTCGTGGCCGACCGGATATCGTGGACTTGATATGACCTACATCGTTATGGATGCCTGCATTAAGTGCAAGTTCATGGACTGCGTGGAAGTCTGTCCCGTGGACTGCTTCTATGAGGGCGAAAACTTTCTGGCGATCAATCCAGATGAGTGCATCGACTGCGGCGTCTGCGAACC
>CANFKD010000055.1 GCA_947447115.1 Caulobacteraceae bacterium
CTCTGGTTATAGGTATTGTAGTTGTGGGTGTAGAGCGCGGTGATCGAAACCTTGTCATTGACGGGCAAGGTTGCCTTGAAGAACTCATTTAGGCCATCGCTGGGGCTATGGGTAAGATAGCCGTCCGTCTTGTAGCCCATGATGTTCATGACGAAGTTGGCGTCGTGCAGGGCCTTGACCGGGCCGGTGCCTAGCGTGGTGACCGACTGAGACGTGCCATAGCTGCCGACCGTCAGGGTTTGGCGCACCGTAAAGTCATCTTCAAAGGGCAAAGAGTAAAGGTTTACCGCGCCCCCGAAATTGGCTTGGCCAAGATCTGTCGCATAGCCAGGTCCGCGGTCAACCACGACACCGCCGATGGTCGAAGACGGGAAGAACGAATTTGAGTGGTGGCTTGGCCCGTTTGTGTCACCCCAAGCGATACCGTCATAGGTGATGTTGTACTCGCCGTCCTGAAAGCCGCGCATGGACAGCTTCGCGCCGTCTGTTGCGCCAGAGCCGTTTGGGTTGGGGGTGGTGACCATCGAGGGGGCCAAAACGACCGTGGTCGTAAAGTCGCCAACGCGCGGGGCCGATTCTTCGATGAACTTGCGGGTGATCACGGCTTGCGGCTGTACCGCAGTCAAAGACGCCTTGACCGGAGCAACGTCAGCAGCGCGGCCTACCGGCGCGGTGACAACAATTTCTTCAACCTCTTTCGCGTCGACGGACGAAGGCTTTGCAGCCTCAGCGGCGTGCGCCTGAATGGCACAAGTCAATGACGCCGAAAGCGCCAGTGCAGAAACGCTAGAAACAGCTAATAATCTTGAAAAAATCGTCCGCGCCATGTTGAATTTCGCCCCACAGAAATGAAGGTGCCCGTTCAAATGAAGGACTCATCTCGAATCCAACGCGCACCAGACCTATCGGGGCTTAAAGACCTTCGAGACACTGGTATCAAGTGAAGGATTTATGACCATTTATGAACACTATTGTGTCGTTATCCGACTTTGGAGAATGATCAGTTCTCTGACCTTATCTGTTGAGGCGCGAGATCAGGCAAGTCACTATCACCAAAGCCAAAAACAAAGATCCGATTGGCACCCGCCATATCGGGTCTGAAGTCATTGTCGTTGGTCATGAAAAGGGTGTGCAGCAACCGCCCCTTGACCTTCGTATCCGGGCCAAAGGTGATACCCTCCAGCTTGGCTGGCACATTGCTCGCGTCTATTCCACCTTCAGCAAGGGCCTTCACGACGTCTAAGACCAGCGTCTTTTTCAACGCCGCTGCCACTGCCGCTGTACCCTTGAGGTCAGTGATATCGACCCCATTGGCTAGGTCGACGCGAAAAAGCTTCTTGGTTACTGCGATTGGGTTTTTATCACCAAGACCTGCACCATCGCGCTCTAACAGCAAAAACTCATGGCTATTGATGGCCAGAATTTCACTGACCCCAGAGCCGTCTGTCAGGCTGTAGCCAAATTCCTGAACCACGCCGCTCGCCTGATCGATATGGATCAGTCGGATCAATTTCTTGGTGGCGGGGTCAGAGGCGTCTTGGAGTAGGGCCGCCTGCATCGCGCCAACCAGAACCTTACCGTCGGGCGAGATGGCTAGGCCCTCCATTCCCTTGTTGGCGGTGCGACCTGATCGGTTTTGCGTAATTTCGGCCTCGCCAATGGGAGCCGGTTTTTCGACAGCCAACTTGTTTGGCAGCGGGATGCTGCGGATGAGTTGCCCCGTTGCACGGTTGAATTGGCGAAGATAGGGTCCGTATTCGTCAGAAATATACACGCTTTGGCCATCATTAGAGACCCGCAGGCCTTCTGGATCAAAGCGGCCATTACCCTGCCAAGTCGACGGATGAGACGGGTCAAAATTATCGGACCGGCCCGAGAAATAATATTTGGAATGGCCATTAGACCGGGGCGTTCCATCGCGAAGGCCTTGGCTGGCTTTGGCGTAGGTGAGGGGCTTGGCGCTGAATAGGGGAGTTGTCGCTGTCAATTCGATGCTAACCGCAACGGGAAGGTTTGAGCCCTCAGGCTCCCCGGACAGCTTGACCCGAAGGGTCTGAAAGCGGGCCACAAAACTGGTTGTATCATCCACTGAACGATTATAGGGCGACGCGTTTGGCCCTCTATCGGGCAATGCCAAAAAGGTGTCGCCACCCGCATAGGCCAAGCCCGAGCCTAACCCACCAAGTCCATTGGCCGCCAAGCTGTTTTCGAGCGGCGTGGCGTCGGGGAACAGGTCGACATTCGAGCCTTTGGCGCTGTGATCCAGCGTACCGATCCCGATTAGCCTGATTTGTGCCGCTGCAACGGAAGACCAAAGAAACACGGATAGGACTAAGGCGGCAGAGACGGATCGGATCAATGCACGGCTTCCATTTTCCAATAGCGATTGCGACCAATCTATGGATAAAATATGACGGTTGTTTATGTTTGCCCTGCCCATCGACTGAAATCGGATCCTATCGCTTTGGGTTGACCGAGCAGACTGCGAAACAACCGACTGTCACGGAACAGACAACCTCTCCCGTTACAGACGCTTCCTATCTCACTGGCCAAGGCAAAATATTGAAACACCTGGCGATCATTTCCGTTTTTACGCTGCTGAGCGGATGCGCTCAGTATGAGCCGCGGCCCGTCGATTTAGGGGCCTATCCGTTGCTCTATGATGTGCGCCCGCTCGAGGGCCTTCAAACGGGCGAGGTCCTCTCACCGTCCAAGCTCATGGCGCAAGCCCTGAAGACCTCACCCACACTATTACAGTCTCAATCCTCGGTCTTGACGGCGCGGGCCGCGGCGTGGAGTTCCAAAATTCATCCCGCCGCAAGCCTCAGTTTGACGGCGGAATATTCTAAAGCTGCCGGGGGCACCTCGCCGTGGCTTTACGGGGCAGCGCTGGACCTGCCAACCGATTGGGGCCAGCGGCGCGACAGTCGAGTGCAATCGGCGGAGCTCGCGGCGCTTGACGCCTATTATGCCTATGCCGAAGCGCTGTGGAGTACCTATTCCAAGGTCAAACATGGCCTGATCGACCGGCATTACGCCGACGAAGAGCAAAAGACTGCCTCTGATCTGGTCTTGGCGCGCAGTACCGCCGTGACCTTGATGGAGCAGCGCGTCGAACAGGGAGAAGAGCCTGATTTGACGCTTGTGCGGATGAAATCTGACCTCGCCGGCGCTCAAAGCCTTGAGCGCGCCGCGAAAGCTCGGCGCGTCCGAGCCGATCAGATCTTGGCCGATGCACTAGGCGTAACGGCTGACAAGGTCGAGGGCCTCAAGATCATGGCGGAGGCGGAAGATAACCGGCTTGACCAGACGCAGCTGATGACTTGGCGGCGAGAGGCCGTGCTTCTTCGAAAAGATGTTCTATCCGCCGTCGCGGCCTATGACCGCTCCGATCTTGAGTTGCGCCTTGCCTATGCCAAGCAATATCCAGAGGTACGACTTGGTCCGGGCTATGTCTGGGAGCGCGGTATCGACAAACTGCCCCTTTCCGTTGGACTTAGCCTTCCGCCCTATGACCTAAACCGCGCCGCTATCGCTGAAGCCGATGCGCGGCGAATGGAGGCGGGCAAGGCGTTGGAAACGAGCCAAGCGGCCGTTCTGGCAGCTGTAGATCAGGCTTGGACGGCGCTAAAGCAGGCTCAGACTAACCGCGATCAAGCCGATCAAACAGACCTACCGCTGGCCCGCAAAGCCTTTGGCAACGCTCAGATGACCTACCGGTTCGGGGAAACGGACGGATTGGATTTGGCGTCGGCGAAGGCAGCCGTCGCTGAAGCGAGCCTATCGGCCCTCGAGACACGGCATTTGGCAAGCCTTGCCCAAGCCGATCTCGAAGATGCCCTTCGCCGTCCCTTCGAGTTGCAGGACAGGACTGTCCTGCAATCTGCTGTCGATCGTTTAAAGGCCAAGCCATGACCCGATTGAAACGCGCAGCGCTCTGCAGCCTGATGGCCTTGAGCCTTGCGGGGCCGGCCTTTGCCGCGCCTGTGTCTATGCCCCTTGCCACCCAGCAGAGGCTTCATCTGACGACGGCATCAGCTGTCTCGATCCACCAAGCCGAAACCGTCAGTGGTTATGCTAAGGTTTTAGACCCGCTGCCCTTGGCAAGCTTGGATGCAGATCTGACCTCCGCCGTGGCCGTAGCGGATGCCTCCCGCGCTGAGGCAGCCAGAGCCAAGAGCCTTAATGCCAATGGATCTGCCATGTCATCGCGCGCGTCAGAAGCCGCGCAGGCTCAAGCCCGTGTCGATGCCGCGCGCGTGACCCTCTATCGCCGACAGTTGGCGCTGCAATGGGGCCCGATTTCAGCTCTCAGTGATGAGCGTAGGAGTGCGCTCATCTATCTTTTGACCAGGGGTCGGGCGGCTTTGGTGCGGATCGATTCTGCAGGTGCCACGGGGCAGGGTGGGCTGAAGTCTGTTGACGTATCTTTTGATGGGTTGGGCACGGTTCACGTAACCATCTTGGGATCTGCGCGGACGGCGGACACGCGTTTGGGTTCGCCTGGCTTGATCGGGCAAGTCATCGGTCCGATGGCGCAGAGACTGGCGGCAGGTTTAACCGCGCCGGTCAGCCTATCCATTCCGCTCAAGGGTTCTGGCGTGGTTATTCCTCGCGCTGCGTTACTCAGGACGGCTGGCCAGACGTGGGTCTATGTGAAGCTTAGCCCCACAATCTTTGAACGCCGAGCGATCGTGATTGGCCAAGCCACTGAGGCTGGACTGGTCGCCCGCTCTGGCCTTGTCTCCGGTGAAAACTTGGTTGTTCAGGGCGCTTCCATGCTGCTGAGTGCTGAAACGGCCGGTACGGCATCGGCTGAAAAGGACGACTGACGTGCTGTCTGCCATCGTCCGTTGGTCACTGGTCCGGCCACGCCTTGTAGCCCTTGCGGCCCTCTTTTTAGCGATATATGGCGGCGTTGTGCTGTCCCGCGCCTCGTTCGACGTCTTTCCTGATTTTGTACCGGCTCAAGCGGAGATTCAGACCGAAGCGGAGGGTTTTGCAGCCGATCAGGTCGAGCAGCTGGTCACCCGTCCGGTCGAACGGGCCGTGGCTGGAGCAGCGGGGGTGCAATCGGTTCGATCAGACTCCATAGCGGGCCTATCCATCGTCACGGTCGTCTTTGCCGATGGCAGCGACCCCTTTCGCTCCCGTCAAATCGTATCTGAGGCCCTTTCCGGAACGGTTATGCCCGCTGGGGTCAAGTCTCCGGTCGTTGCGCCGCTGACCTCTTCGACCATGGACCTTCTGAAAATCGGTTTCACCAGTAAGCGGCTTGACCCCATGGCCCTGCGCGATCTGGTCGAGACCACGGTGCAGCCAAGGCTCCTCAGTGTGCCCGGTGTGGCCCGCGCCACGCTCTATGGCGGGTTGCAAAGGCGCATCGAGGTCCGCGCTCGCCCAGAGGCCCTAGCGGCTAAGGGCCTAAGCTTTGACGATCTGATTGTCGCGGTTCGGGCCTCGACCAATGTCACGGGCGGTGGGCAGATTGATACGCCGCAGCAGCGCCTCTTGATCGAACCGCAAGGTCAGCCGGCGAATGCCAGCGATATCTCCAAGGGTCTGGTCTCGATGATCGACGGTGTCCCCGTCCGCATTGGCGATGTGGCCGAGGTGCGGGATGGTGCCATTTCGCTTAAGGGCGACGCTCTGGTGATGGGAAAGCCCGGTGTCCTGATCAGCCTATCTAGCCAATATGGTGCCAATACGCTTGATGCGACGCGCGCCGTGGAGGCTGCCATGTCCGATCTAACCCCAGCCTTGAAAGCGCAGGGGGTCGAAATTGAGATGGGCCTGCACCGCCCAGCCAACTTCATCGAAGCGGCCCTTAAGGGCCTATCGGACGACCTCGCTATTGGGGCCGTGCTCATCGGGTTGGTGCTGTTTGTCTTCTTGCGCGACCCGCGCACCGTTCTGGTCTCGTTTGTTTCTATTCCCCTGGCGCTGCTCTCAGCGGTCATTGTTCTCAACGCCATGGGCATGAGCATCAACACCATGACCCTTGGCGGATTGGCCGTGGCCCTTGGTGTCGTCGTCGATGACGCGGTCATTGATGTGGAAAACATTGTTCGGCGATTGCGGGCCAATAGGGGAGGGTCTGTTTCGGCGATTGAGACCATCCTTGCGGCCTCACTCGAGGTGAGAGCACCCGTGATCTATGCGACCTTGGTCGTGGCCTTTATCCTGCTGCCCGTCCTGATGCTCCATGGCTTGCAGGGATCGTTTTTCCGCCCCCTTGCAGCAGCCTTCATTGTTGCCACTTTGGCGTCCTTGATCGTGGCGCTTGTGGTTACGCCGCCCTTGACCTTGCTTTTGTTGCAAAGGGCCGATCTGCCTGAAGAGCCAACCTATCTGGTTCGTGCTAAGGATTGGCACGAGAAGATCTTGCGCCGCATCTGTGGGCTACCGCGATTGGCCAGCGCCCTGACGGTTGCGGCGATCCTCGTCACGACAGGCGGCTTTGTGACTCTAAATAGCGAGCTCTTGCCGGCCTTTCGAGAAGGTCACTTTGTGCTCGGCGTTGCCGGTCCTCCCGGCACCTCCTTGGCCGTCATGCGCGACTATGGCGTGGGGATCAGCAAAGAGCTTTTGGCCATTCCAGGCATCCAAACCGTAGAACAGCAGATTGGCCGGGCAGAGGGCGGCGAGGATACCTGGGGCTCTGAACGCAGTGAATTCCACGTCGAGCTCAAGCCAGGCTTGAGCGGTAAGGATCAGGACCATATCCAAGATCAGATCCGTACTGTTCTGGGCCACTATCCGGGACTAACGACTGAGGTCTTGACCTTCCTAGGTGACCGTATCGGCGAGAGCTTGACCGGAGAGACCGCATCCTTAGCCATTGGGGTCTATGGCCAAGATCTCGATGTCCTCGACCAGACCGCAAAGGCGGTCGCGGCCCTGTTGCAAAAGGTTCCGGGCGCTGTTGATGTTCAGATCCAAACTCCGCCCAAGGCCCCCTCCATTCGAGTGGAGTTGAATTTCGCCAAGTTGGCGCAGCAGGGCTTTACGGCGAACGATGTTCTGACCCAGGTCCAGACCGCCTATCAGGGCGCGTCAGCAGCGCAGATCTTTAAGGCCGATCGAACGATCGATATTGTTGTGGCCTTGCCCGATGAGGCCCGCCAGGACCCCGAAACGGTCGCATCGCTCTTGCTGCGGTCGCCGACCGGCCAAATGGTTCCCCTGCAGACGATTGCGCGGGTCTATTTGTCCGATAGCCGAACGATCATCTCGCATGAGGGCGGCCTACGCCGTCAGGTCGTCACAACAAATCCGCCGCCAAGTCAGGTGGCCAAAATCACCGCCGCAGCGCAATCGGCCCTACAGGGCCTAAAACTGCCCCCCGGGGTTCACCTAGAGTTTTCAGGAACCGCTGAGGCGACGAGACTGGCGCAGCGGGAACTGCTCTTTAACATCGCCTTGGCCGGTGTTGGTGTGGTGGCCCTGTTACTGGTCGCCTTTGGAAGTGGTCGCTCCGTTGGCTTGATTATTGCCTCGGCACCCTTTGCCATGGTGGGCGGGGTCTTGGCGGTTGCCGTCACTGGATCAGGTCTGTCGCTAGGAGCACTGGTGGGGTTTGTAACCCTGTTTGGCGTTGCAGCCCGCAATGCGATCCTTTTGATCTCTCACGCTGACCATTTGGTCAAAGACGAGGGCCAGACTTGGTCGCTGGAGACCATTATCTTGGCAACGCGCGAGCGGGTCTTGCCGATTTTGATGACTGCACTGGTCACTGCGCTCGGTCTGGCACCACTAGCGCTTCAAACCGGTCAGGCGGGCCGTGAAATCCAAGGCCCTATGGCGCTGGTCATTCTCGGCGGGCTGATCACATCAACCTTGATGAGCCTTCTGCTTCTACCAGCCTTGATCTGGCGATTTGGTCGATCGCCGAAATTCGATCACACAAAACCTCAAACGCTCTAAACTCTTCTGACTTTGAAATTTACGGAGCCCATCATGAGAACGATCACGATAGCCGCAACAGCGGGCTTCCTTCTGGCATTTGGTTGCGGCGTCGCCCAAGCCGCGTCGTCGGCGGCTCCGGTCATCGACCGTATTTCTGCGGGCCCGGATGGCGGGTGGGACTATGCCACTTTTGATGCCCCGCATCAGAAGATCTATGTCGCGCGCACGAGCGGGGTGACGGTCATTGATCTGGCGACAAAAACCTCTAGCGCCATCTTGCCTGAACTGAGCCGCAATCACATCGCCTTGCCCGTCAATGGCGGCAAGTCCCTGTTGGTCACCGTCGGTAGTACGGGTGAGGCCGTGCTGGTAGACCTTGCCAGCCGACAAATCACCGAAAGACTAAAGACCGGCTCAAAGCCCGACGCCGCCATGATCGAGCCTGTTTCGGGTCTGGTCTGGGTCATGGACAATAAGGGTGGCGGCATCACCCTCATCGACCCGCATTCGGGCCAGATAAAGGGTAAGATTGCCGTGGAAGGGGCGTTGGAATTTGCGGTGACGGACGGAGCTGGCACGGTCTTTGTCAATGTCGAGGATCACAATGAGGTTATTGTGTTAGACGCAAAGTCACAGTCCATCCGCGCGCACTACGCCATGCCCGGTTGTGATGAACCTACGGGTCTGGCTTTTGATGCTAAGCAGAAGCGTTTGATCGACTCCTGTGGCAATCACGTTGCTGCGATCTTGTCAGCCAAGTCGGGAAAACTGCTGGCGACAGTACCCATCGGCACTGGCCCGGATGCGGTCGTCTTTGATCAAAAGACCGACCGTGCCTTGGTGCCCAATGGTCGCGATGGAACGGTCACGGTGATCGATATGGCGACGATGAAGGTGTTCAAAACCCTTCAAACCGCCGTGAGTGCGCGCACAGCAACCTTCGATACCGAAACTGGCGCGCTGTACCTACCGTCCGGTACATTCGCACAGGCTACTGTTAAGGGCGCACCGCCTCAGTTTGTTCCGGGCTCTTTTGCTGTCCTAAAAATCGTTACGCGTTAGGTCTGAGGTGAGCCTAAATTGCTGCGACACTGAGACCCTCGAGGATATAGGTATGATTGCCGATCAGCGTGCGGAGACGTTCCAATGACCCTGCGACTGGTCTTTTTCCTGTCTTGCGCAGCCTTACCCTCTATAGCGCAGGCCCAATCTGCTAGCCCTCAAACGGCCCCATCGCCATGGACTTTCCATGACACGATAGGCGCGCCTGACAGCTTGAAGCTCCGCGCGTCAGTTCGCGCCCGGCTGGAGTCGATAGATGGTCAAGCGCGGCCAAGCTTGAACGCAAGTGACACCCTTCTTGATCTGCGCACGACCCTGTTCGCGGAATATCAAACCGGGCCGGTAAGGTTTGGCGCTGAGCTCTATGACAGTCGGGCCTATGGCGGCGATCTCAAGACGCCCATCGGGACAAATGAGGTCAATGTCGCTGAACTTGTCCAAGCCTATGTCGCCATCGACTTTGAAGAGCCGCTGGGTAAGGGCACAAAGGCTAAGCTCCAGGCGGGGAGAATGGCGTTAAATGCGGGTTCGCGCCGGCTCGTCTCATCAGAGGATTGGCGTAACACCACCAACAGCTACACCGGCCTGCGCGCTGACATTGTTCTACCAAAAGGCCTGTCAGCGACAGGATTTTACGTCCAGCCGACCATCCGCCTGCCTGATGACAAACCCAACCTGCTCGACAATGTCTATAGAGCCGACCGGGAAAGCTCAGCCGTCCTTCTTTGGGGTGGGCTTGCCACCAAGGCCAATCTTGTCGGTAAGGCCAATGCTGAGTTCTCCTTCTACCACTTCGAAGAAAAGGACAGCGCGGGCCGCCCAACGCGCGATCGCCGTTTGGATACAGTCGGAGGCCGCTTCTATCGTGAACCCGCTTTGGGCCATGCCGACTTTGAGGTTGAGGTCTTTCATCAGTCGGGCGAAATCAGCCGAACCCTCCTGTCTAGTGCCGCGAAACAACCCGTATCGGCTCAATTTTTCCATGCGGATTTAGGATACAGCTTCGCTACCCGATGGAAGCCGCGGGTGTCAGCGCGCTATGATGTTATCTCTGGCGACCGAGGCGGATCACATTACGGCCGCTTCGATACCTTGTACGGGATGAGAGGTGCCGAGCTTGCGCCGTCGGGCCTTTATAACACGGTAGGCCGAGCCAACCTCATCTCGCCAGGCCTATCTTTGGAACTATCCCCTAATCGCAAAAACGATGTCTATCTGCGCTACCGACCCCTTTGGCTGGCGTCTCGCACGGACAGTTTCTCAACCAGTAATGTCCGGGACATCAGCGGAAAGTCGGGCAATTTTGCCGGCAATCAGGTCGAGGTGCGATGGCGCCGATGGCTCATCGTCGATGCCTTGAGGTTCGAAGTGAACGGGACCTATCTCGCAAAGGGCCGCTTCTTACGCGACGCACCCAATTCACCTCGTACGCCGGATACCAAGTACGGCGCCTTCAATCTGACCGCCTATTACTAGGCCGATTAATAAGATTCCCAACAGAGCGACCTTGAACATGACGGCAGGATGCTACGCCCCCTGGTCGACGAGGTTGCGGCGCGGGCATAGGGGTTAAGGGCGGACACGCGCCTTTCCGGCGATATCAGCAGATGGTGGGGTACACCGGCTCTAGCGCTCGTCGCCATAATCGCAGAGCCCACATAAGGCGTCCCATAGGAGCTCGAAGAGACACGGGGCCGGGCAGGGGGCTTCCCCCGCTCTAAAAAGCCCTGGTTTTTTGTTTTCGGTAAAAATCAAACATTGAGCGGTCTATCGAGGCCTGTTTTACCGTTTTCAATAAAAAAGCTTGTTCCCGTGAGCCCGGCGGCCTAATTTTACCCAATTCAATAAAAAGTTCGGTCATGGCTAAGGATCAAGACATCAAGCAACTTGCAAGCGTTGGAAGCAGGATCCGCAAGGCCCGAGAGGATCGCGGCCTGACCCTGCATGAGCTCGCACGCCTCAGCGGGATCAGTGCATCGGCCCTCTCGCTGATCGAAACCGGCAAACGTGACCTGCGCGTGACCAGCCTTTGCCGTATCGCCGACGCCTTGCGGATCGCCGCAGGCGACCTTGTTGAGGACCGCGCTGCCGCAGCCACGCCCGTCGCCAGTCCCAAGGGCTATGACCTGGGGGACTATAGGTGACAAGCGTTACGGTCTGGTTCGATGGGTTTCAGGTTGGTGAGGTAACCGTTGCGAAGACGGGCGCGCTTAGCTTTTCCTATTGCGAAGAGTGGCTTTCAACAGAGGGGGCCTTCGCGCTTTCCCTAACCATTCCCCTCGACGCTGCGGCCTACCCCTCCGAGGTGATCTCCCCTTGGCTCGCCAACCTCTTACCGGAAGAAGATCAGCTGAGCATTCTTACGCGCTCGCTAGGTCTGGACCGGTCAGATACGTTGGCTGTGCTGGGTGCAATTGGCGGCGACACGGCCGGGGCGCTTTCCTTCGGCCTGCCCTCCACGAGATCAGAGTGGACCTATACCCCGCTTACAGATTTCTATGGCCTCGATGATCCGGAAGCTGCTCTAGAGCGCCATTTCCAAGACCTGCAACACCGTCCTTTCCTCGTTGGCGAGGAGGGCGTTCGCCTGTCGCTCGCAGGCGGCCAGAAGAAATCAGCCCTCGCAGTTTTGGATGCGCGCGGTGCGCCGGTCCTTAGGCTACCGGGTCCCGGCGATGTTCTGGCCATCCCACGCAACGGGGCACCTTCGACCATTATCGTGAAGCCGGACAATCCGATCTTACCGGGCATCGTCGAAAACGAGACCTACTGCCTGCGATTAGCCCAAGCCATCGGCCTTAACAAGGTGGAGGCGACCATCTTGGCTGCTGGCCGGCGCAGTGCAATTTGCGTGCTACGCTATGACCGGCGCGTCAGCCAGGCAGGCGCCTTGCAAAGACTTCATCAAGAAGACTTTGCGCAGGCCAATGGTACCCCGCCGGGTAGAAAATATGAGCGCGGCACCCTTGCCGGACCGAGTTTGGCGATGCTCCTGAGCACGGGGCGCTATTTGCCGTCTACGGACGCCCTCTCGCTGCTGGACAATGTCATCTTCAACTTCCTCGTTGCTAATTGCGACGCTCACGCCAAGAACTATTCCCTTCTCCTGCCGGTCGGTGCGGGACCGCGCATCGCGCCGCTCTATGACGTCTCAACGGTCCTTGCATGGCCGACATTGGCGCAGGATTTCGCGCAGAACATTGCAGGCCACAGACGCAAGCCCGGCGATGTCGCGGCGCGCCACTGGGACGTGATCGCCCAATCGGCGGGATATCGACCTGCTGACGTGCGCGACCGTGTCCAGCAGCTTGCCGATGGGTTCATCGCAAAGCGTGTGGCGACGAGCGAAGCCGTTGCGGCCCTGCCGGGCTGTACTCCTGGTTATGTCGAGCAAGCCGCAGGCCTCATTCAAGACAACACCTTGCGTATCGCTGGACGGCTTAGGACCACCCGGTCACCGGACGCGACGCCGTCAACATCTGAGGAAGGCGCACGCGAGGAGAAGTTTGAGGGTAAAAACCGAGCATGGGGGCTTCCTGAGCCTAGGCGTAGGCCAAAATCACCCTTGATTTAACCGCCTTAGCGAAAGCAGCCGGGACGGGCAATGCCGCCCTGGCGCTATTCACTCTAGGTGCCGTGCGTCATCTGCGGCGCGGCGGCGGGCACGGGCTTCTTGGCCTGGCTCAACAGGTAGGCCCGCAGATCCTCGGCACTGACCTCGTTGAAGAACCGGCGGAACGGCGCCATGCCATGCGGCTTTAAGGCACCGTCGATCACGATCGCCTTAAAGCCAACCGGCTCTAGGATCACAGGCGAGCGCGACAGCACCGGCAGATAGCCGCCGGCGTTGTGGCAGGTCACGCAGTACTGATTGCTCAGCGCCTCGCCCTTGACGATGTTGCCCTTGGACGGTGTCGCCTGGGTAAGGTCCAGCGGCGGCTGAACGACCGGTGCCGGGAATGGGGTTGGAACGACCTTGCCGTCCAGCTTGAAGACCAGGAGGCGTCCGTCCCGGCGTGGTTCACCGCCACCCATGCCGCCCGCGCCGCCGAAGCCAACCATCAGGGCCACGTACTGCTCGTTGTTGATGGCGTAGGTGGATGCGGCCGCGATGGCCCCGGCGCCGACATCATAGCGCCACAGCGCCTTGCCGGTCGCCGCGTCGAAAGCGATGAACTCATGTCCCGCAGCGTGGAAAACCAGCCCACCGGCCGTGGCGAGCACGCCCGAGCGCCAGGGCTCGGCGAAGGCGGCCTTCCAGCGCGCCTTCTTGGCGACGGGATCCCAGGCGATCAGTTCGCCAAACGGCGTCGGCTGCACCCGGGTCGGCGACAAGGTCGAATGACCTAATCCCAGGTTCCAGGCCCCCGGCACGAACGAGAACTCCTTGGGGTCCGTGTAGTCCATGTAGAGGGTTTGGGCCGGGATATAGACGAGGCCTTCCTTAGGATTGAACGCCATCGGCTGCCAATTGTGGCCGCCCAACGCGCCAGGCGTTTGCTCTTGCTCGGTCCCGTGCTCATAACGCGCGGTCGGCGATTCAACGGGGCGCCCGGTCTTCAGATCGACCTTCTCGGCCCAATCAACCCTGACAAACTTTTCGGCAGAGACCAGTTTGCCGCTGGCTGCGTTCAGTACATAGAAGAAGCCGTTCTTGTTTGCCTGCATCACCACCCGCTGGGTCTTGCCGTCGATCGGCAGGTCCGCCAGCATCAGGTGTTGAACAGCGTCGAAGTCCCAGTCGTCGCGCGGCGTCGTCTGATAGTGCCAGACATATTCGCCGGTGTCGGGGTTGAGCGCCACGATGGAGGCCGCGAACAGGTTGTCGCCCTTGCCGCCGGTGCGGATCTTGCCGTTCCAGGGCCCGGCGTTGCCGGTGCCAACGAAAACGAGGTTCGACTTTACGTCATAGGTGATGGCGTCCCAGGGCGTCGCCCCGCCGCCGCCCAGCTTCCAGGCACCATCGCTCCAAGTTTTAGAGGCGAAGTCCTTCATTACCTTGTCCGAGGCTGCGCCATCGGGTTCGCCCTTGGGATTGGGCATCATGTGGAAACGCTAGTCCAGCTTGCCGGTCTCGGCGTCATAGGCGGACAGATATCCTCGCACAGGATACTCAGCCCCACCGTTGCCGATCAGGATCTCACCCTTCACCGCCCGCGGCGCGCCGGTGATCGTGTAGGGAAGTTTGGGGTCCGTGGTCTGCACCGACCAGACGACCTTTCCCGTCTTGGCGTCCAAGGCGATCAGGCGGCCGTCCAGAGCGCCAACATAGACCCGGCCTTTCCACAGGGCGACACCGCGATTGACCACGTCGCAGCAGGCATTGAAGCCCGTCTCACCCGGAACTTTTGGATCATAGCTCCACAATGGCTTGCCGCTGGCTGCGTCATAGGCGAACACCTTGGACCAGGTGGTTGTGGTGAAGAGCACGCCGTCCGCCACCAGCGGCGTCGCCTCCTGCCCGCGGTCGGTGTCGAAGCTCGCCCACCAGGACACGCCCAGCCGCTTTACGGTCTCTTTGTTGACCTGATCCAGGGGGCTGAAGCGCTGCTCGTCATAGTTGCGACCATAGGTCAGCCATTCGCTGGCCTTGGCGGTCTCAATCCGCTTGGCGTCGACCCCCGCACGGCCGCAGGCCGCCACACTCAAGGCGATGCACAACATCGCCGCCACTCGCAACATCCGATCCATCAGGCGTTTCCTCGGCTATTTTGAGTGACATTTGCATGAATTTCGCACGCGCGCGAGCCTTTGTGACGGGGCGAACGCCGTCTGCTCACCGGCATTGCCGCCTTGCCGAAGAAAAAACGCGAATGACGGCAAACTTAAGATCAGCGCTGTTTGGCGTCAGCAAGCGGCCCATAAGTGACATCTCTAATTGTGTGGGTTCTGAACCAAGTGCGTCTCTCGTTGCCCACATGATGGCTCAAGCCTTTGTTTCTATCAGCCTCGATATGTGCGGGGAGAGCGGCGGGCGGGCGCGAAGCCTTCGTGTAGCGCAGAGCCCGCTCGGCGCCCGATCTAGTCGAAGGCCTGGCTGTTCACACCCTTGAGCTAAGGGCGTCTTGCAGTTCGCGACAACTGTCCATGAGCATTTCGAAGGTCTCGGTTCCATTCTCCAGGTAGCCAGCTTCGATCATTGCTTCGTAGTCTGCTTTGAGTGCGAAGTAGGCGTCGCCTCGTGGGATAAGGATGAGTCCGCCGCTCACCGCGGATTGATAATCAACCCATTCGCCTGCGGCATCTTTTGCGGGAAAAAACTTGGACTTATGGTCTGCGACAGCCAGTGCGAGCACTAAATCGGACTTCGCACGGTCAGCTATACCCGCGCGATTTAGGCGGACGAGGTCATGCCAGTGGCGTGCAAACCCAGCAGCGCCCCGTAATTTTCCTTCTAAGCAGTAGACATGGGCGAGGGTGGCTTTCTCCCAAAATGTTCGCTCAGCAGTCATCACGCGAGGTGTTGCTATAGGAAAGGTCACTTCCGCGAATATTGTATCAAGATCACAGGTGACCTCGATCCGCGTCGCTGGCTCCCCGGTCGAACGAGCACCAAACTCCAGTTTAACTCTAGGACGAACGTACGCCGGATAGTCTGCGGCTGACTCATAAGAGATGAATAGGTTCTCACTCTCACATTCGACTGTCGCAGGAAGCCCTTGGGTCAAAATCTGGGCCTCCAGATAGGGCAGGACCTCGTTCATAAGAAAGCGCGGAAGGAGCTTTTCCCGAATTTTTCGGCCGAGCGCTTTGGCCTCGACCTGGCTTAGTGCCTCTGGCTGGCCGGCCTTGTCGTCAACCAATTTTCTGATGTCATAGGTGAGATCCACGTCTTCTGAGAAACGCGAAATGACTTTGTAGGCTTTGGAGAGCGATGTACCGCCCTTGAACGCCAAGTCTTCCGCGTAAGGTGACCCGAAGAGGGCTTCAAGCGCCCAAACCACCCATACATCTTTTTCCAATAGAGCCATGGAGCGGGCGAGGCCGCGTCCAAAAGCTGCCTCAAGGACTTCCCTACGGTCTTCGCGGCCAAGCTTCAGGAACGGCTCAGCCACGAGCAAAACTCGAAACTTCTTGAGCAACCCAAGTTGGCAAGCGCCCACGCAGGTTCAGAAGGTTTTGTTGGTCTTCTGGAGCCAGTTTGCCTTTGAGGGTGCTGATGGTTTCCTTCGCCCTAGGTTTTCCCGCCCAGGAGAGCACGCGCAATGCATCGCCTGCGGCTTGGTTGGGGAGTAGCAACTCCCATTCACGGGCGTGGCGTAATTCGACGGACTGTCCGCCGACATTTACGGTTCGGGTGCGGCCGGAGGTCAGATAGATGCTGCGGACAGGTATCTGGGTCGTTAGTCCAAAGGCGTTGGCGGCAGCCGCGCCGTGTTCGGCGATGGTTTCGCCGGTGGCGTTGGCTAGACTAGTCAGCACCTTGCTCGGAGGTGCTGTTCGAGGTCCATAGCGTCCCGAGACTTGCCGAAAGTAAAGGCCACGGCTGATGCGTACTATCGAACTGCAGCGTTCGAGTCGCGCCAGCGCCTGATCGATGCCGGCCCTAGTTCCAAGGTGCAACAACTCTTTTGCTCGAAAGGCTGTGCCTTCGGGCAAGGTGGCGGCGTAAACTAGGATTTGGTCGGCCAAGGGCTGCATCGAGATAACTCCGTCAGAAATATAATCATATTTCTGACAGGAAATAAACAACCGGCACTGCCTGTCTCGGCGAAAATGGTTCGTGAACGCTTCGCTTACACACGTGTCAGAGCGCAATCTAGTGGCGCTCAGTAAGGCTGAGCTGAGAATATCGCGATCCCATAGCGCAATCTCCAAAGGGGCTAAGTTTCTAAAAATCCTAGAAACTCGCACTTCGGAATAGAATCCACCGCACTACAAATGTTGTTCGTCTAATAGTAATTATGGGAAGTAGTGGGGTGGAAACAACTTATCCCCACCAAGTCAGACGGGCGAAATAGCCAAGAATAAGCCTCCAAATCACAGATCTAAAACCTAAGTCTCATCTTCAAAAATTGCGTCA
>CANFKD010000056.1 GCA_947447115.1 Caulobacteraceae bacterium
ACATGGTCTTGCCGATGCAGGAGGCCAGTCAACAGACCGAAGCCGCCGCCGCCCAAGCCCAACAGGCCCTACTCGACCAACAGACCCAGGCCCAAAGCCAAGCCGATCTCGAACTGGCCACCGCCGAAAACAAGCTGGCCATCCAAGCCTATTCCGAGGTCTGGAAATCCCTGCCCGATCCGGTCCGCGCCCAAAATGTCGAGATCCAACGCGCCTGGGCCAAAAAGAAAACCGCCGACTGCAACATCAAGGCCGCCGAAACCTCCACCGACCCCCTCATCAAAGAAGCCGCCCGCCTACGCTGCGAGACAGAACAGACGCAAGGGCGGGTCGAGGAATTGAAGGGGTTGATGTAGGCTCACCAATCCGGGGGCGATCACATCACCGGATGAGAACCGCGCCTTTGATGGATCATGACCGCCGCGCCGCCCGCCAAGATCAGCCCAAGTAGGATCATCGCCCACTGAGACAGGGTCGAGACGGGGGTAGCCGGGGGCACCGGACCTATAAAGTTTCCAACCGCCTGAGGATATCGTCCTACCCCAATAGTGGCGATGACGGTGGGGATCGCGGTTGTCGTGTCGATGACCGAGACCGTGCCCGAGAGTGTGCCGTCGCCCGCGTTTGTAACATAGAGGCGAGATCCATCAGGGCTCACAGACAAACCAACCGGGCCGATTCCTACGGCCACCGTGGCCACGACGCTGGGAGTGGCGATTGTCGTATCGATAACTGAGACGCTGTTACCATTATAGTTCGTAACATAGGCACGCGTGCCATTGGGACTAAAGGCCACGCCATAGGGGTTCAATCCGACGCCGACCGTGGCGACGACGCTATTACTCGCGGTGTCGATCACGGAGACACTATTTCCATTATAGTTCGCGACATAGACGCGAGCGCCGTTTGGGCTCGTGGAAACGCTAAAGGGATCTGTTCCTACCGGCACAGTATCGATAACGGTGTTCGTCGAGGTTTCGATCACCGAGACGCTGTCACCGCCGATGTTGGACACATAGACCCGAGCGCCGTCTGGCGTAACGGAAACGCCAGACGGCCCTTGTCCTACCGGCACTGTGGCCACCACGCTGTTGCTCGCCGTGTCGATCACGGAGACACTATTGCCCGCTAGCGACGCGAAGTTCGCAACATAGGCCCGAGCGCCGTCAGGCCTCATAGCAATACCAATGGGCCGGTTTCCGACCGAAACTGTGGCGACCATCGTCATGGTCAAGGTGTTGATCACCGAAACGGTACGGCGGTTATAGTTGGTAATATAGACTCGAGCGCCGTCAGGGCTCACGGCCACGCCATAGGGTTGCTCCCCCACTGCGACTGTGGAGACGACGCTGTTGGTCGCGGTGTTGATCACCGACATATTGTTGTCGTTTTGGTTCGGAATGTAGGCAATTTGCGCCGACGCTGACGCGCATGTCAGCGCAAAGACAATAGCCAGCAGAAGTTGACGCATTAGACGAGGACCACACACTTAATAGTTTATTAATATCACGGAATTGAGGATTAAAACGCCCCTTCAGCTAATCCGGGAATAATTCAACCAAGGAGGGATTTTAGGTCACAGCCCCCTTTGCGACGCCGCATGAAGCGACGGGTAAAATAGGCACGCGTGAGCCGCGTCCCCGGCGCAAATCTGCGGACCTACGAGGCGGCCCGAGGGACCGGCTAAACTGTGTGAAAAGATTGGTGGACGCAGTAGGGATTGAACCTACGACCCCTGCCGTGTGAAGGCAGTGCTCTCCCGCTGAGCTATGCGTCCGCTTCTTGCGAAGGGGTGGTCCTATATCGCGGTGTGGGGCGGGGGGCAAGGGGTCTGGCGGGGATGGGTGGCAAATGGGCGTCAAAGCGGTTGAATGGTTGATCTCTGCCCCCCAATCACCGTACTAGACGCCAGCCCTTTTGCGGCGGGCCGTGCCCTGCCGCGCCTTGCCTATTGGAGAGCCCATGACCGACGCGCGTATCATTGATGGCAAGGTCTATTCTCAGAACGTGCGCGACAGTGTCGCTGCCGAAGTGGCCGAGTTGAAGGCCAAGCATGGTCTGACACCCGGTCTGGCCGTGGTGCTGGTCGGTGAGGATGCGGCCAGCCAGATCTATGTGCGCAATAAGGGTAAGCAGACCGAGGAATGCGGGATGCTGTCCGTGACCCGCCGCCTGCCGGCCGATACGGCTCAAGGGGATCTGGTGGCCATCGTCAAGGCGCTGAATGCCGATCCCGCCATCCATGGCATCTTGGTGCAACTGCCCCTGCCTGACCATCTGGACAGCAATGAGGTCATCGCCGCCATCGACCCGGCCAAGGATGTTGACGGTCTGCACGTGGTCAATGCGGGGCTGCTGGCCAATGGGCAACCAGCCCTGACGCCCTGCACGCCGCTGGGCTCTATGATCATGCTGAAAGAGACCTTGGGCGATCTGCGCGGCCTCAATGCGCTGGTCATTGGCCGCTCGAACCTGGTGGGCAAGCCGATTGCTCAGCTGCTGCTTCAGGCCGACTGCACCGTCACCATCGCCCATTCGCGCTCGCGCGACCTGCCAGCCCTTTGCCGCCAAGCCGATATTTTGGTCGCGGCGGTGGGCCGTCCAGAGATGGTGCGCGGCGATTGGGTCAAGCCGGGCGCGACCGTGATCGATGTCGGCATCAACCGCGTCCCCTCGCGCGATCCGGTGGCGGCGGCTGAGGGCAAGACGCGCGTGGTCGGTGATGTGGCCTTTGACGAGGCCAAGGCGGTCGCGGGCGCCATCACCCCGGTTCCGGGCGGCGTTGGCCTGATGACCGTCGCTTGCCTGCTGCAAAACACCGTCACTGCCGCCAAGCGCCAAGCGGGCCTCTAGGGTCCAAACGCTCTAACCGTTGCCAAAGCTGCGATGCTCCTTAGGATGGGGCAAAACGGGGATGGATGATGGTTCAGGGGAGGATTCTCGGCGGGGTACTGATTGGCGGCGCATTGCTGCTCAGCGGCTGTAGCAAGCCTGTGCCCCCTGCCCCGACACCGCAAGAGGCCTTGGCCCTGCGCCCGGCCGATCCGCGCATTGCCAGTCTCTACGAAAGCGCCTGTAAGGCCTGTCACTCGGTGGCCGGGACCGGCGCGCCGCTGGTTCACGATCACGCCGCCTGGGACCCGCGCTGGAAACAGGGCCTGCCGATGCTGGTCGACCATGTGCTGCAAGGCTATCGCGGCATGCCTGCGGGCGGCCAATGCCTGACCTGCAGCCCTCAAGATCACCAAGCCCTGATCCGCTTCATGGCCGATCAGCCGGAGCCGAAACCATGATCAGTCGCCGAACCGCCCTCACCGCCCTTGGGGCCGGAGCCGCCGTCGCAGGAACAGGCGTCGCCGCGGTTGCGATTGCCAGCCAGGATAAGCCCGAACCGCTGGCCCCGCCCTCGACCGATAACCAAGGCCGGGTGGTCTGGCGCAACTGGTCAGGCATTCAGCATTGCTATCCCCAGTCTCGCCTCGCGCCGACCAGCGCTGAGGAGGTGGCCCATATCCTTAAGACGGCACCAGGTCCCATCCGAGTGGTCGGGGCCGGGCACTCCTTCACCGCGCTGGCCGTGACGCCGGGGACCATGATCTCGCTCGATCAGATGTCGGGGATTGTGGGCTGGCAAGGGGACAATGCCATGGTTCAGGCCGGAACCCGTCTGGGGGCCTTGGGTCCGGAACTGGCCGCCAAGGGGCGGGCCATGGCCAATTTGCCCGACATCAATAAGCAGTCTCTGGGCGGGGCGCTGGGCACCGGAACCCATGGCACGGGCAAGGCCCTGACTGCCATCCACGGCGATGTGGTGGCCCTGACCTTGGCGACACCAAACGGCGATCTGATCGATTGCGACGCCACCCACGAGCCGGACATCTTCCAAGCCGCCAAGGTCTCGCTTGGCGCGCTAGGCGTCATTACCAAGGCCACACTGCGCACGACGCCGAACCGTCGCCTGCACCGCCACGTCTGGGTCGAGCCGCTGGAGCAGGCGCTGGCCGAGGCTGAGGGGCGCTGGGCCAAGCACCGCAACTATGAATTCTATGCCATCCCCTTCACCGACATGGCCGCCTGTATCAGCCATGACGAGACCGACCTGCCCGCCCGCGAGCGCGCCAACGAACAGGATGATACGATCCTCGTGGCGCTAAAGGGCTTGCGCAATCTGCTCGGATTCTCTACCACTTTGCGAAAAGCCGCCGGTAAGGCACTGTTATCCAGTGCAAAACCGGAAGAAGCCGTTGATGAGGGCTGGAAGCTCCTGTCCACCGACCGGCCCGAACGGTTCAATGAGATGGAGTTCCATCTTCCCGCCGAAAACCAGCTCAAGGCTCTCAAAGAGGTGGTTGAGACCATCGAGCGCGAGCGTCCAGACGTCTTCTTCCCCATTGAGGCGCGCCGCATTGCGCCGGACGATGCCTGGCTCTCGCCTTTCCAGGGTGGGCCGCGCGGCTCGATAGCCGTCCATTGCCACTATCGCGATGAGTTCGCCTTCATGTTCGAGTTGATCCAGCCGATCCTCTTGCGCTACGGCGGGCGGCCCCACTGGGGCAAGCTGCATAATCTTCAAGGCCAAGCGCTTGAAGCCCTTTACCCAAAATGGAATGATTTCAGGGCCCTAAGACAACAGCTTGATCCAGAAGGTCGGATGCTGAACCTCTATCTCAAGGGTCTGTTCAATGTCTGACGCCCCCTCAAGACGCGGACTTGTGCGGGCAGGATTGGCGGGCGGCGCCCTAGCGGCCCTGACCCTTGGAGGACTATCGATGCGTAAACGCGATCAGGGCGGTCCCCACGACGCCTATTTCCTTGGCCTGTCCTCCGCCCTAGAGCGCGCGGGTCTGGCCCGTCCGACCTTGGTCATTGATCAGGCAAGGCTCGAGGCCAATATCAAGGCCGTCAAGGCCGCCCTGCCCGCCCGTCAGCATCTGCGGATCGTGGTCAAGTCGCTGCCCTGCGCCAGCCTCATTGATGCGGTGGCCGAGGGCATGGGCACAGAACGGTTCATGGTCTTCAACGCCCCGATGATGGCCACCATGGCGGTCGAGCGTCCGGGCGGCGACTATCTGATGGGCAAGCCCCTCGCCGCCGCCGAGGCCAAGGGGTTCTTTCGCGACCTTCATCGCAACGCCTTTGACCCGGCGAAGCAACTTCAGTGGCTGATCGATAGCCCTGAACGCCTCGACCAATATACCGCTCTCGCATCCGCCAATGGCGCGCCGATGAGGGTCAATCTGGAAATCGACATTGGCCTTCATCGCGGCGGATTTTCGGGTCCCGAGGGGTTTAAGGCGGCGCTGGATAAGATCAAGGCCACGCCGAATCTGACTCTCTCAGGCCTAATGGGCTATGATCCCCACCTGTCCCATGTCGCCGCTGGCGAAGCGCGGGCCAACGCCTTGGCGCGCAGTCAAAAGACCTATCAAGCCTTTATCGATCAGGTCCGCGGCGCGGACTTTGCCTTAGAGGGCATGACGCTCAATACGGCCGGCAGCCCAACCTTCCACATGCACCGCGACAATCCCTATGCCACCGAGGTCTCTGTCGGCTCGGCCTTCGTCAAGCCCGTGGATTTCGACACCGACACCCTGACCGACCATGTCCCAGCCGCCTTTATCGCCACGCCGGTGATCAAGGCCCTGCCTGAAACCCTACTGCCCACGGCGGAGCAATTGGCGGGCCTGCTGAGGTTCATGGACCCCAACACCAGTCGCGCCTTCTTCATCCATGGCGGCCATTGGCTGGCTACTCCGGTCTCACCACCGGGTTTGGAATATTCGTCACTCTTTGGACGCTCGAGCAATCAAGAGTTGATCACCGGTTCAAACAAGGTGACGCTGCAGGCCGACGACTATATCTTCCTGCGGCCGAACCAGAGCGAGGCGGTGCTCCTGCAGTTCGGCGATATCGCGCTCTATGATGGCCGCGAGATCAAGGAACGCTGGCCGGTCTTTAGTCCTTCGGCTTGATCACGCCCGCTGCGGTCTGGTCCGTCCAGGCCACGACCTTGGTCTGACAATCGGACAGGGCCTCGTTGATCGCCGAAACCAGCGATTGGACACGATTGCTCTTGGCTGGAACCTGACAGTCGAAGGCCGATTGGCTCACGATCGTGCGCTTGTCAGCATCGGCCAGAAGACCACTGATCATCACGGCGGCGACTGGTGACCGGCGCGATCCCTCACTGTAGCGAACCTCCAAGGCCCGCACATCCAAACGCAGGATCAGTTTAGCGCTGACCGGATCCTTGGATGAGATTAGACGCGCATCGCCACTGCCCCGCATAAAGGCATTGGCCAAGCTCTCTTCGAACATCAGGGACGCCGGCATGGTCCAACGCGCATCGGCCACATAGGCGGCTTGATCGCCCTGGCGGGTCAGGAGGCGGTCGCCCGCCACGTCGCGGTTGAATTGAATGGCCCCTTGAAGCACGGGAACCCCGGCCCCCTTTGCGGTCGCCTGAGCGTCCGCCTGAGCCTCTAGGCCCAGATGGTAGAGCTGAACCGGCTTAGCCTTCGGCAAAAGCGTCACGCAGCCTGCAAGGCTGATGCTGACCAGACCCAGAGCGGCTATCGACGCTATGCGCCGAATGAGATGAGCAGCACGGGTCATGGGCGGACCTCCAGTTCCTTAGCCGGGGCCTTAGTGACAAGGCCACGGGGATTGACTTCAGCTTCGGTGGCCAGCCGGTTCAAGGACTCCGCTGCGGCCTGCAGGGTCGAGATCGCCGAACTTAGGCGGGGCAAACCGGTTTTGGCGAACTCTGCCGTCGGCTCTTTCAGTTGCACAATCATAGCCCGCGCCTCTGCCGTCGCGGCCTTCAACTCATCGGAGGCGGCACTAACATCGGCAAGGGTCTTGGTCGCATCGCCCTTCATAAGCGCGTCGGTGGAGTCACTGGCGGTTTTCAGGGCCAAGGCCGCCGCATCAATATCTTTCAGCGCGGTTTCCGCTTCCGCCAAGATGGCTTTTCGGTCGCGAACTTCGGCGGTCACAGCTTCGATGTTCTTGAGGGTGTGACCGAGGCTCTTGATATTCTCGTCGGACATCACCTGATTGACGCGATTGATCGCATCCAAGGTACGGGTCAGAACGGTTCCGCCGCCCTCCAAAAGGTCCGCAAGGGGGCCTTGCTGGCTCATAATAACCGGCACGGTCCCGCGCGCGGCGGCATCTTTTAAGAGCGGCTTGGAGGATGTGCCTGCGGTGATCTGGACATAGTTGACGCCGGTAATGCCCTGCGGCTCCAGCGTGGCGTAGGAGTCCGTGCGAATGGGCACGTCGGAGGTGATCCGGGCCTTGGCGATGACGCGCTTAGTATCCTTTGGATCGAGCGAAATCTTGGTCACCTCACCGACCTTGATGCCGTTGAAGTGGACCTCTCCGCCTTCAGACAAGCCGCGCACAGGGCCGACGAAGGAGATGTCGTAGATGGCATAGTCTTGGGCAAACTGAACCCGCGCCAGCCAGGTGACAAAGACCGCCGAAAGGATCAGCAGGATCAGAGAGATCAATCCCACCAAGAAATAGTTGGCATTGCGTTCCATCAACCTGCCTCCTCGGCACCCGGTGCCGGGCCCTTTAATCGGCTGGACGCTGCGACAGAAGCCGCCGCTGCCCGACCTCGAGGACCACAAAAATACTCTTGGATCCAAGGATGTTTCGACTGTTCCAACGCGTGGGCCGAAGCCTTGGCGACGATCTTCTTATCCGCCAACACCGCTACGCTATCACAGATGGTATAGAGGCTGTCCAGATCGTGCGTGATCATAAAGACCGTGAGACCCAGACTGGCCGAAAGGTCCGCGATCAGTTCGTCGAACGCTCCGGCTCCAATCGGATCGAGACCCGAGGTCGGCTCGTCCAAAAATAGCAACTCCGGATCAAGGGCCAGCGCCCGCGCCAAAGCGGCCCGCTTGATCATACCGCCAGACAACTCCGACGGCTTAAGGTCAATGGCGTGGGGCGGCAGGCCGACCAGCGCGATCTTTAAGGCTGCCAATTCGCGCATATCCCTGACCGACAGGTTGCCATGCTGAAGCATCGGAGCCTCGACATTCTCGCCCACCGTCAGGTTGGAAAAGAGCGCGCCGCGTTGGAACAGGACCCCCCAACGCCGATCGACTGAACTGCGTGTGGCGCGACTGGCCTCGGATAGGTCCACACCAAAGATCTGGATCGTGCCCTCATCAATAGGCTTTAGGCCCAAGATGGTGTTGAGAAGTACGGACTTACCCGAGCCCGAGCCACCGACTACACCCACGATCTCGCCTTCGGTAATTGTCAGGTCCAATCCTTGATGGATGACGTGCTCACCAAAGCGGGAGGCTAGGCCTTTGATCTCGATGACGGGGGTCTGGCTGGGGCTCATAGGTCGAGCTCCATATAGATCAGGGCAAAGACCGCATCGATCAGGATCAGGGAAAAGATCGCCTGCACCACCGCTGAGGTCACTCGCCGGCCCAGAGACTCCACGTCGCCGCCGACCTCCATGCCCTGACGACAGCCGATGGATGCAATGACCGCGGCCATCACCGGAGCCTTGCTCATGCCGATCCAGAAATGGGTGATGCCAACATTCTCGACGATCCGTTGCAGGAAGAAGGATGGCCCAAGATCGAGCACCGACCAGGTCACCAGCATCCCGCCCAAAAGCCCCGACAGGGTCGCGATAAAGGTCAAGATTGGTATGGCGAACAGAAGCGCAAAGAACCTTGGAATGATCAGGGCATCAAAGGGATCGATACCCAGCACCCGCATGGCATCAATTTCCTGGCTCATCTTCATCGAGCCGATCTCGGCGGCAAAGCTACTGGCAGACCGACCGGCGAGGAGCACAGAGGTGATAATGACGCTGAACTCGCGCAGGACCGCGATCCCGATCAATTCAACGACAAAGACCTGGGCCCCGAACTGCGACAGCATGTTTGCCCCGAGCAGGGCAATGACCGCACCGATGAAGAAGCTGGTCACCGCCACAATCGGCATGGCATCCAGCCCAGCTCGTTCGACCAGCGAGAAACAGGCGGCCCAACGCACCCTCTGGGGACTGCGCACGGCCCGTCCGATGGCGGCGAGTAGGCTGCCATTAAAGGCAAAGGTGTCATAGATATCGTCGCCGATGGAGTAGATTCCCCGTCCAACCCGTTCGACCAAGGCATGGAAGGGTCGGTTGACGGGCGCAGCTGGCTTTTCCAAAGCGGCGGCATCGGCGACAAGCGCGAGTAGGTGAAGCGTCGCCGGTCTGCCCCTAAGCCGCTGAGCGTCCATCTGGCCGTCAAGGGCACGAACCACCGCCAAGGCGCCCGCCGTATCCAGCCTCGCCACCTCAGACAGATCCATGATCGCGTTGGGCGCTGCCTGCACCGCTTGGACAAGCCGCGCGCCCGCCTTGCCCAGTTGCACCGATGTCCAATCACCACTGGCGATGATGCGACAGGTGCCCTCGGCCTCTTCGAGACGAAAATCAGCGCGCACGCTCATGGATGCAGTCTAACAGAGGTCAAGTGCAACCCCAAGGCGCTTAGGCCACAACGGCGCTGCCCCATTCGCTCCAGCCTAGGATTTGAGGTGTACCAGGCAGGTACATGCCATGCTGATCCTGCAACTGAAATCCTGCGGCGGCGATGGCGCTGGCAATGGGACGGGTCATGTGGCAACCGCCCGCCATCCGCTTCCAGATCGGCTCGATCCGGCGCTGCCAGGTTTGCACCTTGGGATCGGGGGCGAGGCCGTGCTCACAGAACAGGAAGGTCCCACCCGGCTTCAAGGCGCGCTTGGCCTCAGCCAAGGCGGCGGCCGGGTCTTGCACGGAGCAGAGGGTAAAGGTGCAGACCACCGTGTCAAAGCTGCCATCGGCGAAAGGTAGGGCCTCAGCGGTTCCCTTGGCGATGGTCACATTCAGGCCCTCAGGACGCGGGGCCGCCTCAGCAAAGGCGCGAAGCTCGTCGGAGGGATCGACGCCTTCGACGCTGCTGACCAATTTCGGATCATAGAAGGCCAGATTCAGGCCGCCTCCGATGCCCAACTCCAGCACCCGCCCCTTGGCCAAAGGCACGACCTTAGCCCGCTGCTTCATGATCGGCTTGGAGGCGCAGGCGCAGCCAATCAGCTTGGGCATGATGTGGCGGTCATAGAATGACGTCATCGGATCCTCCCGGCCATGCCTTGATCGGCGAGGCTTGTCTAAGTCCCTTAGGCTAAATCATTTTGGCCCAAGACAAATAGCAAATCGCTATGGGCCTAGTCCTGCCCATAGAGCAACGGATAGACATCGACCTTGCCGCTAACCACATCGGCGACGCTGACCTCGGGCCATCCGACCTTGCTGTTGGCGCTAGCGGCCCAAGCCTCAGCCACCATATCGCGCAGACTCGATGCGCCCGCTGCGAGGCGACGATTGACGAAGTCCTGCCCGCGCGGGTCGCTAGCAACCAAGCCGCCCGCCTTTTCAAGCTCATAGAGCTGCTCGACCTCGGCATTGGTGGCGCGCAAATAGCGGACCGTCATCTGCTCGATGGTGCAGCCGCACGGTGTGTAGGGCGTCATGGCGGCCTTCAGACGGACGGGATCCATCACCTGTCGCACCAGCGCCCCTTCAAAACTGCCATGGATCGTTCGGGCCATCGAATAGCCCTTTGGATTGGGACCATCGCCCCATCCGTTAAAATGAATACTGGTATGGAGTGGCTGGCTCGCATCGCCGATAAAGTGGGCCCAGATGCCAATATTGTTGAGGATCAGGGTCTCGCGCCGCGCCAGATCGGCCTTGATCCAAGCCCGTTGCTGCGGGTCTTTGGCCCTTGGCAAGGCGGCGGTCAGTACGCGCCAGTGGGCAAAGTCCTTGGTAATCTGCTGCCAGCCATCGACCATAGCATAGGGCAAGAGACCCGCCTTGCCACTATCCGTACCGCCCGCGCGCAGGGCCGTTTCATAGTCCGAACGGGTCGCGACCATGGGCTCTAAAGCCATGGCACCGAAGATCAGGCCCTTGTCATCCAGGTCCACAAAGTGGCTGGGGTCACGCATGGAGTCATGAAGCCGCCCTGCCCCCTTGGACCGGTCCAGTTCGCGGGCCAACTCACCCACGGTGATCACGGCGTCGGGTTTATGAAGGAAGGCGGGAAGGCCTGCGGGCAAGGCCTGCATGCCCGCCTCAGCGATGATCCGATGGCCCGTCGCGCCCCAGGCCAAGGCTGAGACCGGGACGGCCAGCGCGATGACGGCGCTTAAGGCCGAAAGTCCAAGGCGCGCGCGCCCAGAGAGGGAAACCGTCATAGAGCGCCGCCTTTTCGATCAGTCGGTAATGTTCAGGTCCGCTTCGACTCGCGCAATCCAAGCCCGAACGAGCGGATAGACTTGCATATCGAATCCGCCCTGAGGTGCAAGTCGCGTATAGGCCACCAAGGCCAGATCGGCCAAGGTCACACGATCTGAGGCCAGATAGGCGCGGCCCGCGAGTCCTGCCTCCATCCGCGCCAAGGCCCCATAGCCCCGCTCCATCAGGCGCGGCTCGATCTGGTCGGCGCTCTTGCCCATCATGTGCCGTTGAAACCGCACCACGGCGATATAGGGCTCATGACTATATTGCTCCCAATACATCCATTCCAGCATCTTGGCCCGGTCATAGGCGTCCGCAGGGATCAGATCAGACCCCTCAGCCAGATAGGTGATGATGGCGTTGGACTGGGCTAAAACCCGCCCATCTTCGAGCACGACCGTCGGCACCTGACCGGCGGGATTGAGCGCCAAAAAGGTCGGCGTCTTGGCCTCGTCTTTCAGGACATCAATGTCGATCCATTGATACGGGATCGACAGATAGTCCGCCGTCCACTTGACCTTCAGACAGTTTCCCGAGATTCGATCACCATAGATTTGCAGGGTCATGAAGCAGCACCTTCACCAACAGGGTTGATCCGGGCCCTTCATGCCCCTTAAATAGCGGCGGCTCAATACGCCAAGGCTGACCTCTGGTAGATCTTGTCTCGACGCACGCGCCTTTCCCTCGTCATTGGGTTCCTGATCTCAGCCGGTCTGGCGGTTCCGGCCGCGTGGGGACAGAACGCAACGCCCGCAAAGCCTGTGGCTCCCGCATCAACGGCGAACGAAAAGCCCCCTGCAGACGATCCCATCGGCGATCTGGTCAATTCCGCCCTCGAACAGGTGAGCAGCCTCGCCTTGGGGCCTGCCGCAACGATGCTGCCCGACTGGAAGCTTGCCATAAGGATGTACCATGTCGGGGCTAAGGGGGTTGGCAGTAAGGACTCTCTAGGCTGCAAGGTCGTACCGATGCGCACGGTCGCCATCGACCCAAAGATCGTTCCCAAGGGGTCTGTGGTCTATATTCCCGAGACGGTCGGCCTACCGGTGCCCGGCGGCGGTGTCCATGATGGCATGTGGTACGCGTCCGACACGGGCGGGGCCATTCGCGGGGCCATGATCGACCTCTTTACCGGCTTTGGATCCTATTCGATGCAGCCCCTGATGAAGAAGGGCCTGAACCTCAAGACCCTTTCGGCCCATCGGATCGGGGAGTTTAAGGGCTGCCCACCGGCTTGGCCGAAGGCCAATGCCGCGACGCCAACCCCTAAGCCCTAAATATCGGCGCCGACATCTCCGGCATCATTATCCATGTCGAGAGGACGGTGAATGCCGCACTCGGTCTTGTCCGAACCGGCCCAGCGTCCCGCGCGAACATCCTCGCCCTCTTCGACCGGATTGGTGCAGGGCCAGCAGCCGACGGAGGGGTAGCCTTGGGCCACCAAGGGATGGGGCGGCAGATCATGTTGGGCGATATAGGCGTCCAGATCGGCCTTGTCCCAATTGGCCAGCGGGTTGAACTTGACCTGATCGGCTGCCTGCTCAACCACGGCTAAGCGCAGCCGGTCGCCGCCATGGAACCGCTTACGGCCCGTAATCCAGCCATCAAATGCGCCCAAGGCCCGGTCGAGCGGCAGGACCTTGCGGATATGACAACAGCCGTCCGTATCAATCTTCCATAGATCGGCCTTAGGATCGCCCGTCGCCAGATCTTGAAACTGAGGCCGCAGGTCCCGCACATCGGTCAGGCCAAGGCGGGCTGCGAGGGACTTGCGATAATCGAGGGTCTGACCGAACAACATCCCCGTGTCGAGGAACAGGACCGGCATGTCTGGCTTGATCTGGGCGACCATATGCAACAGCACCGCCGACTCCGCCCCAAAGGACGAGACTAGCGCCAAGCGGTCACCAAAGGTTTCAACCGCCCGCGCCAAGATCTCCTGCGGCGAGGCATGGCGCAGATCGTGATCTAGCCGTTCAGCAAGACTGAGCGCGCCACTCGTGGCCTTATCTGTTGTCAAATCCAGAGCCATAGGCCTAGCGCCTGCCGGGCTCGGCATGGGCCGGGGTGCGGCCATCAGCGGCGGTTTGATAGACATGGCGAAAGTGACCCGCCGCCCGCGACCATTCCGCCGCGCTGGAGCCATCGGCCGGCACAAAGGCATCAATCCCGCAGCGGGTCATGACATAGGCCTGCTCGCGCAAGACATCGCCCACCGCCCGAACCTCGCCGTTAAAGCCCAACCGCTGACGCAGCAGGGTCGCGGAGGTATAGGCCCGGCCATCACGAAATTTCGGGAAGGCTACGGCAACGAGGGCCAGACGTGGCAAGAGCTCTGCCAAGTCTTCAACCGCCTCAGCCGGTTCAATCTGAACCCCAACCCGAACGCCGCTGGCCAGCAGGGCCTCGCCCTCGGCCTTGATCCGGCCCAGCGAGACAATGATGTCCGCGCCCTGCGGCACGGGTTCACCATCGACCACAGAGACGAAGGCGTTCTCAATCTCGGTCGCGCCGTTGGCGGTGTACTTAATGAGCGTCGACATAGACGGCCTCCTTGAACGGCGTCATGCCAATGCGGCGATAGGTGTCGAGGAAGCGCTCCTCGCCTTGGCGCTCCGCCAGATAGACCTCGACGAGACGGTCCACCGCTGGAGCGACCTGATCGGCATTGAGGCCGGGGCCGAGGATCTTGCCGATGCTGGCATCTTCTGCGCCAGAGCCGCCGAGGGTGAGCTGATAATATTCCTCACCCTTCTTATCGACGCCGAGAATACCGATATGGCCGACATGGTGGTGACCGCAGGCATTGATACAGCCCGAAATCTTGATCTTCAGCTCGCCCACCAGCTCTGCCCGATCCGCATCAAGGAAACGCTGAGCAATGGACTGGGCCACCGGAATGGCGCGGGCATTGGCCAGAGCGCAATAGTCCAGCCCCGGACAGGCGATGATATCGGACACCAGATTGATGTTCGGCGTTGCCAGACCCACAGCCACCAAGCCTTCGAACAGGGCGGGAAGATCGCTTTGCTTGACGTGCGGCAAGACGAGGTTCTGCTCATGCGTCACGCGGATGTCGCCAAGGCTGAAACGCTCGGCTAGGTCGGCGATGGCTTCCAACTGATCAGAGTTGGCATCGCCCGGGGTGGCGTCATGGGCCTTGAGCGAGACATCGACGATGGCATAGCCGGGGGCCTTATGGGCACTGACATTGTTGCGCGCAAAGCGAGCCAGCGCTAGATTGGCGGCGCGGGCGGCCTCGTAGCTGTCACTGACGGGCGGCAGGACCTCTAGGCCCGGCTGGATAAAGGCCGCGCGAATGCGGGCCAGTTCGGTGTCGGGAAGGTCGGCGCGGGCCGCATCGATCTGAGCCCACTCCTCTTCGACCTGACGGCCAAACTCTTCGGCACCCAGCGATGAGACCAAAATCTTGATCCGGGCCTTATAGATATTGTCTCGGCGACCGGCGCGGTTATAGACCCGCAAAACCGCTTCCAGATAGGACAGCAGCCGGGTCGCGGGCAGGAATTCCTTGATCGTCTGACCGATAAAGGGCGTGCGCCCCATGCCGCCGCCGACCATGACCTCAAAGCCTAAGGTGCCATCGCGGCCCCGGCACAGAGCCAGGCCAATATCGTGAACCCGAGCCGCGGTCCGATCCTTGGCCGAAGCCGTCACCGCAATCTTGAACTTGCGCGGCAGGTACGAAAATTCCGGATGCAAGGTTGACCATTGACGGATCGCTTCGGACCAGACGCGAGGATCATCGATCTCCTCCGCCGTGGCACCGGCGCGCGGGTCAGAGGTGGTGTTGCGGATACAGTTGCCCGAGGTCTGGATGGCGTGGAGATCCACCTCGGCCAGAGCATCGAGAATATCCGGAGCATCGCGCAGCTTGACCCAGTGGAACTGGATATTCTGGCGGGTTGTGAAATGGCCATAGCCCTTGTCATAGGTCCGCGCGATCCAAGCCAGACGGCGGACCTGCGCCACATTCAACGTGCCATAGGGAATACAAACCCGCAGCATATAGGCGTGCAGTTGTAGATAGAGACCGTTCATCAAGCGCAAGGGCTTGAACTGATCTTCGCTCAACTCGCCTGCCAAGCGGCGGCCAACCTGATGCCGAAACTCGTTCGAGCGGTCGGTCAGAAATTCCTTATCAATCGCATCATAGCGGTACATGCGGCGTCCTTACTTGCGACGGATGAGGTCAAGGCGACCGGTCGAGCGGGCGGCTCCGGACGCGGCTTGCAGGGCGGCGATGGCGGCCCCGCCAAGGGCCTGCTTGCCGTGTCCCAGTTCATTGGTTGGGCCGAGCGCCCGAAGACGTTCGCGATAGCTGACCGGGGCTACGCCCTGATCACTGCGGGTCACATCGATGAGATAGGCGTCCACGACGATGCGGGGCTGCGCCTTGGCCAGCTCCACCGCCGCCTCAGCCGGAGCCTCTTCGGTAAAGAGTTCCGCGTCGGCAAACTGTTCGACCCATTGACCGCTAGACCAAAAGACCACGTCCCCCTCGCTCAGCCGATTGGCTGTCAGGGCCTTTAAAAACTCGGCGCTCATGCCTGAACTCGCTCTAAAACTTGATCCAGAAGGGTCGCATCTTCCGCCAAGGCGGCGACCTCTCCGATGATGAGGATGGCAGGACCGTCAATACCGCTGAGGGCCGAGGGCAACTGTCCAAGGGTGGACAGGACCCGGCGCTCGTCCGGGCGGCTGGCATTTTCAACGGCAAGGACCGGCGTGGATGCTGCGCGCCCCGCCTCGATCAGGCGGGCGGTGATGATCGGTGCACTGGACAGGCCCATATAGACCACGACCGTATGGTTGGCGCTGGCCAAGGCGTTCCAGTCCAGATCAGGGGCTTGGCCACTGGCAGCGTGCCCGGTCACAAAGGTCACGGCCTGAGCCAAGCCGCGATGGGTCAGGGGAGCCCCTGCGCCTGCCGCCGCCGCGAGGCCTGCGCTGACGCCCGGAACGACCTCGACCGGAACCCCGGCCTCACGGCAGGCCTGCATCTCTTCGCCGCCCCGGCCAAAGACAAAGGGATCACCGCCCTTGAGGCGCACGACCTTTAGACCTTCGAGCGCCAAGGCGACCAACAGGGCATTGATGTCGTCTTGCGGCAGGGTATGGCGCGACTTGCGCTTACCCACATCGATCATCCGCGCTTGGGGACCGGCAAGATCAAGCACAGGCTGAGGGGTCAGGCGATCATGAACCACCACATCGGCGCTTTGCAGCAGCCGCAGGGCCTTGATCGTCAAGAGGTCTGGATCGCCCGGACCGCCGCCGACCAGCCACACCTTACCCGCAACGCGGCCAGACTCCGGCGCATTGGCAGAGGATTGCAGGACAACAAGTCGTCGGGCCATAAGCCTAGAAAGCCTTCACTGGGTCGGACCGGCATAGATCGCCGGGTTGAACGGAGTGGACGATTAGCATCCACTCCGCAGTCCGCACCACAACGAAAGGGCCATAACGTTGCGGAACAGTTGCAAAATGTTGCGGATGCTGCCACTTCGCAAACGAGGACTTCTGCCTAAGGCTATAGGAAAAC
>CANFKD010000057.1 GCA_947447115.1 Caulobacteraceae bacterium
ACGCGGCTAAGACCATCAACGGATTTTTCAGCAATCTGAATCGACATGTTATTTTTCCGAACCTACGGGGCGCCCGCTTATGGTCCGCCTTCGCCTGCAAAAACGTCTGAGCCGTCCGAAAGGTCACCCCACCGGACGGCGCATGAGGGCGCTCTTATGTCACGAGCTTTGCCGCCATCCAAGCCCAAAGGCAGGGATTAAAGCGATCACGGACGGTTTCGTGGGGACATCTGTGTACCGCCCACTCACTTGCGCAACTTTTTGAGAGATTTGGTGCGGATGAGAGGACTCGAACCTCCACGCCTCTCGGCGCTGGAACCTAAATCCAGTGCGTCTACCAATTCCGCCACATCCGCGTTCCGACCCGGTCCCTATCGTTCATGGGCTTGGGGCGCAATAGCTTATCGCGCCCCGCCCCTCAAAAGGACCTTACCCATCACCCTAAGGAACCTAGTCCCCCATGGTCGCGCCGGGATAGAACGGCAGTGTGCGCAGGCGGGTCTTGGTCAGTTTGGCGAAGGCATTGGCGATGGCGGGAGCCACGCAAGGCACGCCGGTTTCCCCAACTCCGCCCGGTGCCGCAGCCGTCGGACCCGTGCCGCCGACGATGGTGACAGCAATGGTGGGGGTGTCTCCCGCCTTAGCCACGCGATAGTTGCTGAAGTTGCTGACGCTGGGCACGCCATTGGCGAAGGTCACCTGCCCCCACATGGCGGCCGACAGGCCGTGCAGCAGACCGCCCTCCATCTGGCTTTCGATCTGGTCGGGATTGATGGCTAGGCCGCAATCGATGGCGCAGAACAGCTTGGTGACCTTGGGAATGGTCAAGGTCGTGCGCGATGCCGTGGTGACCGTGGTTTGAGAGACTTGGGCAACAACGGCGATATAGCTGCCGAAACCCTTAAGGAAGGCAACGCCGCGCGCTGTGCCGGTCGTCGCGGTCGTGCTCCATCCGCTCAGGCTCGCCACCGCGTCCAGCACGGCCACCGCGCGACTATCGCCGCCCGCAACCAGCAATGACCGTCGCAAGGCCATAGGATCAAGTCCGCCAGAGAGGGCCAGCTCATCTAAAGCGCTTTCAACCGCGAAGCTGTTGTAGCTCTCGCCCACTGAACGCCAGTAGCCCAAGGGGATATCCGTGATCAGGGGAACATATTCGATCCGCTGGCCGCCGATGGCGTAGGGCAGATCGGCAGCACCAGCGATGGCGCCCGTATCTTCGGGATTGTTGCCGGGTTTGGTGTTGCGCTGGATATTGATCGAGGGAGAGACGTTGCGATAGATCAGGCCGCTGAGAGCCTTGTTGGCATCGAGGCTTGCCTGCACCCGAATGGTCGCGCAGGGCCGGTACATGTCATTTTGGAAGTCCTGCTTACGCGACCAGATCAGCTTGACGGGCTTACCGACCGCCTTGGCGATCTTCACGGCTTGGCCAATATAATCCTGCTCGATCTTGCGACCAAGCCCCCCGCCAAGGAAGGTGGTGTGAACCGTGATGGCCGCTGGCGCGAGGCCGGTAATGGCTTGTATGGTTGGAATACAAAATTGCTGGCCTTGGGTCGGGGCCCAAACCTCACAAGCGGTCGCGGTGACCGAGGCGGTGCAGTTCAAGACCTCCATACAGGCATGGGCCAAGAATGGCAGATTATAGGTCGCATCGATCTTGGACTTGGCCGAGGCCAGTGCTGCGACGGGATCGCCCCCCGCCGTCTTGACCGAATTGAGGACCGCGAGCGGGTCAGCCACTAGGCGGCTCGCCGTGGCCTGCAGGGAAGCGGAATCGCGCGAGGCGAGATTGGTTGGCAAGGTCCAAGTGATCTTAGAGGTCAGCGAATTGGCAATATTCATCGCCGACCAAGTATCGGTCGCAACCACACCCACGGCATTGCCAAGATTGACCAGGGCGATCGCCCCAGACGCACTGGTCGGCATGGTTTTCACCACCCCGCCAAGGGTTGGACAGTGCACGACGCTGGCATAGACCATGCCCGGAACCCGGACATCCATGCCAAAGACCGCTGAACCATCGACCTTGGCTGGCACATCGACCCGCGCCATACGCTTGCCGATGACATTCGTCGTTGTCGCCAGCGTGACCGTGGTCGGCGGCGTCAGACCGGCAGCAGTGCCGACCAGATCGCTGAACAGATAGGACTTGGTGCCATTACTGACCTTACCGCCGGCAACGAGGGTCCAGGTTCCGGCACCGCCAACGACCTTTGCGGCCGCGATCAACATCTGACCGGCGGTCGCCGCGGCCTTGCGCAACGGCGTATACCAGCCGCGCATACTGGTGCTGCCGCCCGTGAGTTGGGCACCAAAGATCGGGTTGCCAAAGGGATTGGGCCAAGCCGCCGAGGCCAGACCATGCTCGACCTTAATCTGGGTCCAGTTGAGTTGAAGCTCCTCAGCGACGAGCTGCGCGAGGCCGGTCATGATCCCCTGCCCCATCTCGGTAGAGCCAATCAGGAGCGTGACCGTGTCAGCGCTATCGATCCTGAGATAGGCCCCCAAGGCGGTCGCAGAGGGAGCGCCCGATGCGCCTGCCGCGGTAACGTTGGAACTCGGCGTACTGGATAGAACGACCGGAACGACAAGTGCGGTTCCTGCCGCTGCGGCAACCACGCCGGTAACAACCGTACGGCGGCTAACATTTACGTCGGTCTCTGCCATTTGGATGATCCTTGTTGGCCGATGGGGCCGTTAAACTCAGAGGCCCTGCTGCGCCTTGGTAATGCGCGGATAGGTGCCGCAGACGCAGACATTGGAGGTGCCGGAGGCCAGTTGGCTGCCATGATGTCCGGCCTTCATGCCGCCGACCGTCGCCATCAGCATCCCCGGTTGGCAAAAGCCGCACTGAGGAACCTGTTTATCTACCCAAGCCGCCTGAGCCTTCTTGCCATCAGCATCAGCGGCGAGGCCTTCGACCGTCATGATCGCTTTACCGACGGCCGAGCCGACATCGTAATCGCAAGAGCGAACTGGCTGACCGCCCACCAACACGGTACAGGCGCCACACACCTCGATGCCGCAACCATATTTGGTCCCGGTCAATCCAATCATATCGCGGATGACCCACAGCAGTGGCATGCTCGTGCTGGGCACGCTGACGGCGTAGTTTTTTCCGTTCACATTGAGCGTTAGGTTCGTTGCCATTTTCGGTTCGGCCCTTCCCTGTCCTAGACCCGCGTCGTCGCCGACATCATGGGCCATCTAAGCACATGCTAATCTTTAGTATCTAACGACGTAAAGCTATATTCTAAGTAAATTTCGCTTTAATATTAAATAATCAGTGCGGCATTTTATCGCTCAGGATCAAAATGGGAATTTTATAGCAGCGAGACTTGCCACCGCTAAACAACCACAGATAACAGATCCGCTTTATTTGACAAAAATATCAATATATAAATGACAAAATTGCGTCAGGTTGGGACAAATATCTACAATCCACTCTGAATCGAGCAATAGATTCTATCCAATGGCGAGCCTTCGCCTCATAGTCGAGTGACGCCATTAAGGTCCGCCGAAAAAGGTTCACTCAAGCCTAATTGACCCGCGCCTTGGTTTGGGATTGTTTGCGCATATGGCTCTATACAGCACCAACGGACAAATCCTTCGCCCCTTCACCGTTTGGGGCCTGACGGGTCTGTTGACGGCAATGGCCTTGAGCACCGCGCAGGGTCAGGTGCTTGAAATTTCGGCTAGCGGTGCCGTGATCACCCATTCCGGCCCGTCGAGCTATACGGGGCCCGGTCAACCTTCTCTCAGTCTGTCACCCCCAACAATCCCCCCTGTGCGCGCGCCCACCAGAGCAAAGGCCGGTTCGTCCCGCGTGGCCATTGCGACCTCGGCCCGAAATGCAGGCCTGAGCCCAGCATTGATCGAAGCTGTGGCCTGGACCGAGTCCCGCCTGGACCAATCGGCAAGGTCACCGAAGGGCGCGCGCGGAGTGATGCAACTCATGCCCGCGACCGCCCGGCAGATGGGCGTTGATCCGGACCAACTCGAGGGCAATGTCGATGGTGGCACCCGCTATCTCGGCGGTCTACTCGCGCGATTTGATGGGGATTTGATCAACAGTTTGGCGGGCTACAATGCTGGCCCGGAGGCTGTAAGCCGACATGGCGGAATTCCGCCTTATCGTGAGACGAAAGCCTATGTATCTGCGATAATGGATAGACTTGCAGACAAGGCTCTTAAAGGGGATGCGCGATGACAAACCGATCCAGCCAAATCCAGCTTTCAGCGGGCGTAATGGGACTCGTTTTGGCATCGGCAAGCGCCGCTCAGGCGCAGGTCGCTGACCCGACCGGATCGGGACCGATCCTCAATGCTCTGACCTGGATTCAAAACACCCTGATGGGCACCGTCGCAACGACAGCGGCGGTGATTGCCATTGCGGCTGTGGGCTTCATGATGCTGACCGGTCGGATTGACTGGCGCCGGGGCCTCACCGTCATCTTGGGGGCCTTCATTATATTTGGTGCCGCCGCCATCGTCGCGGGCATCCGCGCGGCGGCTACAGGGTCTCCCTCATGAGCCGACTGGCCTCTGATCCGGTCTTTGCTGCCCTCACCCGCCCTCAGATGATCGGCGGCGTGACCTATAGCTATGCGGTGTTCAACCTGATCGTCACGCTCGAAGCCTTTTTGATCACCAAGAGCTTTTGGACCTTGCTCGCCGCCCCCGTCATTCACGTCGTTGGCTATGTAGGCTGCCTGAATGAGCCTCGTTTCTTCGACCTATGGATCACCCGTGTCCGTGAGTGTCCACGGGTTCGGAACTTCAACTTCTGGCACATAAATTCGTACCAACCTTGAGCCCGAAAATCACGTATCTGGGCCTCGCGGGCCGTCTAGCTGCCAAAGAAGCGCGGGTTGGCCAACGGCTGCCCTATGCCGGTCACGTGGATGAGCGGACAATCCGCACCCGCGATGGCAATCTCGTTCAGATCCTGCACCTTCAAGGCCTGTCGTTCGAGACCCGCACGGACGACGAGCTGAACTACCGCAAAATCCTGCGCGAAACGCTACTTCGAGGCATCGCCATATCGCGCCTAGCCATCTATCACCATGTCATCCGCCGCGAAGTTAGCCCACAACTGGTCGGCCAGCCTGAGACACCGTTCGGGCTGGGCCTCGATGAGGCTTGGAAAGACCAACTGAATGCGCGCCGCCTGTTCGTCAACGACCTCTATCTGACGCTGGTCCATCGCCCGCTTCAAGGCGAAGCCGGTCTGATCGAAAAGCTGTTTGGACGGGGGCAAGGTGAGGCCAGTCTGGCGGCGAACCTGCGCAATCTCAATGCCTTGCGAGAATCGGTTCAAGCCGCCCTCGCGCCCTATGGCCCGCGCCTCCTGACCACCATCATGACCAAGACCGGCACACGTTCGGAACCGGCGGAGGTCCTTGCCAATATTGTTAATGCCGCATCGACCAAGGTTCTCGCCCCCAGCGGCGATCTGGGCGAGGCCATTGCGACCCGGCGGCTGAATTTCGGTGCCGACGCGATGGAATTTGCGCCCTCAGGCGCGCAGCCTTCGACCTTTGGAGCCATTGTCTCGATCAAGGACTATCCGGCCAAGACCATCCCCGGCCTGCTCGATCCGGTTCTTCGCCTGCCCTATGAGATGGTGCTGAGCGAAAGCTTCGTCTTTCTTGATCGGCCGGTAGCCTTAGGCAGGATGAACCTCGCCCTTCGTCGCTTGCGGGCAGCAGACGATGACGCCTTTAGTCTGCGTAACGATCTGATGGCGGCGCGGGACGATTTGGGCGCAGGGCGCACGGTCTATGGCGAACATCATCTGTCGATCTTGGTTCAGGCCGAGGACCTCGCCAGCCTTGATCTGGCCTGCGCCGATGTCCAATCCGCGCTTGGCGAGTCAGGCATCATCGCGGTGCGCGAACTGGTCAATCTGGAGCCCGCCTTCTGGGCCCAGTTCCCCAGCAATTTCCAATATATTGCCCGCAAGGCCCTGATCTCAGCGGCGAACTTCTCGAGCTTGGCTAGCCTGCACAGCCATCCTCGCGGTCAAACGCGCGACCTGCATTGGGGCGCACCCGTGACCGTCTTAGAGTCCACGGCGTCCGGCCCCTACAATTTCAGTTTCCACAATGGCGATCTGGGAAACTTCACCGTGATCGGCCCGAGCGGTAGCGGTAAGACCGCACTGCTCAACTTCTTGGCGGCGCAGGCTGAAAAGTTCCATCCGCGAACGGTCATCTTTGACAAGGATCGGGGCGCTGAAGCCTTTGTTCGCGCCAGTGGTGGACGCTATGACCGGCTGTCACCCGGCGAGCCATCAGGCCTCAACCCGCTCAAGCTCCCTGACACGGCGGAAAATCGGCTGTTCCTGAGGGACTGGCTGTCACGGCTCTTGACCCGCGAGGGGTTGGAACTGGATCCCGGCGAGCAGGCGACCATCGCTGACGCTGTCGACGCGCTCTATCAGCAGGCTCCAGAGCTGCGGCAACTGGTTCATGTCCGCGACCTGCTGCAAGGCACGCGCCGCCCGGTACCCGGCGACTTGGCAGCGCGCCTTGCCCCCTGGATTGGCCAAGGTGAACATGCTTGGCTGTTTGATAATGGCGAAGACCGGATCGATCTCAGCGCCCGGATGCTCGGGGTCGACATGACGCGGTTGCTCGACAGCCCCGTTCTGCGCACCCCGGCCATGATGTATCTGTTCCACTGTATTGAGCAGAGCCTCGATGGGACGCCTTCGATCATCATTGTCGATGAGGGCTGGAAGGCCTTGGATGATGAGGTCTTTGTTCGCCGCATTCGAGATTGGCAAAAGACCATCCGCAAGCGCAACGGCATCTTGGGCTTTTGCACCCAAAGCGCTTCAGATGCGCTGGACAGCAAGATTGCCTCGGCCATTGTCGAACAGTCTGCGACCCAGATCTTCTTCCCCAATTCTAAGGCTCGGCCGCAAGACTATGTCGATGGCTTTGGCCTGACCGAACATGAGTTCGAGTTGGTTCGGACCCTGCCCGACACCTCGCGCTGCTTTCTGATCAAGCAAGCGGACCATAGCGTCGTCGCCCGCCTCGACCTGTCCAACATGCCCGGATATTTGCGGGTTCTGGCGGGTACGGAGCGCAATATCCGGGCGCTGGACGGATTGCGTGAGCGCCTCGGTGATGATCCCACAGCGTGGCTGGAAACCTTTATGTCGAACAGCAACGGAGGTCGCGCATGATTGCGACCTGCGCCGCGCTTGCTGAACATTCCGGGACTATTCGCGGGGCTATGGACGCCGTTGAGTGCCACTCAAGGACCTATGCCCAGGCCGGATATGAGGCGCTGGGTGGGGCGGGGTCACCCTTCCAGTCTTGGCTCAATATTCTGTTGGTGATCTATGTCGCGGCGCTCGGCTATCGGCTGATGATGGGGCACGACAGCCGATCCTTCAACCTGACCACCATCGGCCTGACCCTTGGCGCTGTTGTGGCTTTGGTAGGCAACTGGACCCTCTTTCAGACCCTCGTCTTTGATCTGGTGACCAAGGCCCCCCTCGAGATTGCGGCGATCGTCACCCATCCTGCGACCAACAATTCCGCCTTTGCCGGAGACCCGCGCGCCTCGATACAGGTGGTCTATGATCAGCTATCGCTCGCGGCGGCGGACTTTGCGCGCGCCAGCGGTCCCAACACCCCGATCTATGCCGGGGGCAAGTCCGGCGCGGCTCAGGCCCTATGGCAATCGTCCCAGAGCCTATTTTACGCCACAGCCGGGGTCTTTAGTCTCAGCGTGATTACCGCTGCCGTTTTAACCGCCGTCGGCCCCATCCTCATCACCCTATCGCTGTTCGAGGTGACCCGCGGTCTTTTTGCAGGCTGGGTGCGTGGGCTCCTGTCAGCCCTGTTGGTGAGCTTGCTCTGTTGGCTGTCAGCAGCCCTGATGTTGTCGATCCTAGAGCCGGGATTGATCACCTTGGCCCGCCAAAGGATGGCGGGAGACCTTCAGGTGGATACGGCTCTGAGCGTCAGCGCGCTGGTGATGCTATTTAGTGTTGTGCAGGTCGGCGTCGCGGCCATGGGCGTGATGATGGCCATGGGCTTCAAATGGCCCGAACAGACCGCCCCTCGCGCAAGGCCAAGTCAGCTCCGTACCGAAATCTCGATGACTGAAGGTGGAGGCCGCCGATCGAGCGAAACCCTATCACGGGCTGAACAGCTCTCGACGACCCTTCGCCAGTCCCCTGCCAGCCAAGCCTATCGCACAGACCTGACGGGCCCACGCCCTGCAGCCTCGCTATCGGGCTTAGCAAACAATGACATAGATCAACGCCTAACCGGCATGACCAACCGCCGCGCGGGCCGGTTGCCGGACCAGGACAGGGTAAGACCATGATCCGCCGCCTCGTTCTCCTGATGGCTATGAGCCTATTGATAGGCAGCCCCGCCCATGCGCTGGTTGCCCCAACACCGGGTCCTGGCGATGGGCGTATCCGCACCACCCTCTACGACCCCAATCAAGTGGTTATGCTCACCGGGGTCTTGGGCTATCAGTTCAGCATCGGCTTTGGCGAGGGCGAGCGGATTGAGAATGTCTCAATCGGCGATGCGATGGGTTGGCAAGTCACGCCCAATGCCAAGGCCACGCTCCTGTTCATCAAGCCGATCTTGGCCGGGGCCACGACCAACATGACGGTCGTGACGAACCAGCGGCGCTATGCGTTCGAGTTGGCGGTCGAGAGGCGCACGGGGAAAGCGGCCTCTGGCACGGCGCTCTACGGACTGCAATTCCTCTATCCCGCCCCGCCCAAATCCAGCGAACCAGTCAAGCAAGAGCCTCCAGCGCCCCCAACCATCGCCAATAGTGCCTACAGTTATGAAGGCTCGACCCAGACCCTGCCCAGTCAGGTCTTTGATGATGGCAAGGCGACCTATTTTAGGTTTTCAGAGCGCGGCACCTATCCGGCGGTTTTTGTCCTCGAAGAGAAGAATGGCGAGTCCATCGTCAATTCGGCCACGCGCGGTGACTACCTGGTGGTTGATCAGGTCGCCAAGGGATTTGTCCTACGTCAAGGCGATCAGGTGACCCGCATCTTTAACGAAGGGTTCGAAACCCAGTCCGTCGGTCCGCTGAGCCCTCGCCCGAGAGTAAAGCCCAAATCGCGAGGCCTGTTTCGCAAATGACCGTTCCCGATAAGGACAGTGCTGTCTTCGACTATGGCCGAGGCCTTACGCCCGGCGTTCAGGTCCGATCATCGCCTTGGGTCATGCCTCTGGCCATTATTGGGCTCGCAGTCCTTGCGGGTCTCGTCTTTACGAGCCTTCAATCGGCGCGCCTTACGCGACAAAAGTCAGCGTCAAACAGCGCGCAACCCACTCAGACACAGGTCTTTCAGCCGACCATAGTGCCTCCGGTAACGGTAAAGACCGAACCGCCCGCCTTCCCGGTCGCGATGCCAGAGGCGGCAATGGCCCCGGTCCCATCGCCGACAGTCGCCCTAGCGCCACAGACCGTCGATGCGAGCGTTCGCCTTAAGGCACCAGCCGTTATCGTTGACCTGTCGGGACAGACCGCTGCCGTCCAAGCGCAGGCCCAGCCTGCCGCCTCAGCACTGCAAGGGGCCAACAGCGACAATAGCCGCCAGTCCGCCGAGGACCGCTTCACGGCAAGGGTACTGAGCGGTTCAGCCGAGACTGCGAGCGCCACCAGCATTGGCAATCTCTCAACCACAGCGGTTCAGGGCACGGTGATCCCCGCCGTTCTGGAAACGGCGATCAACTCCACCCTGCCCGGCTTTGTGCGCGGCGTTGTCACCCGCGACGTGCGCGGGTTTGACGGCAATCTCGTCTTGATCCCGCGAGGCTCAAAGCTCATCGGTCAGTATCATGCCGGTGTCGCTCAGGGCCAATCCAGAGCCTTTGTCGTCTGGTCCCGCGTGGTTACGCCAGAGGGCATATCGGTCGATGTCGGGTCTCCGGGGACCGATACGCTCGGGCGCGGCGGCATTGAGGGCGAGACCGACAATCAGTTTTTCCGCCGATTTGGTGGCTCGATCATGTTGTCCGTTCTGACGGCCGCCTTGGACTCGGCAACAGGTCATGGCTCTAACAGCACGGCCATCGTCATAGGCTCCAGCACGCAAGCGACCAATATTGCTCAGATCGCATTGCAAAAGCAGATTGATATTGCACCGATCATCCGCATTCCGCAGGGCGAGCCTATCCGGGTGTTTCTGGTCCGGGATGTCGATTTTTCGAAAATCTCAGGGGTGAATGCTCGGCCCAAGGGCCCGGTGCGATGAGCGAAGGCCTGTTCCTCCAAAGCTACCTTTCCCCTCTAGAACCATGGCTAAAAACCGAGACGGTGACCGATATCTTGGTCAACCGCCCTGGCGAGGTTTGGGTGGAGACGCAAACTCAGGGCCTCACGCGGCATGAGGCACCGGACCTGACCGAAGTCGTTTTGGGCCGATTAGGACGCCAGATCGCGGCGGCTACCCATCAAGGCCTCAGTCGGGAACATCCGTTATTGAGCGCCGCCCTACCCGACGGATCGCGCGTGCAGATCATCGCTCCACCAGCCTCTCGTGACGGTTTTCTGCTGGCCATCCGGCGCCATGCGATCGCTGATCTCGACCTCAACCGGTTGGCAGAAGGTCAATTTTTCGAACCCAGCCAAGCTGACCACGATGTCGCTGATGACCGGTACCTTCAAGACCTCCTCGCCAAGGGTGAAAGCCAACGGTTTTTAAGCGAGGCTGTAAAGCGCCGAAAGACCATCGTCATTTCGGGCGGAACTGGGTCGGGTAAGACCACGCTGCTCAATGCCCTGCTCAAGGAAATTCCCTCGGGCGAGCGGCTGGTGCTGATCGAGGACGCGCCTGAGGTCCAGCTTGGACGCGATAACTCAATCGGCCTGCTCGCGGTCCGGGGCGATCAAGGGGAAAGCCAGGTTGATGCCCATGACCTGCTCACCGCCGCCCTGCGCATGCGGCCCGACCGTATCCTGTTGGGGGAACTGCGAGGACGAGAGGCCTTGGCCTTTTTGCGTGCGGTCAATTCGGGTCATCCGGGCTCGATCACGACCGTTCACGCCAATGACCCCAAGGGTGCGCTCGATCAAATCACCCTGCTGACCATGGCCGGGGAAATCACGCTCGACTGGGCCACAGCCCGCGCTCAGATCGATCGCATGGTCGATATTGTGGTTCAGGTCAGTCGTAAAAATGGTCGTCGAGGCGTTCAAGAGATCGCCTTCACACCACGCGATAAGGGCTAGAGAAAGCCCAAATAGGGCGTGTTAAAGTTCTTCAAGTTCGGGAAAATGGTCTGCAGGTCGCTGTCGGACGCGCCAAGCCAACGGCCCATCGTCGCCCCATACTGATCCACAGAAACGCGCGGGATCATGATTGATCCGACGAAATCGGGATTGTTGAAGCTGCCCTTGTCCAGTCCGACGGTTGGGAACTGGCCGTAAATGTCCTTGCCCTTGACCGCGCCGCCCATCACGAAATGGTGGCCGCCCCAGGCATGGTCGGTGCCATCGCCATTGCTGGCAAAGGTGCGCGAGAAGTCCGACGCCGTAAAGGTGGTGACATTGGCGCGCATATCCAGGCCGCCAATATTGCCCAGCACCCCATCAAAATAGGACATGGCGTGGGCGACTTGGGTCAAGAGGCCCGGCTGGGCGTCGTTTTGATAGTCGTGATTGTCAAAGCCGCCGATGCCGACAAAGAATACCTGCCGCTTCAGGCCCAGCGAAGGCCCCGCCGCGATCATCTTGGCGACGGACTGAAGCTGCACAGCCAGAGAATTTTGCGCGCTCACGCCCGTAGAAGGATGGATATAGGGCGTCGGCGCGGGGATGGCTGCGGGCACAGACGCGAGGAAGGCCGCATTCAAACCGGCGGCGGCACTGATCGAGCGCGCGGTCAGATCATTATAGTCCGCGCCCATCAGGTTGGTGTTGGTGGAACTCTGAATGATGTCGCGCATGACGGATGGGGCCACGCTGGAGCCGAAAACCGAAGTCGCGTTGGTTCCGGTGATCGAGACCGCGGGGGTATTTCCAGTATTGATCTGATATTGAGCGATCGACTGGCCCGCCAAAAAGACGGCGTTACCGGCCAGGGACACGCCGGTAAAGATCGTATTGTTGCCATTCATGCTGGCCAGCAGGTCGGCAAAGCGACCGCCCCACCCTACCTTGGTGCCCTCGGTCTTTCCCGACTGCCAAGTCGAGACCTGGTCATTGTGCGAGAACAGATTGAGCGGCAGCGTCGCCGTCTTGGCCTGATAGGCCGCCTTGGTTACCGGGGCCACCAGCGTGCCAATATTGGCCACCGCCGCCAACCGGCCCGAATTAAACAGGGTTCGCAAGGGACCCAATGCGGGGTGAAGGGCAAAGGACCTTGCAGAGGCCACGGTGCCCGCCGGTACGGGATTGACCGTATTGGGCACGATGGGCAGCACCCCGCCCCAAGCCTCAGGCATGTTCATGGCCACGGTGCGCTTGGTAAAGGCCGAGACCTGTCCCACTGCCGTGGCTGGGGTGCCCACCGGCATTAGGGCAATCGGCTCATCGCCAATATTGCGCGTGTCGTAATAGCGGGTCCAAGAGTCCGTATCGGTGGCAAGCAGCATATTGTTGGCGTCATTGCCGCCGAACATGAACAGGCAGACCAGCGCCTTATAGTCCGGCGCGCTCTGTCCGGCGGCTGAACCGACTGCTGCCATCTGTAAGGCGAAGGGCGCGGCTGTTCCCAGCATAGACAGGGCTCCGCCTGCCCTCAGAAAATGCCTGCGATCCCAGTTTCCAGTGCTCATCGGATCGGCCTCACTTCTGAACCATATATTCAGGCGACACCATCGCCAGGAACACCGCCAACTTCGCCCGATTGAGCAGGGCTGCGTCGGTCTGAGCCTGGGTGGGCGTCCCCGTCGGAAGAGCGACACCGGTCACAGCATTGATCATTTGGGTTCGCAAGCCTGCCGACATCTGGCCCGAATAGAGCAGCCTGTTCATGCGGTCGACGAGCGCCGCAGGGTCTTTGGCCACTGCCATCTCTTGGCTGTAGGCGGCCTTGATGTCCGTCCCCGTGCCGATGCCGTTGCCGACGGTCGTCTGCATGGTGTTGATATAGCCCGCCACACTAACCTCATCCGCAATTTGGAACTCCGGAGCCGTCAGATTCTGTTGCGCCATTCGTGTGTTGGGCGGCACAAAGCCGGGCCGATAGAAGTTAAACACCGACCCCGCCGTCAAGGGGGCCTGCGCCAAGGACGTGCGATTGGCTGTGCTACCCAGGAGATAGTTCCCTGACGCCGACACGGCACCAAAGGTTCTCATCCAGTTGCCCATTCGAACGATGGGCTCTCTCAGCTTGCCAAAGGTAGAGCCCGCAGCCGTGGTACCGTCTCGCGCCTCGGTATCGAGCAGTACGGCCTTGACCACGGCGGCCATATCGCCCCGCACGCCCGAGCCATTATTGTTAAACACTGCTGCCACTCGGCCGATATAGGCAGCACTGGGATTGCTGGTGACCAGATTTTGAATGAGGCGCCGGGCCATGAACGGGCCAACATTGGGGTCGTTATAGAGCCGGTCCAGCGCGATCTTCAGATCTCCCTCGGGATCCGCCGTGGCGCTCGCAGCGATATTGGTCCCGAGAAAACTCTTGGCTGAGGTTGAGTGGTAGGCCGGATAGAGGATCATCGGCGTTACGGTGGCATTGGCATTGCGCGAGCCACCCTTAAAGGTCGTGGCGGTCGGGGCCGGAGAATACCAACTCATGCCGGTAAAGACCTTGGCTAAGCCGGATATGTCCTGAGGCGTATAGGTTGGAACGAGCGCGCCAGAGGAATCCAGCACCGCCGAGCCATCGGTGTTCATCTTGTAAAGCCCGATGCTCATCAGTTGCATCACTTCGCGCGCATAGTTCTCGTCGGGCTGCTTGCCGGTGACCGCATCTTCCTTCTGGTTGCTCAAACTGGTCAGGTAGATGCCCATCATCGGGTGAAGGGTGACGGCTTGAAGGAGGTCGCGATAGTTGCCAAAGGCCCGCTGCCCCAGCATGTCATAATAGGAGGCCGCCCCTCGGGGATCGACATTGGGATCGGCCAGAGAAATCACGAAGATCTGAGACAGGGCGAACTTGACCCTCTGGCGCAGTTGATCTGGCGAACTGGCAGCCTGCGACCAAAAACTTTCATAGAACTCTGTCGCTGAAATGGTCGCCTTGGCATTGGTGACCTGCATCTCGGTCAGGCGTCGCTCGACAAAGGCCTGATGGGAGGCCGAGGGCGCAAGGGCGAGTTGATCAGAGACCCAGGTCGAATATCCCTTAGACTTCACCTGCTCAATGTCAGCGTCGGTGACGCCAAAGGTGGCCTGTGTGACAAGCCGAGCCGCTTCAGCGTCGGAAATGACGACCGGGGCTGGACTCGTCGTCGTGTTGGACCCGCCACCACCACCGCCGCCGCCACAGGCCGCCAGAAACAGCGCCATAACGAGGAAAAGAGAACGCGTGCGATTCAGCATGTGGCCTTCTCAACAACTTCCGATGGGGTGACGCTAGGTCGAGTCAAGTCCGTCACCAAGCTGTAAATCCTAGACCTACTGGCTACGATAAAGCCCGGCCAAAACCTGCGGGACCAAACCCGGCAGATCTTCCGAGATCAGTCCTGGACCATGGCTGTTTGCGGCTTCAGAATGGATCCAGACGGCAGCGCAGGCGGCGTCAAAACTGTCCATGCCCTGAGCAATCAATCCTGCAATCAGTCCGGCCAGAACATCGCCTGATCCCGCTGTCGCCAGCCAAACTGACCCTGCCCGATTGACCACACAGCGTCCGTCAGGCGCGGCGATCACTGTGTCACTACCCTTCAAGAGCACGATTGATCCAGATCGCTTAGAGGCTTCCAGCGTCGCGGCGGTGCGGTCCGGACTGCTGCGCAGCAAGCCCGGGAACAGCCGCTCAAATTCGCCCTGATGGGGGGTTAAGACGTCATCGCGGTCCAGAACTGAGAACAGCTCACTGACATCGTGTCGAAAGACCGTCAGGGCGTCGGCATCGACAACCAAGGCCGCCCCGGTCCGCGCAAGGGCAAAGAGATTGGAGACTGTGGCCTCATCGACGCCCGCTGCAGGCCCGATCACAGCGACATCGACGCTGCTGGCCGCCGCTTCTAGCTCAGCTTCGGTCTCGAACGGTTGCAGCATCACTGCTTCGAGATGGGCCCCATTGACCGCCAGAGCCTCAGGCGATGACAGAAGGGTCACCAGACCCGCCCCGATCCGCAGCCCCGCTCTGGCGGTCAATCGCGCCGCGCCGGTACTCCACGCATTGCCTGAAACCACAATCATCCGGCCCCGGCTATGCTTGTGCGAGGCGGCCGTCGGCCAAGGGAACTTGCTCAGCCAGAGATCCGGAGAATTGTCGTGGATCATAGCGCCTAAAGAACCTGCGTATCAGCCTGTTGGCCGAGGGAAAGGAGACGAACCCGCCCCTCTTCGACCGCGAAGGTCAGGATTGAGGTGTGGTCCGGGGTGCAACACAAGACTCGATCATCGTTCTGACTCAGCGATACAACGGCATTGATGGCAACATAATGACTAAAGACCGCCATGCCTTCGTAGCTGGCCACAGCCGCACTGACGCTGGCTCGCCAATCGAGATAGTCCATATCTCCGACCATATCGCGCCACAGTCCGCCGAATGCGGCCTTTAGCCATCCTGGACGCTCTTCAGCGGTCAAGGCCTTCGGCGTTGGTATCTCGCCAACCCGCGGGTCGATGATCACCGGAACGCCAAGCGCATCGGCAAAGGGTTGCGCCGTCTCGCGGCAGCGACGCAGCGGTGAGCTGATCACGGCGGTTGGCCTATCGGCTTGCGGTAAGGCCATTAAAACCTCCGCTGCGGCCCGCGCCTGAGCGTGCCCGGTCTCATCCAACCCCGGATCGGGATCCGCATCCCCCCAGGTCGAGGCAGGTTTGCCATGCCGGATCATGTACACTTTGCTCATTTCACAGCCTTCCAAAACGCTTGGCAATTAGAAATCAAAACTACTGAATTCGCCAAATTTGCACACCTAATGCTGAATTCGGTTCGGCCACGGCAGCGGGATTGACCAAAGCGCGCCCCAACGCTTCGATCCTAAGGCTTAGAGGCTTGACCTCAAGCCATTTTCGCCAAACCCATAAATGGCGAAAAATTATGCGTTGCGTGATGAATTTTTAGCCATCATAGAGCCATGAGCAACCTCAGCAGGGATGCGACATAGAGGCGGCTTGTTTAAGGCAGCCGCCCTGTGCTCCGTCTTTGCTATACAGATCCACCGTCGGACGGTCTCGCCTCGTGACCGGTTCGACCATAACGCCCGGCCATGAATCCCCGCCCATGAAAAAGATCGAAGCTGTTATAAAGCCCTTCAAACTCGATGAAGTGAAAGAGGCCCTACAGGAGCTCGGCGTTCAGGGCATGACGGTGATCGAGGCCAAGGGCTATGGTCGCCAAAAGGGCCATACTGAGCTCTATCGCGGCGCCGAATATGTTGTGGATTTCTTGCCCAAGATAAAAATTGAGTTGGTCGTTTCCGACGGACAGCTTGCATCCGCGCTCGAAGCCATTCAGACAGCAGCACGCACGGGCCGTATTGGCGACGGCAAGATCTTTGTTTCTGAAATTGTCGAGGTCATTCGCATTCGCACAGGCGAAACGGGCGACTTGGCGATCTAACCACGTTCTAACGACTAACCCTCTCCACGCTCTCAAGGGACCACGAGCATGACAGCCGAGAAAATTCTGGCCGAAATCAAAGAAAAGGACGTCAAATATGTTGACGTTCGCTTTACCGACGTTCGCGGCAAGATGCAGCAC
>CANFKD010000058.1 GCA_947447115.1 Caulobacteraceae bacterium
ATCCCTTGGAACTCGAGACCCAGCCCGACATTGTCACGCACGGTGCGCCAGGGCAGGAGGGCGAACTGCTGAAAGACCATCGCCACCGATTTGCGCCGCACGGCCCGCAGGGTCTGGTCGTCGCAAGAGGCCACATCGACCATGCCGCCGAGGTGGCGGACCTTGACCTGTCCACGGCTGACCCGATTGAGCCCGTTGGCGGCGCGCAGAAGCGTGGATTTGCCTGAGCCAGACAGGCCCATCAGGACCGAAATTTCTCCAGCCTTGACGCTCAGCTTTGCACCCGCAACGCCGAGAATGACACCCGTTTCCGCGGCAATGGCGCTGCGATCGCAGCCGCTATCCAGCATGGCCTCTGCGCGCGTCAAGGCCTGATCCCGGCCCTTGCCAGAGCCCTTGGCGAACAGGATGTCGACCGATTGGAAGTCGATGGCGGTGGTCATGCTACTTCTCCGCCGACTTGGCGCGGGTCATGCGGTCGAGGATGATGGCGAGGAGCACAATGGCAAATCCTGCTTCAAAGCCCATGCCGACCTGAACCGTGTTCAGGGCTCGCACGACCGGAACGCCAAGACCGCCCGCCCCGACCAAGGCGGCAATCACGACCATGGACAGGCTGAGCATGATGCACTGGGTGATCCCTGCGACGATGGTGGGCATGGCCGATGGCAACTCAATGGTCGTCAGTAACTGCCACTTGGTCGCGCCAAAGGCTTGCCCGGCCTCGATCAGGGGTTTGGGCGTTGAGGATATGCCCAGATGGGTCAGGCGTACGGGGGCGGGCAGGGCAAAAATGATGGTCGAGATCAATCCCGGCACCACACCCAGCCCGAACAGAACCAGAGTGGGGATCAGATAGACGAAGGTCGGTAGGGTCTGCATCAGATCTAGAACCGGGTGGAGCGCCCGATAGAGCCAAGGCCTGTGGGCGGATGCTACGCCTAAGGGGACACCGATCAGGGTCGATATGAGGGTAGAGAAGAGGACCAGAGACAGGGTCTCTAACATCGCCTCCCAATAGCCTTGGTTCATGATCAACAGGAGAGCAGCCGCCACGAAAAGGGTCAGACGCCATGACCGCTGGATCAGGTAGGCTAGGCCCGCTATGGCGACCAACAGGGCCAGCGGGGGAACCTGCTTGAGCAGGCCCGTCAGTCCATCGACCGCCCCTTGCATCACAAAGGAAACGCCTTCGAAAAAGCCGCGCCCCCCCGTCTTCACTCGCTCCACCAGATCCGTCATGAACGGACCAATGGGGAGCTTGTGGGCGGTGACCCAGCTCTGGGTACCAGCCGCGCTCGGTGCCGGGGACGCAGCGCGTTGCAGGGCCCCACCATCATAGGTCTGAACCCCCTCCAACCACCGCGCGACGGTCTGCGGGTTCTTGGCGAGCCACGCCTTGGCCGCAGCCTTAGGCTCCTCATGTTGATCAAGGATCGCCCCCATCAACAGACTTTCATCGGCAAGCGTGAAGGAGAGGTTCTTGAGCAGCCGTCCGACATTGGGACACTCGGCGCTATAGCCCGCACGGGTGTTGGTATAGATGGTCGCGCCGCCGAAATTGGGACCAAAACTGTCATCGCCGCCAGTCAGATAGCGCATCTGAAAGCGGGTATTCATCGGGTGTGGTTCCCAGCCCAGAAACACGATCGGTTTCTTGTCGCGCACCGCCCGTTCCACCTCGGCCAACATGCCCTGTTCGGAGGACTCCACCAGCGAAAAGCCGCCCAATCCCTTTGCGTTCTTGGCGATCAGGCTGAGGACCTGACGATTGCCATCATTGCCCGCTTCCAGCCCGACAATGCGGTGGCCCAGAGCGTCACCAAACCGTGCAATATCGGAAAAGTCCTTGAGGCCTGCATCATAGAGATAGGCCGGAACGGCGAGGGTATATTTCGCCCCGGTCAGGTTGGCGCGCACCACCTCGACCGAGCCATCCTTGAGGAAGGGCGCGCGGTCCTGTTCCATCGACGGCATCCAGTTGCCGAGAAACAGGTCAATGTCACGGTTCTTCATGGCCGAATAGGTGACGGGCACCGACAGGACCGTGATGGAGGTCTTGTAACCAAGGTCTTCGAGCAGGACGCTGGTCACGGCCGTGGTTGCCGTCACATCGGTCCAGCCTATGTCTGACATGCGCACGGTCTGGCACTGGGGACGGCTTGAATCCGCGCCCCATGCGAGGCTTGCACTCAGGCTGACGGTGGCCAAAGCGAGCGCGAGCCTATTTGCGATCTGTCTTAACCCCATCGGCCGCAATCTCGATCTCCGTCGCGCTATCATCCACTAGAGACTGGGGCAGGGGGCGACAGGGAGCAAGCCTGCTGAGGCCAGAGCCCGTCAGATCAGTTGGATTTTGCCGCCCGCTTGGCCATCATCTCTTTAATCTGGCTGCGGCAAGCCTCCGACAGCTTGTCCCTGTTCTGAATCAGGCAGGCCCGGACAGCCTTGCGATCACGCTGTTCCATCTGGGTCTGACAGAATTTCACCAGATCCGGGCGGCAGACCGCGCGGGCATCTTGGGCATGGGCCGCAGGAGCCAAGGCGAGGCTCGCGACGAGCATCAGAACGGACAGTTTCATCTTTGAACTCCTATGGCCGGATTTCGTCCCAAGAAAGGTTTGTCAGGACAGTCGTGACAAGATGAGGCGCAAAGGGCAAGGCCCACCAAGGCTCGTTGCATCAATGACCAAGATAATCTGGCGCTATGGATGTAAAAAGACTGTAGGCAGGGGGCCGTTTCGGACTAGTTAGATCACAAAGATCCATACTGAGAGCCCTCATGAGCGACGTTACAGCCCCACCCGAAGCCCAGGCGTTTACCAGCGCAGAGCGCAAGATCACGCTGGCTGGCCTGATGATCGTTTTGCTCCTGTCGGCGCTTGATCAGACCATCGTTTCGACCGCCATGCCGCGTATCGCCATGCAGTTGAAGGGCTTGGACCTCTATGCGTGGGTGACTACCGCCTATCTCCTGTCCTCGACCGTCATGGTGCCGATCTATGGCAAGTTGTCGGACATCTATGGTCGCAAGCCGATCCTGATCGCGGGCGTGATCATCTTCACGCTCGGGTCGTGGCTCTGTGGCATGTCTGGAGAATTCAACCACGGCGTCCAAGATGGCAGCGGCATGGTGCAACTGATCGTCTTCCGAGGCGTTCAGGGGCTCGGCGGCGGGGCCCTCATGATTTCAGCCTTCACCATCATTGCCGATCTGTTTCCGCCGAGGGAACGGGGGCGGTTTGCCGGTCTGTTCGGCGGCGTGTTCGGCTTGGCCTCGATCCTTGGCCCCGTTCTGGGCGGGTTTTTCACCCAGATCCCGATGGTCAATCTTGGTCCGGTCTCGTTCGAGGGCTGGCGTTTGATTTTCTACATCAACCTGCCCCTGTCGCTGCTGGCCCTGTTCATGATCATCGTCAAGATGCCCGTCTTGACCCGCCGTGTGCCGGGCAAGGTCGATTGGGCCGGTGCAGCCCTGATCGCCGTGACCTTCATTCCGTTCCTGTTGGCGCTCAGCTGGGGTGGACGCGACTATGCTTGGAACTCGCCGCGCATCTTGGAGCTCTTGGCCCTTTCGGCGGTGGGGCTCGTTGGCTTCCTCTTTGCGGAGACCCGCGCCACCCACCCGATCTTGCCGCTAGGACTATTTCGCAACCCCACCTTCACGCGGGCCAATTTCTCGCTGCTTTTGGTCTCAGTAGCCTTTATGGGCGTGGTGTCGTTCTTGCCGCTCTATATGCAGCTTGGGCTTGGCGCTAAGCCCTCAGAGAGCGGTGTCGCGATGCTGCCCCTGATGCTGGGCATGATCATCTCGTCGGTGATTTCAGGGCGCATGGTCAGCCGAACGGGACATTTTAAGCCGGTGCTCCTGAGCGGCCTTTGCATTCTGGTGTTGGGTCTATTCCTCTTGGTTCAGTCTGAGCCAGGGCGGCCGCTCTGGGATGTCAGTTGGCGCGTGTTCATCATGGGCGTCGGCCTTGGTCCGACCCAGAGCCTGTTCAATCTGGCCATTCAAAATTCAGTCAAGCCCCAGGATATCGGCGTTGCAACCGCCAGTTCCCAGTTCTTTCGTCAGGTGGGTTCGACCATGGGCGTGGCCATCTTCGGCACCTTGCTCACGACCAATCTGGCCAGTGCTGCCAAGAAGATTTCAGGAAGTTTGGCCTTCAAGCTCGAAGATTTAGAGCGGCTCGCTGCCACCCGTGCTGTCGGCTCGAGCCAAGTCTCAGCGGTGGATCAGACGGTTCAGCGCATCCTAACGATGGCGATTCACAACATGTTTGCCTCTGGCATTCTGGTGCTGCTCGTGGCCTTTTTGCTGAGCCTCACCATCCCCGGGGTTCGCTTGGCCGGACGGGGGCCTCAGTTAGGGGGCGAATAGAGGCGTCTACATTAGGCCCAGCGCCTTGAAACTGGCCACGCCGTCTCTGCCGACGACGAGATGGTCGTGGACGCTGATCCTGAGGGTGCGGCCCGCCTCAATGATCTGCGTGGTCATGTCCACATCCGCGCCGGACGGACTGGGATCGCCCGAGGGGTGGTTGTGCACCAGAATGATGGATGAGGCTGACAGTTCCAAGGCCCGGCGCATGACCTCGCGCGGATAGACGGGTGCGTGGTCCACCGTGCCTTGGCCAAGCTGTTCATCGGCGATCAGATGGTTTTTCTTGTCGAGGAACAGGACCCGAAACTGTTCGCGCGCCTCGCTGGCCAGCATCACCCGCACATAGCCCAGCAGGGCGGTCCAGGACGAGATCACAGTGCGTTTGCGAAGGCCCGCCCGCATCTGGCGCAGCGCCCCCTCCTGCATCAGCTTGAGGTCTAGGGCTGCGGCCTCGCCGATGCCCGGCACGCTCTGAAGCTCATCAAGCGAGGCCCCCAGAACGCCCGCCATATCGCCAAACCGGGTCAGGAGGGCCTTGGCCCGGGGCTTGACGTCGCCGCGTGAAAAGGTGCGAAAGAGGAACAGCTCGAGCAATTCATAGTCCGGCAAGGCCTCTAGCCCACCCTTGCGCGCCCTTTGCCGCAAACGGTCCCGGTGGCCATAGAGGTCATGGGCCACAGCCCTATCCTCAAAACCCTGTTCGTCCTGCGGTATAGATTTGATCCGACTTGAGGCACAGCGATCCGGCGATAGGCGCAGGATAGACCGGTCCTCGATGGTCGTCATGATCTAAAATGGCTAAAAATATAAAACGATCCAGAGTGATAATCCTGACGTCATTGCGAGGCGCAACGCGCCGAAGCAACCCAGGGGATCATCAATTTAGGTTTGGGTCAGTATTCTGGATTGCTTCGCTTCGCTCTCAATGACGCGGCAGGGAAACAAGGCCCTCACCCAACCCTCTCCCACAGGGAGAGGGCCTATTCCTTCCTAGCCCTCGCCCCCTTGGGGGAGAGGGTTGGGTGAGGGGGTGTCGCCGTCATCCCAAATCTACGTCCGTTAAAGGACGAGGATGCGCACCCCATCAAGCAGGCCGGAACAGGCCTGCGGGTGAGGCGGTGAAGACCTCATAGCCGTCTTCGGTCACACCGATGGAGTGCTCGCACTGGGCCGACAGTGACTTGTCGCGGGTCACCGCCGTCCAGCCATCGGCCAGCAATTTCACCTGGGGCTTACCCAGATTGACCATGGGCTCGATGGTGAAGAACATGCCGGGCTTGAGCACATCGCCTTCGCCCTTGCGGCCAAAATGCAAGATGTTGGGATTGTCGTGAAACACTTGGCCAAGGCCGTGGCCGCAGAAATCCCGCACGACCGAACAGCGCATCGATTCGACATAGGACTGGATCGCCCAGCCAATATCGCCAAGCCGTGCGCCGGGTTTCACGGCCTTCATACCGCGGTCCATGGCCTCATAGGTCACGTCAATCAGACGGCGCGCGCGCGGGGCTACATCCCCGATGGGGTACATGCGGCTGGTATCGCCATGCCAGCCATCGACGATCACGGTGACGTCAATATTGACAATATCGCCGTCCTTCAGAGCCTTGGGTCCGGGAATGCCGTGGCAAACGACGTGGTTCGGCGAGATGCAGACCGTCTTGGAATAGCCGCGATAGAACAGGCAGGCGGGCAGGGCTCCGTGATCCAGCACAAATTCCCGAGCCAGCCGGTCCAGCTCGTCGGTTACGGCTCCAGCCACCACATAGGGGGTCAGCATGTCGAGGCACTCCGCCCCCAGCCGTCCAGCCCGCCTCATGCCCTCAAAATCCTCTGGTGTGTGGATCTTGATAGCCGAGGTGCGGATGCGCGCTTCCAATTGGTCGAGATCGGACATGGTCTGCTCCAGAACCGCTGGAAACCCAACGGCCTTTTCTAGATCGCAAGTCTAACACAAAAGTTCAATGGTTTGGATGGGGAAGTGAGGGGGGATGCAGCGTGGCGGTTCCTCGTGCTTCGACAGGCTCAGCATGAGGAAGACTGATGGGCCTATGCTTTCTCATTCATCCTCATCCTGAGCCTGTCGAAGGACGAGGATGGTCCCAATCGTAGATGGGCTATTGCGCCACCATGGCTTCAGCCTGTTTCAGATCGACCGAGACCAGTTGCGACACGCCCTGTTCGGGCATGGTTACGCCGAACAGCCGGTCCATACGCGACATGGTCACGGGATTGTGGGTGATAGCAATGAAGCGGGTCTGGGTGCGTTGGCGCATCTCGGCCAGCATGTTGCAGAACCTGTCGACATTGGCATCATCCAGCGGCGCATCGACCTCGTCCAGCACGCAGATCGGGGCGGGATTGGCCAGGAAGACGCCGAAGATCAGGGCCGCCGCCGTCAAGGCCTGCTCGCCGCCGCTCATCAGCGACATGGTCGAAAGGCGCTTGCCCGGAGGACAGGCAAAGATTTCGAGGCCAGCCTCGAGTGGATCGTCGGACTCGATCAGGCGCAATTCGGCCTGACCGCCGCCAAACAGGGCTTGGAACAGGGTCTGGAAGTGGCCATTGATCACTTCGAACGCGGCCAGAAGGCGCTCGCGGCCCTCAGCATTAAGCGATTCAATGCCGTCGCGCAGACGCCCGATGGCCCCGGTCAGGTCGGCCCGTTCCGAGCGCATGGCGTCGAGGCGCGTGGCATATTCGACGCTTTCCTCTTCGGCCCGCAGATTGACTGCGCCGATCTGGTCTCGCTCGCGTTCGAGGGCCATCAGGTGGGCCTCAATGCCGCTGGCGTCGGCGGGCACGGCGGTGGCCTCCTCGGCGATGCGGCGACCCAGCTCGTCCGGCTCGATACGGATGGTGTCCCGGATGGTTTGAGCCATCTCGGCCAAGCGCTCACGGGCGGCGTCAAGACGGGCGGACAAGGAGGCACGAAGCTCGCGCGCTTCGGATGCCCGCTGTTCAGACGCCCTCTGCTCGCGGTCGGCTTGGATGCGCAGATTATCGGCATTGGCCAGCGCCTCACCCGCCCGGTCACGCCTAGCCTCGGCGACGGCATATTCATCCAGCAGCTTGAGCTTGCGCTCTTCCAGCGCCTCGGGGGCCGTGCGGGCCTCGATCAGGGCCGCTTCGACCTCGTCGCGGTCCTTGGCCAGAGCGGCGAGGCGGCTGTCGGTCGAAGCCGCGCGGCGCGTCCAGTCGGCCCGGTCGCGGTCCAGCGCCTCCATACGCCGTGCCCGTCCAGCCCGTTCGAGGCCCTCATTGTCCAGCGCCGAGCGTGCGGCCCCTGCGGCTTCGCGGGCTCGGGTCGAGGCCTCTCGCGCGGCGGTCAGTTGCGGGACCAGATCGTCACCGACCGGCAGGGCGCTAAGGTCTGCCTCAGCCTGCGCGGCAAAGGCCTTAGCCTCATCATATTCAGCCTGAAGCCGGATGAGGGTCTCGTTCAGGGCTTGGGACCGCGCATCGCGGCGCACAGCATCCCGCGCCAACTGCTCGACCCGATCGCGGGCCGTTCCCAGCGCACGTTCAGCCTCGGGCGGCGCACGGCGGGCATTGCGCAGGGTCTCATCTGCCGTTCGCACGCGCTGGCTTGCGCTCTGATGGGCAAGGCTGGCCTCGGCGGCGGCGGGCGATAGCTTGGCGACCTCAGTTTCAACCTCAGACAGCCGGGTGCGTTGTTCAAGACGAACGGCTGCAGGCTTGGGCGCATCGGCGCGTGCGACAAAACCATCCCACCGCCAGAGGTCACCCTCTTTTGATACCAGACGCGCGCCGATGGGCAGCGTCCCTTGTAGGCGCTCGCCATCCTCACGCGATACGACGGCGGTGAAGGCGAGGCGTGCGGCCAGGGCGGGCGGGGCCTTAATCAGGGGAGCAAGCGGCGTTGCGCCCTGCGGCCAGGTCGGTCCATCCGTATCGCGACCGCCCCAGAAGGACGGGGCCTTACGGTCGAGCGAGGCGTCAAGATCATCGCCAAGGGCGGCGGCCAAGGCGGCCTCAAAGCCCCGGTCGGGCGATACATCATCCAGTGCTGGGGCAAAGCCACCCTTGCGCGGTTGGGCCGTCAGTTGTGTCAGGCCCCTCGCTTCGGTCTTGAGGCGGCCAAGTTGATCTTCGAGTTTGCGGGCGGTTTCACGGGTCGCGGCCTCAGCGTTCGCGGCCTCGGCCCGTTCGGTTTCAGCAGCTTCCACGGCGGCGCGGGCCAGGCGAAGGGCTTCGAGCGCGGCATCGAACCTGGCCTTGGCCGCCTCGGCCTCTGGTGCCGTGTCGGGGCCAAGATTGGCGCGGTCTGCTTTGGCAGCCTCAAGCGCACGGTCGGCGCGGGCTAGACGGGTGCGGGCCTCCTCGGCCCGAGCGGTCGCAGCGCGGCGCGCGGCCTGCTCGCCAGCGGCGCGGGCGGCAAGCTGTTCGACCTCGGTTTCAGCCGCCGCGCGGGCCCGCTCAGCGGCATCGGCAGCGGCCTGAAGCTGCGGCATTCGCTCGGGCGCAGCGGCGATACGGGCGGCTAGGTCGCTGCGTTCCAGCTCGATCTTGCTGAGGGCTGCCTTGGCGTCGTCGACAATCTGACCCTCGCGGGCGCGGTCCTCGTCAAGGCGGCGAAGATCGTCGCTCAGACGGCGCACGGCCTCTGCGGCTTGGGCGGCGTCGCGCTCGGCCCGATCCTTTTCGATGGCGAGGCGGTGCAGGACCGCTGCTGCGACCTGTTCCTCTTCGCGCAAGGGACCAATGGCCTGCTCCGCCGTCAGGGCTTGAGCGGCTGCCACCGATGCCTCGCGGGTGGTGATCTCGACGGTTCGCCCGGCCTCTAGGCTCTCGCCATCGACCCGCACCAGCACGTCGCGCGCTTCGGTCCAGCGCGAGAACAGCACGGCCCCTTGCAGGGCGCGGATCTCGCCGGATAGGCGCTTATATTTCTCCGCCTGACGGGCCTCGCGCTTAAGGCGGTTGAGGGCCGTTTCGAGCTCGTTGGTGACGTCATCAAGGCGCGACAGGTTGGTTTCGGCGGCCCTAAGGCGCAGTTCGGCCTCATGGCGGCGGGTGTGAAGACCTGAAACGCCAGCGGCCTCTTCTAAGATCCGGCGCCGGTTCTGCGGCTTAGCAGCGATCAGTTCGGAGATCTGACCCTGACGGACCAGCGCGGGCGAATTGGCACCGGTAGAGGCATCGGCGAACAGGAGTTGGACGTCTCGCGCCCGCACCTCGCGGCTATTGACCCTGTAGGTCGAGCCTGCACCCCGGTCGATGCGGCGGACGACCTCGATCGTCTGGTGATCGTTGAACTGGGCCGGAGCGGTACGGTCGCTATTGTCGATGGTCAGGGTCACTTCGGCATGGTTGCGCGGCACTCGCGTCCCGGCCCCAGCAAAGATGACCTCGTCCATACCGCCCGCGCGCATGGCCTTGGCCGAATTGGCCCCCATGACCCAGCGCAGGGCTTCCAGCAGGTTGGACTTGCCGCAGCCATTGGGGCCGACGACACCCGTGAGTCCGGGTTCGATCCGAAACTCGGTCGGTTCGACAAAGGACTTAAAGCCCGAAAGGCGAAGCCTCTGAAACTGCACGGGCTAGGTCTGACGGCCTATTTTGCAGCCGCTTCGGCAGCGGCGATGGCCGTGTCAAAGGCGGAGAGGTTTTGCTCACCATCGAGCTTTTTGCCATTGATGAGGAAGGTCGGGGTGCCGGTGATATTGTCCTGCTTGGCGAACTTCTCGACCCGGGCTGCAAGGGCCTTGAGGGCCTTCTCGTCCGAGACACAGGCCATGAATTGCTCTTCGGTCATGCCGGCTGATTTAGCGACCTTGACCAGCGGCGAGCGCATGTCACCGGTGCGGAAGATTTCTTCTTGGCTGCGAAAGACGCTGTCCAGAACACTGAAATACTTGTCCTTGCCTGCACAACGCGACGTCAAAAATCCTGCCGCCGCCAATTCCACAGGCGGGGTAAGGAACTCACGGAAGACGTACTTCACCTTACCGGTATCGATATACTTGGCCTTGAACGCTGGGAAGACATTGGCGTTGAAGGCCGCGCAGTGCGAGCAGCTGGCCGAGGCATATTCAATCACCGTCACCTTGGCGTCGGCCTTGCCCATGCTCATCTCTTCATCGGTGACCGCACCGCCCTTGCCTTGGCCGCAGGCGGCGAGGCTCAAGCCGGAAAGCATCACGATCATAAGGCGGTTAAAGGCACGCATTGGCGGTTTCCTGTCTAATAAACATGGCATTAAAGCGCGATTCCCTCGGCGACGCCCATAGGGACTTGATCGGTCGAGGGAGGACCCCTTTGGGGTTGATTAGTTTTTGGCTTTGGTCGGTTTCTTGGCCGCAGCAATGGCGGCATCAAGGTCGGCGAGGCTGTGCTCACCAATCAGCTTTTGGCCATTGATGAAGAAGGTCGGCGTGCTGTCAAAATCACCAGCCTTGGCAATCCGCTCGACGCGGGCATTCAGGCTATCGAGCGCGGCCTTGTCGGTCAGACAGGCCATGAACTGGTCCTCCGTCAGGCCTGCAGACTTGGCCACCTTCAGCAGGGGATCGCGCAGACTCTTGGTTTCATAGACCTCTTGTTGAGCGCGGAATACGCCGTCCAAGGTCTTGAAATAGTTTTGTTTCCCCGTGCAGCGCGCCAAGATAAACCCGGCAGCGGCCAGTTGCACCGGTTCTGTCAGGACTTCGCGGAAGACATATTTGACCTGACCTGTATCGATATATTTGGCCTTGAAGGCAGGAAAGACATTGATCGCAAAGACCGCGCAGTGTGGGCAGCTTGCTGAGGCATATTCAACGACAGTGATCTTAGCCTTGGGGTTGCCCATGACCATGTCATCATCATTGACCACGGCGCTGTGGGCGCTCTGGCCGTAGCCGACCATGAGCAGGCTTGTGACCATGACCAGAAACAGGGCTTTCAATCGGCGCACGGCAAGTCCTCTCGGCGTTCAAATCGAATTGTAATCGCTAACAAAAGCCAGAAGTCTGAGCCGCGCTTGCGGGCACTGAGGCCTCAGCCAAGCGCCTTTGTCAACGTGAAGCGCGGTCGCCATTGCGTAGAACCTCACGGCCAAGCTTGGTTAGAGCGTCTTTCAAGGGGCTATCAGGGGCCTTAGCGAGCCCCTCTTCTAACTCCGCCTCTTGAGCGGCGTCGAGCGGTGCCTTGCGGCGACGGGCCTTGACGGCGGCCTCTGCCTTGGCGGGAGCGGCGATCCTGGCCTTTACCGGGCCTTGAACAATCCTCAGCTTGCCGACCGAGCCAGCGCCCAAAAAGACATTCACCCGCGATAGGATTTCGGGGGCCTGATGCTGTACCAGCGCGGCGGCGGGGCCATCGACGCGAATTTCGAGCACGGCGACCGAGGTCCCGCTGGCGGTGGGGCGAGGCTTGCTCAGCTTAACCGGCTCGGTCCGCGCGGCGAGCGTCTCACCGACAATCTCTTTCCAGCGCGCCTGAAGGGCACCGGGGCCTTGGCCAAAGCGGGCATCCAGCGCCTTGATTAAGCCGGCCAGCGCCTTGCCCGCTGGCGGTGCGGACCGCAGCGTCGCACGCGTCCGCTTGCGCGCCAAAATGCGCACAGCCTCGTCAGCAGAGGGTAGGGACCTTTTCATGGTGCTAGACTAGGCCTTTGAAGCGATAGAGGCAAAAGAGTTTGGGTGATTAGGGGCGTGGTCTATCTTGCTCGTCATGATTCAGAACCTCGACCTGATCCGCTCATCGCTCCTTGGCTGGTATGATGCCCATGGGCGCAGTCTGCCTTGGCGGGTGGGGCCTCAGGCGGGGCTTGAGGGCATGCGGGCTGATCCCTACCGGGTCTGGCTGTCAGAGGTGATGCTGCAGCAGACCACCGTGCCCCACGCCACGCCCTATTTCCTGAACTTCACCCAGCGCTGGCCGACGGTCGAGGCCTTGGCGGCAGAAGTGGATGGCGAGGTCATGGCCGCTTGGGCGGGGCTTGGCTACTATGCGCGCGCGCGCAATCTGTTGGCCTGTGCTCGGGCGGTTGCGAACCAGCATAGGGGTGTTTTTCCCACGACCGAGGCGGGGCTTGTGAGCCTACCCGGCATCGGGGCCTATACGGCGGCGGCCGTGGCGGCGATTGCCTTTGATCAGGCGGCCAATGTGGTGGATGGCAATGTCGAGCGGGTGATGAGCCGTCTCTACGCTGTGGACGCGCCCTTGCCAGACAGTAAGGCTGAACTGAAGCGCCTCGCAGCGGCCTTGGTGCGGGACCATCGGCCCGGAGATTGGGCGCAGGCCTTGATGGATCTGGGCGCGACGGTCTGTCGGCCCAAGTCTCCGCTCTGTGAGGTCTGCCCCCTCAAGACCCACTGCCTGGCCTTTCAAGCCGGTGAGCCCCAGACCTATCCGCGTAAGCTCAAAAAGGCCGCTAAGCCCCATCGCTATGGCGTGGCATTTTTGATCCTGCGGGGAGGTGAGGTGGCCCTAATCCGCAGGCCTGACCGAGGCCTTTTGGGCGGCATGTTGGCCCTGCCCAGCACCGATTGGCGCAGCACGCCCTTTGCCGATCAAGAGGTCGAGGTCCCGATTGCGGCGGCTTGGCAATCGGCGGGCAGCATCGAGCACGTCTTCACCCACTTTTCTCTGACCCTGAGCGTTTGGCGCGCTCAGGGTGAACTGCCGGGTGCCATCTGGACACCGCTCTCGGGGCTTGGTGCCTTGCCGAGCGTGTTCTTGAAGGCGGCGAGGGTTGGTCTTGATTGATGGTGGGGAAGGTCTTACGTTAGCTAGGCTTAGCTAAGGAGACTGACTGTGTCCTATGTCAATATGTTCGACGCCAAATCGAACCTGTCGCGGCTTGTAGATCGGATAGAGTCCGGCCAAGACCAAGAGATCATCCTCGCTCGCAATGGCCACCCCGCCGCTCGGCTGGTGCCCCTTCGGCAAGAGATAACCCATGGACCGCGTCTGGGGATCGCCAAGGGTGAGTTGACCATCCCTGATGATCTGGGTCTACTAGACTCACAGGTGGCCGCCCTGTTTCGGGGCGAGCGGTGAGGCTGCTACTCGACACCCATGTTGCCTTGTGGGCGATTGTTGATAGTCCTCGGCTGACCGCAGAGGTGCGAGCCCTGATCGCAGACGAGGCCAACACCCTCTTCGTCAGCGTCGCCAGTCTTTGGGAAATTGCCATAAAGCACGGTCTGGCGCGCGGATATCCGAGCGACATGCCGCTCTCAGCCCAGCGGGCCTTGGACTATTTTCTAGGGGCAGGCATGAGGATTTTGGACATTAGCGCTGAACATGCCCTAGCCGTGGCCACCCTTGCCCCGCACCATGCCGATCCCTTTGACCGCATGTTGGTCGCACAGTCCCTGTCGGAACCCTTGAGGCTCGTGACCCATGATCCGCAGGTCGCGGCCTATAGCGACGCCATTATTCTGTTTTAGGCTGGCCTAGTTCATCTCCGCCCGAACCTTGGCGCGCAGGACGTCGATGGGGGTTAGGCCCCGGTCGGTCTTGAAGTGCCAATAGGTCCAGCCGTTGCAGGCGGGGGCAGATTGGACGAGGGCTCCGAGCTTGTGGATCGAGCCGGAAACATCGCCAATGGCCAAGCTACCATCGGCTCGAACGCGGGCGGCATGTTCACCCTTGGCGCAGAACAGCTTGTCACCGACGCGCAGAAGACCCGCCTCGACGATGCGGCCAAAGGGCACGCGCGGCTCGGACCGCTTAGAGCCCATCACATCTAACTCGACGGCGGTGACGGGGATGACCTTGGAAATCCGCTCGCGGGCGAGGTTGAAATAGGTTTCTTCGCGCTCGATGCCGATAAAGTGACGGCCCAGACGCTTGGCCGCTGCACCGGTCGTGCCAACGCCGAAGAAGGGATCAAGCACCACATCGCCCGGCTTGGTCGAGGACAGCAGAACCCGGTGCAGCAGGGCTTCGGGCTTTTGGGTCGGGTGACCCTTATTGCCCTTGGCGTCCTTGACCCGCTCGTCGCCGGTGCAGAGCGGCAAGGACCAGTCTGAGCGCATCTGAAGTTCGTCATTGGCCATCTTCATGGCGTCATAGTTGAAGGTATAGCGCTTGGCCCCCCGGCTCTTGGACGCCCAGATCAGGGTCTCGTGCGCATTGGTAAAGCGCGTGCCCTTGAAGTTCGGCATGGGGTTGGTCTTGCGCCAGATCACATCGTTCAAGATCCAGAAACCAAGGTTCTGAAGCACCGTGCCGACGCGGAAAATATTGTGATAGGAGCCGATGACCCACAGGGCTCCGTCATCCTTGAGCACCCGCTTGGCTTCGGTCATCCAAGCGATGGTGAACTTGTCATAGGCCTCGAAGCTGGCGAACTGGTCCCAAGCATCGTCGCAGGCATCGACCTTGGAATTGTCTGGGCGATGGAGGTCGCCGCCGAGCTGGAGATTGTAGGGCGGGTCAGCAAAGACCAGATCCACCGACTTGGAGGGGAGCTTGGCCAACTGTTCGATACAGTCGCCGAGGATAAAGGTTTCGGGCCCGAAGGTCATGACGTCGCTCCACGTTTGAATCCCCATCAATGAAGGCTCGTGGTTAAACTCCGGTTGAGAAGCATGGTTAATAGAAGGTTTTGGCGTTTTGTATTTGCTCAGATTCTTCGGGCTAAGACAGGCCGGGCGTGAGGGTAAGAAAGACCTCGTCTTTCGCGTCATTGCCAGGGGCATCGCGCCGAAGCACCCCGTGGGAACATCCGCAAAGGTCCGTGTCAGCCCCCTGGGTTGCTTCGCTATGTTCGCAATGCCGCGGTTATAGAAAGCCCTTTCCCCCCTTGAGGGGGAGAGGGTTGGGAGTGGGGGGGGTCATCCACGATCCTCTCCTCCGAGACGCTTCCCACCTGAGTGAAAGGATCTGGGTCCCCGCCTGCGCGGGGAAAACGGAGGAGGAAATAAGGCCCCCTTTGATGCTGCGCGTCGCTTCCCCCTCTGGGGGAAGTACCGACGAAGCCGGGGTAGGGGGACTTTAGTTGCAAAAAAAGGCCCTCACCCAACCCTCTCCCACAGGGAGAGGGGTAGAACCGATAAGCCCTTTCCCCGCTTGAGGGGGAGAGGGTTGGGAGTGGGGGGTGTTCATCCACCGCCACCTCCGCCGCGTTCCCCCCTAAGGCGGGGATCCAGTGGGCCGCTTCCCACCTGAGTGAAAGGGTCTGGGTCCCCGCCTGCGCGGGGAAAACGGAAGTAAGAAGTAAGCCCCGCGCCCCTCCGGGATCGTTTCTTGATCTTTGCCCGCCGCAGCGGCAATCTATGACCTATCCCTCAAACTGGCAGATGTTCAAATGACCGACCGTATCACCTCGCCCTTCGGCAACTTTACCCCCGCGCGTGAGGTTGTTGCCGGACATGATTTGAGCGGTAAGGTCGCGATCGTCACCGGCTCAGCCTCTGGCATTGGCGTTGAGACGGCTAGGGCCCTGGCCGAAGCCGGGGCGGAGGTTGTGCTGGCGGTGCGCAATGGGGCTGCAGGTGCTGAGGTCGCCGCCGATATTGCCAAGACTGCCACGGGGCCCAAGCCGCGTGTTGAGCATGTCGACCTGTCTGATTTTGCCAGCATCCGGGCCTTTGGTCAGCGTTGGGGCGATAGGCCGCTCAATATATTGATCAACAATGCCGGGGTCATGGCCTGTCCCCAGACCTATACGGCTGATGATCTGGAGATGCAGATCGGTACCAACCATTTCGGCCACTATCTGTTTTCGCTGCAATTGGCGCAGGGGCTGGTTCAGGGCGCGCAGGCGAGCGGAAGCGAAAGCCGCCTCGTGGCCCTGTCCTCAATCGCCCATCGCATGTCGGCAGTCGATTTTGATGACCCCCACTATCGCACCCGGCCCTATCAGAAGTGGCAGGCCTATGGTCAGGCCAAGACCGCCAATAGCCTGTTCGCTGTCGGGTTCCATCAGCGCTTTAAGGATCGCGGCGTCATGGCCAATGCCGTCATGCCCGGCGGCATCATGACCCCGCTTCAACGCCACCTTCCACGCGAAGAGATGATTGCCATGGGCTGGATGGATGAGGCGGGCAAGGTGGCCGATGGTTTCAAGACCACCGAGCAGGGCGCCTCGACCTCGGTCTGGGCGGCGGTGGGACCCGAACTGACCGGTATCGGCGGGCTCTATCTGGAAAACTGTGCTGAGGCGGTTCCAGCGAGCAAAGACAATCGCTTTGTCGGGGTCGAGCCTTGGGCGCTCGATGCTGAGGCCGCGGAGAAGCTATGGGCCCTGTCGGTTAAGACCTGCGCGATTGGCTAGGTCCGCTAGCAAACCTCGCCAAGGCCGCGAGGATGGCCTAGAACCACCTCATGTCTGATCAAAATCCCGTTCCGCCGCCGACAGAGACCCTGTCTTTTGATTTCATCCCCACCCGTGCGGCGGGATTGCAGCGGCTGAGCGAATTTTTGCCGCGCGCAGGCAAGACCTATGCGTTCGAGCGCAACTATGACTGGGGTCC
>CANFKD010000059.1 GCA_947447115.1 Caulobacteraceae bacterium
CGCAAGGCGCTGGTCTGCGCCTCATCACAGGGCCTTGGCTATGCCTGCGCCTTTGCCCTGTCGCGCGAGGGGGCCATTGTCACCCTCAATGGCCGCGACGCCGAAAAGCTGGAAGCGTCCCGCGCCAAACTGGCGGCTGCGACGGGCCGCGAAGTTCGCGCGGTCGTGGCTGATATCAACAGTCCCGAAGGCCGCGCCGCTCTGCTGGCCGAGGCGGGTGACTGCGATATTCTGGTCAACAATAATTCCGGGCCACCTCCGGGTCATTTCCAAAACTGGGAAGAGGCCGACTGGATCGGGGCGGTTAATGCCAACATGGTTCCGGCCTTGATGCTGATCCGCGGTGTCCTGCCGGGCATGCGCGAGCGCAGGTTTGGCCGCATCATCAATATCACCAGCGCCATGGTCAAAACCCCGATGGGGCCGATGGGTCTGTCGACGGCGGCTCGTGCTGGCCTGACCGCAGCCTGCAAGGCTTTAGTACCTGAAGTGGCGGCCGATAACGTAACCATTAACAACCTATTACCGGAACGGTTTGATACAGAACGTCAACAGCAAATGGCCCGTCTGATGATGGGCATGAAGGGCATCACGCTCGAAGAGGCGCGGGCCGAGATCGCCCAGACCATCGCGGCCAAACGCTTTGGTCGCCCAGAAGAATTCGGGGATGCCTGCGCCTATCTGTGCAGCGCCCAGGCCGGGTTCATCTCTGGCCAGAATATGCAACTCGACGGCGGTTCCTACCGCGGCCTGATCTAGGACCCTGACCATGACCCGCTCGGTAGACATCGCCCCGCTGGACGAGGCCCTGACCTTTGCTTGCACAACGGGTGTGGAAGGCGAGCGGCTGATTGCGGTTCGCGCCTATCAAGAGGGTCAGATTAGGGGTGTCGATCTATCGTCGCTGCGCGCGTCACCCTCGGAGGATGCGATCGATCTGATCCATCGGCTCGGGCAGGACGCCATTCGGGCCTTTGTTCAGGCCGCTAAGGATGAGGTCGAGGTTTCCTCTGACCATCTGGGCTTGCCCATCCGATTGGGGGATCAGAACATCGGGGTCGGCACCAACTATGCCGAACATGCGGCGGAATCGACCGTGGTCGGCTCGCCGTTCCTGTTTCCAAAGATCGTTCAGCCAACGGCTTGGGATGCGCCCATTCCGGTCGGGGATGCCCTGCTGGACTATGAGGTCGAGCTCTGTCTGGTGCCCTTAGAGGCTCTAATGCCGGGCAGTCCGGTCTTTGGCGGCCTGATCCTTGGCAATGATGTCACCGACCGCGCCGTCCTGTTGCGCAATGTCGATATTGCCGATCCTCAGTCGGGCAAGGGCTTCACCTCGGGCAAGAGCGGTCCGAACTATATGCCCATGGGCGACCTGTTCGTGGTGCCGCGCAACCTGCCCAGCTTCCTGAGCCGTTTGACCCTGCAGCTCAGCGTCAATGGTCAGGTGCGTCAGCATGCAGCCGCGACCGATTGGATCTGGGATCTGGAAGAGATTGTCAGGCAGTGCCGCCTCAAGCGTGATGTGCGCTGGACCTATTGGGGCGGTGAGGCCCGGCTGGCCTTTGGCGAGGCCGCAGATATCCCCGCACGCACCGTGATCATGGCCGGAACGCCTGCGGGCACGGTGTTCCACGGTGTGCCGACCAAGGACCGCCTGATGGGCGCGCTGGCTTGGTTGCTGTCAGGCTGCAAAGGGGCTCTGATCGCGCGGGTCATTGAGCGCTATATTAAGAGCGCGCGCGCAGCCAAGACCTATTTGCAACCGGGCGACCGGGTCGATATCCGCGTGGACCGCTTGGGCTGTCTATCCAACCTCGTCGTCGCGGCGCTCTGATCGCCTAAAAATCTCAGCCAAGGATCAAAAAGGTTGCTGGGCGTCGCTTGCCAAGTTGGTCCTGTGCGATAGTTTGGACCTCAAGACACTGGTCATGCCAAAGGGCGCTTAGCCTTGGCCTGAGCCGTTGCATCAAGGGAGTTATCCATGGACCTGAGTTTCACGCCTGAGCACGCCGCCTTTCGTTTGGAAGTGCGTCACTGGATCGAAGCCAATTTCCCCCAAGCCATTCGCGACAAGCAGGCCACCGGCGAGCACCTGAACAAGGAAGAGATCGTCTCTTGGCACAAGATCCTCCATGCCAAGGGCTGGCTGACCCCCTCTTGGCCCAAGGAATATGGCGGCAATGACTGGGATGTGGTCCAGCGCTATATCTTCTCTGAGGAACTGGCCCGCGCCAACACCAGCCAGCCGACCTTTGGCCTCGGCATGATCGGCCCCGTGCTCTACACCTTCGGCTCGCCCGAGCAGAAAGAGACCCTTCTGAAGCCAACCATCGCTGGCGACATCTGGTGGTGCCAAGGCTATTCCGAGCCGGGTGCCGGTTCCGATCTGGCTGGCCTGTCGACCCGCGCCGAGCGCTTCACCGGTGAAGACGGCAAGGACTATTACCGCGTCAACGGCCAGAAGACCTGGACGACCCAAGGTCACTTTGCCGACTGGGGCTTCTTCCTGGTTCGCACCGATCAGAACGCCAAGAAGCAAGAGGGCATCACCTTCCTGCTGATCGACATGAAGACCCCCGGCATCAGCGTCCGCCCGATCATCACCATGGATGGCGGTCACGAGGTCAATGACACCTTCCTCGACAATGTCATCGTACCGGTCGAGAATCGTATTGGTGACGAGAACAAGGGTTGGACGGTCGCGAAATATCTGCTCGGCCATGAGCGCACCGGCATTGCTGGCGTTGCCCGGTCCAAGCGCGGCATTGAGCGTCTGCGCGAAGTGGCAGCGGGCGTGCTGGCCGACGACGGTCAGCCCCTGATCAAGGACCCCGATTTCCGTCGCAAGATCGTCGATCTGGAGATCGACTTGGCGGCTCTGGAATATACCGAACTGCGGACTCTGGCGGGCGAAAGTAGCGGCAAGGGTCCTGGACCTGAGGCCTCCATGCTCAAGGTCAAGGGCACAGAGGTTGGTCAACGTCTGACCGAACTGACGCTCGAAGCGGCGGGTCATTATGGTGAGCCCTATTTCCGCGGCTTCCCGCGCGAGGGCGACAATGTCCAAGCCATCAGCCCTGACTTCGCCTTCAAGGCCGCGCCAGCCTATTTCAACATGCGCAAGACCTCGATCTTCGGTGGCTCCAACGAGATCCAACGCAACATCATGGCCAAGGCGGTTCTGGGGCTCTAGGGCCACCCATCGCTGAGGGAACAAGATAAAGGGGGAGATGGCTGGACCATCTCCCCCTTTTTTTGTGCTTATCTCTGTCCTAGCTGACCGTATCTTCGCGGATATGGGCGCGGGCCATCCAGAACAGGGCTCCGGCGACCACAAGGCCTAGGGATCCGATCAGCAGCGCCCATTTGACGCCCAGGGCTGAGCCCATGCCCATCGGCCCGGAAAGGGTATCGGACAGGATACCCACAAACAGAGGCCCACATCCCAAACCGACCAGATTAGCCACGAATAGGGTGATGGCCGCTGCCGTGGCACGGGTGCGGGGCGAGACGAGGCTCTGTGAAGAGGCATAGGCTGGGCCGTACCACAGGGTGTTGAGCAGGGTTGGCAATAGCAGCATCACGAGGGCCGCCGCCGCTGAGCTCTGCAGCATGGCGATGATGTAGATGGGAAAGCCAATCAGCGCCCCGAGGGCCGGAATGGCCATCTGATGGCGAAGGTCTGTTGCGCCAAGCCTGTCCGCCAACTTGCCGCCCAGCACGGTTCCGACAATGCCGCCAATGCCGGTGACCAGACCCATACCAATTCCGATCAGACCGGTGGGCTTGAGGCCAAACTGCGCCGAGAGTTGCGCCAGTTCTTCGCCATGGTTGCGCAGGAAGAACGACGCGGCGAAGGCTTGGTGGCCATAGCCTTGGAAGGCCATGAACCCGGCTCCAAAGGCGATCAACCAAAAGGTCTTTTTACCGGCAATTTCGCGCAGGGCCGCGCCGACGCTGGGGCTTTCCCCAACCGTTGGCTTCTTAACCCGTGGCTCGACCAGAGTGATGGCGGCAACGCAGGCCATGATCAGGCCCGGTGCTCCAGCGATCAAGAAGGCTGCGCGCCATCCGAAGGCATCTGCGGCTAGGCCGCCCATCACCATACCCAGCAAGCTGCCCAGCGGCGTACCGATGGAATAGAAGGCAAGGGCCGATGAGCGCATGGATTTGGGCACATAGTCGCTGATCAGAGAGTGGGAGGGCGGACTACAGCCGGCCTCACCGACCCCAACGCCTATGCGGGCGAGGAAGAGCTGCAAAAAGGTTTGGCTCATGCCGCATAGGACGGTGAACAGGCTCCAGATCGCGGTGGCACTGGCAATGATCCACGGCCGATGACCGCGCTCGGCCAATCGGGCAATGGGCAGCATCAGCACGGTGTAGAAGAGCGCAAAGGCTAGGCCCGTCATCATGCCCAATTGCCAATCGGCCAGATGCAGATCCTTTTTGATCGGCTCGGCCAAGATGTTGATCACCTGACGGTCAAGGAAATTGAGCGTGTAGATGGCCAGCAACACGCCAAGTGCATAGCGGCGATAGGCGGGCGATAGGGGTTCGTGGTCTAGAGCTTCGGCGGGCACAGAATTTGGCTCTGGCGTCGTTGCTACGGCGTCGGTCATTCCGATGTTTCCTCGCGGTCGGGCCGTTGTGGCCTCATCTTTGAACTGACAATAGAACCGGGATAGGGCGGCTGGGCAAGCGGTTCGCTGCGATAATTCGACCTTGCCTTGAGGGCGTTTCGAGGCAAGGTTCAGGGCAATTGAGTGAGGAAACCACTATGGCTGATACTTCCCTATCCATCCGTAAGGTTTCCGGCACCCTCGGCGCGGAGATTTCAGGCGTCGATCTGTCGGCGGGTCTGTCCGATGGCGTCATCGCCCAGATCCGGGCCGCCTTGGTCGAGCATCAGGTCATTTTCTTTCGCGACCAGACCTTGACCCCCGCGCAGCAGGTGGCGTTCGGCAAGCGCTTTGGTCCGCTGAACATCCATCCCTATGTGACGGGCATGGCTGATCATCCCGAGGTAATGGAGATCATCAAGGAGCCGTCAGACAAGACCAATTTTGGCGGGGGTTGGCATTCGGATACGAGCTTCCTCGAGCGCCCAGCCATCGGCTCGATCCTCTATGCCATTGAGATTCCGCAATGGGGCGGCGACACCCTCTTTGCCAGCCAAGCCGCCGCCTATGATGCCTTGACGCCGGGCATGAGAGCGACCCTGGAAACGCTCAATGGGGTCCATTCTGCGGGCCGTGAATATTCTGCAGCCGGTCATTCGGCCCAGAAGCGCGGCTCAATGTCGGTGGTCGAGGCCGAAGGGGCTGTCGGGGAATTTATCCACCCTGTCGTCCTGAGCCATCCCGAAAATGGCCGCAAGGCGCTCTATGTCAACCCGGCCTTCACCATGCGCTTCGAGGGCTGGAGCAAGCGTGAGAGCAAGCCCCTGCTCGACTTCCTGTTCGACCATTGCCGCCAAGAGGCCCGGACCTGCCGCTTTGTCTGGACGCCCGGGTCCGTGGCATTTTGGGACAATCGCTCGGTCTGGCACTATGCGCTCAATGACTATCCCGGCCAGCGCCGCCACATGCGCCGGGTGACGGTGGACCCGTCCTGAGGGCCTCGCCCCTAGGCGGCGGGCAGTTGCGATAGGATGGTTGGCGCATCGTAATAGTCGCGCCAATAGGTGATTAGGCCGTCATGGACCTCATAGACGCCGGTCACGGGAAGTTCGACCCATTTGTCACCGAACAGGTGGCGGTCTAGGCGTTCCAGAATGACAACCGGACCTGCCGCTGCCTCGCGAAGGACGCGGAACTCATTTTCCTTGGTCGGGCCAAAGAAGGGTTCGAGCACTGCCCGAACACCGGCTGGGCCATGGACCGTGCCGATCGGCGGAGGGTTGGTATATTCGCAGGTCGCAGAGATGAGCTTGAGTGCCTCGTCATAGTTCAAGGGCTCCATGAGCGTCATGAACCGGCGGACAATTTCGAGGGGCGTTGAGGACATGTCGGGCTCCTGATTGAATTTGATAGCTGAGTGTTAGGGTCTTTTGGCAGGCTCGCAACGACCTGAGAGGTTATCAAGCGCCCTGTGCGGCGGCGCTGCGAAACAGGCTTTCGGTCTCGGCGTCGGCGGGAAACAGGGTTTCGATCCGAAGCTCGTCAGCGGTGACATCCTGCGCCGTGCCAAAGGTCGCGACGACCGCGAACATCGAAATCTTCACAGCCTCGATCTGCAGGGTGAGGGGCATGACGGGCAAGAGCGCGGTATCGGCGGCGGACCACAGGATGTGGCTGTCCTGCAAAGGGGCGAGATCGTCCAGAACGGCCTTCATCTCGGCCCCGGCCAAGGCTTCGGCCTCACGTTGCGCCCGCCGCCACATCAGGGGGCCGACCGAGGACCAGTTGGTGATGAAGGGCCGTATCCCCTGCGGATGAAAGAACAGGCGCATCAGATTGCGCTCACCGCCGCCGACCCGCTCCCAAATATCGTCGCCGAGCATGGCACCCAGTTGGTCGAACGGGCCATTCGACATCCGCACATTCCAGGCCCGATCAAGGGCAACGGCGGGATAGGGCTCATGGACCTTAAGCATCATGCGCACGGCGTTCATGACCTGATCCATCTGGGGATCATCCAAGGCGCGATGGCGAAAGATTGGGGCAAAGCCAGCGGCGGTTAGCCAGTCATTGCGGTCGCGCAAGGGCACGTCGAGCGTCTCGCTCAGTTGCAAGATCATGGCGCGGCTCGGATTGGCGCGGCCCGATTCCAAGAAACTGACATGGCGCTGTGAGACGCCAGAGCTGAGGGCCAAATCAAGCTGAGAGAGATGACGTCTTTGCCGCCAATCGCGCAACAGCCGCGAAAAGCCGGTTTCGACCTTGGTCGTTAGGGGAGAGATGAGATCAGACACGCTTTGGCCTCGCCGTTTGCGGTCCTCTGTCCCCCGCGTAGGTGCACTCGTCAATGACGTCAGAGGTAATGATTTAGCCTCAGCGCGGCTCTAATGATCCGGTGATCGAGGCGCGCTGGGAAATCTCGATCCAGTTCCCGGCTGGGTCCATGACCATAGAAATGCGCGCCGTGGTGCCGAGGGTTCTGGGGGCTGCGGCCTCGCGTCCGCCATGGGCCAGCGCGTGGGCGTGGTCGCTGTCGACGGCAAAGGACTGCAAGGTCAGATAGCGCCAGCCGCTACCTTCGAAGGGGGCGTCCTGCGGAGCCTGATCATCCTGTTCCAGCAAGATCACGCTCTCACCGGCGACAAAGGCGAGGCCAAAGGGGCTGTCGATCTGCGGCAGGCCCAGCCCGTCCATATAGAACCGCTTTTGAGCCTCTAGATCTCGAACCGCCAGCCGCACGCCGATCTGGGTCACCCCCAGATGGCCGACGGGGACGAGGCTGACCCGATTGCCGTCGGGGTCGGTCAGAGCCGTCGGCGCCGTCAAGCCTTGGCGGGCGATCAGCAGTTCGCGATAGCCGCTCGGCGGGGTCTGGGGCAGGGGATCTGCCAGATGGTTGATCTTCAGGACCGACCCCATCAGGTCGTGCCGATGCTGATCCATCCCGCGCCGAATCTTCAACAGATGATCGAAGGGCACTTGGGCCTCGCCCTGCCAGAAGGCCAGCATGGGCTCCAGATTGTTGGTGGCGAGGCCGATATCGAACTTGGGCTTGGCAAGCTTCATGGTCGGAGGTCCTACGTTCGGGCTGGCCTAGCCATAGGCCAGCAGCACGTCGTCTAGGGCATGTTCCAGATCGGCCACGGTCGAGCAGTGGGTCAGGCTGGAGCAGAAGGGCTTATACTGCAGCAGGGCGCTGTCGCCTGAACCCCAACTGGTCGGATGTTCGGGGCAGAGCCAGATGACGCGCTTGGCCTTGGCGGCAATGTCTTGGAACACCCCCATGGCCGGGTCGCCATTATTGTTGCGCCCGTCGCCGAGGATCAGCACGGTCGTGCGCTTATCGATGGTGCTGTCATATTGGCGGCTCAGATCGGTAAAGGCGCGGCCATAGTCGGTGCTGCCATTGCCGACCTCGCGCAGGATCTTGTCCATGGCCGCATCAAAGGGCAGGGATTCAAGGTCGTGGTTCACATCGACCAGATGGCTCGAAAAGCAGAAGGTCTCTAGGTCCGTGACCTTCTCGCGCAGGGCATAGAGGACCAGCAGCAGGAACCGCACATAGCGGGCGACCGAGCCGGACACGTCACAGATGGTGACGATCTTGGGCTTGTCCTTACGCTTGGTCTTCCAGATCACATCAAAGGGCACACCGTCATTGCCGGCATTGGCGCGCAGGGTGCGGCGCAGGTCGAGCTGGCCACGATTGCGCACCTTGCGGCGGCGGGCATGTTTGGCGGCCAGTTTCTTGGCCATCTTGGCGATGATGGGTTTCATCCGCTCCATATCGCTCTTGGTCAGGGCACCAAGGGAGCGGTCCATCATCACCTCGTTCATGAAAGCTTCGCTGGCCGAGCGGCCAAAGACTTCGAACCGGGCTTCGACATAGGCGCGGGCATTGCGCATCAGGGTGCTGCGCGCCTCGATCAGGGCCTCGGCGCGGGCCGTGCCCTCTTCGGTCCGTTCGTCCAGCGCGGCCATCAACTGCTTGTCGAGGGTTTCGGCCCCCAGCTCTTCAAGCATCCGGCGAACGAAATAGGGCACTTGGGTGGCAAAGCGGATCTGGTCGACATCGGCGCGGGCACCGGCCTGAGCCATCGCCATCGCCATGCGGGTCGCATCGCCCGACTGAGCCAGTTCGAGCAGGTCTAGCGGCGCATCCTCGCCCGCTTCTCCGGTCTTGTCCTGACCACTGCCGCCGCCTTGGCCGGAGCCCGGCTGTTTTTGGCCATTGGACGGTTGGCCGTTGGACTCTTGACCTTCGGAGTCTGAGACCGATCCGTCAGAGGCGCTGTCGCTGTCTTCTTGATCCTCGCCCTCGCTTTGGGTCTGACGGGGCGGCTTGGTCTCGGCATAGCTGAAATAGAGGTCGAACAGGCGATCATGCAGGACCTCTTCATCCTGCGACTTGGCCAGAACGGCGGCCAGAGACATTTTCAGCAGCCCACGGTCCTGATAGCCGACAAGCTCCAGCGCCCGCGCCGCATCAATGGCCTCGGTCGTCGAAACGCCAGCGCCTGCGGTGCGCAGGGCCCGGATATAGTTGGTGAGCGTGCGCTCCATCAGGCCGATTCAGCCTGCTCGGTCAGGACCTTGCGCACCAGCTGATCGACTTGGCTGTTGACCTCAGCAATATCGGTCTGGCGCTTGAGGATCACGTTCAGCGTATTGCGGACCATGACCGGATCAAGGCTGTCGGCATGGAGCAGCAGCAAGGTCTTGGCCCAGTCGATGGTCTCGCTGATCGAGGGCAGCTTGCGGATATTCTCGTCACGCACCAGTTGGATGAAGGCCACCAGTTGCGCCAGCAGTCGCTCGGAAATGTCCGGCACGCGCGAGCGCACGATCCGGGCCTCTAGGTCTGCATTGGGGAAGTCGATATGCAGGTGCAGACAGCGGCGCTTGAGGGCGTCGCCAAGCTCGCGGGTATTGTTCGAGGTCAAGATCACCAGAGGCGGTACGATGGCCTCGATGGTGCCGATTTCGGGCACGGTGACCTGATAGTCGGACAGGACCTCGAGCAGCAGGGCCTCGAACTCTTCGTCGGACTTATCGATCTCGTCGATCAACAGGACCGAGCCGCCAGCCTGCTCCATGGCCTTGAGAAGGGGGCGGGGCTCGAGGAACTCGCGCGAGAAGAACAGGTCTTGGAAGCCGGCGAGCTTCTTGAAGGACTCGTCCAGACCGTCGGCATCGCCGATCAGGTGGTGGATCTTTTCCTTGAGGATCTGGGTGTAGAGCAGTTGCTTGCCATATTTCCACTCATAGAGTGCCTTGCTCTCGTCGAGGCCCTCATAGCACTGCATGCGCAGGAGCGGGAATTCCATGGACTGGGCCAGGGAGCGGGCCAGATCGGTCTTGCCGACGCCAGCCGGGCCTTCGATCAGGATCGGCTTGCGCAGATGGTGGGCCAGATAGACGGCGGTGGAGATCGACGCTGTGGAGATATAGCCGACGGACGCTAGGCGCGCGCTGACCGTATCGGCGGACTCAAAACCCGCAAACTCAAGACCCGTATGTGTCACTTAGAAACTATCCCGTTTTAGATCGGATCATGCGCGCCCTGTCGGTCCCAACATAAGGGGAGGGCGGCGCTTAGAAAAAAGCCGCCCGAGTCATCTCTGCCCGGGCGGCCTGATTTTCAAGCCTAGTTGCGCCAGACGACGCCGGAGGTGGAGTCTTCGTCCCCACCTTCATACTGGCGGATCTCGTTACGACCGACCACCAAGTGGTGGACCTCGTCCGGACCGTCAGCGATGCGCAAGGTGCGCTGGCCTGCATACATGCGCGACAGAGGTGTCCACTGTGACACGCCGGTTGCGCCGTGCATCTGCATGGCTTGGTCGATGATCTGGCAAACCCGCTCGGGGACCATGGCCTTGACCATGTGAACCCAGATGCGCGCTTCACGATTGCCGAGCACGTCCATGGCCTTGGCGGCCTTGAGGACCATCAGGCGCATGGCTTCGATGTCGATGCGAGCGCGGGAGATGATCTCGACGTTGCCGCCCAGATAGGCCAGCTTGCGACCAAAGGCTTCGCGCGATACGCCACGCTTGACCATCAGGTCCAGAGCCCGTTCGGCTTGACCGATGGAGCGCATGCAGTGGTGGATACGGCCAGGGCCAAGGCGCAGTTGCGAGATCTCGAAGCCACGGCCTTCGCCGAGCAACATGTTCTCTTTGGGCACGCGCACATTGTCGAACAGGATGTGCATGTGGCCGTGCGGCGCATCGTCTTCACCGAACACGTGCATGGGGCCGAGAATCTTCACGCCCGGGGTGTCGATGGGCACGAGGATCTGCGACTGCTGCTTATGCGAGGGGGCGTTCGGGCTGGTCTTGACCATGGTGATCATGATCTTACAGCGCGGATCGCCTGCACCGGAGATGTAGAACTTCTCGCCGTTCATGACCCATTCGTCGCCTTCAAGGACGGCCGTCATGCCGACATTCTTAGCGTCCGACGAGGCGCGGTTTGGCTCGGTCATGGCGAAGGCCGAACGGATTTCGCCGCTCAGCAGAGGCTTCAGCCACTTTTCCTTTTGGGCTGGCGTGCCGACCCGTTCCAACACTTCCATGTTGCCGGTGTCTGGTGCCGAGCAGTTCATGGTCTCGGAGGCTAGCGAGTTCTTGCCCAGCTCAACGGCGATATAGGCATAGTCGAGGTTCTTGAGGCCCTCGCCGGTTTCGGCGTCGGGCAGGAAGAAGTTCCACAGGCCTTCAGCCTTGGCCTTGTCCTTCGCAGCTTCCAGCACTTCGAGCTGGCCAGGTGCATAGCTCCAGCGATCGGCGCGGCCTTCACCCAAGCGGTGAAACTCGACCGACATAGGCTCGACCGTTTCAGCGATGAAGCGCTTCACATGTTCCAACAGGGGAACAGCGGCTTCGGAAATTCTCAGATCGTTCAGATCGTCGTTAGGATTGAAACCAAAGGCCGTCCCGGCCCTCCCTTGCGCTTTCGTCACTGCTTTTTCCCTTTTTTCATCTTCGTGGTTGGACTTTAAAACAGACGTTTGAACTACGCTAGCCAGAACCCGTACCACACGGCCTGTTTCTTTGCCGCACCCCCGACGTCTCGCCCGGTCTTGGGGATCCCGGTCTGTACGATAAGGGAGCGCGACATTTCAAAAATAACTCATACTATCGGGCACGGCCGAACAGACTCGGTGGTGAAATTGGCATCGGGAGCCTGTCTTGGTTCGTCTGCGCGTCATTGATCTAGAAACCACCGGCACCGAGCCTCCAGCCGAGATCATCGAATTTGGCCGTGCTGATCTGGTGGCCGAGGGCGGCAGCTACAGCGTTGAACGGGCGATGGCGCGGCTCTATCGGCCTTTACATGGCATCCCGCCCGAGACCATGGCGGTACACCACATCACTGAGGACGACTTTCCGCCCGAAACGCCGGTCTGCACGGACGAGTTGCTGCGTAAGGCGATATGGGGTGGTGAGACCCCTGATGTGCTGGTCGCCCATAATAGCGCCTTCGAGCAGCAGTTTATCACGACGGCTATTACCGACGCTCTGCCGTGGATCTGTACCTATAAGGTCGCCCTGAGGATCTGGCCCGATGCGCCGCGCCATACCAATCAGGTTCTGCGCTATTGGCTGGGCCTGAAGCTTCCGGCCGAACATGCCATGCCGCCGCACCGAGCGGGACCCGATGCGTGGGTGACCGCCAACCTGCTCGCTGCCATGATGCCGCTGGCCTCGGTCGAGGACATGATCGCTTGGACCCTCGAGCCAAAGCTGATGCCGAACATCCCCTTTGGCAAACATCGCGGCATGGCCTGGAGCGAGGCGCCGCAAGACTATTTGAACTGGATGGCGCGCCAAACCGACATGGATCAGGACGCTATCTGGAACGCCAAAAGGGAATTGGCGCGCCGAGCGGGCTAATCTAAGCCCTGAAGGGATGGCCAAGGGGCGGACTTGCCAAAGTCGTATTTGTTCCATCTAAGCGGCGCGTCTATTCTCTTGGCTCTGCGTCTCAACACCCTAAGGTCAAAAACTGCGTAGCTTTTGCGGCGCATATGTCTTCCAGCAGGATTTTTTCATGAAAACTCACGCGCGTGCGGTCGTCATTGGCGGCGGAGTCGTCGGTGTCAGCACCCTTTACCATCTGGCCAAGTTGGGCTGGAGCGACGTGGTTCTGATCGAACGCAAGGAATTGACCTCCGGCTCGACCTGGCACGCGGCGGGCCTGCTGCCCCTGTTTAATCTGAGCTACTCGGTTGGCCAGATGCACAAATATTCCGTGGGCTTCTATCCCACCCTAGAGGCCGAGACCGATCTGAAGGTTGGTTTCAGCAATGTCAGCAACATCCGTCTGGCCCGGACTAAGGACCGGATGGACGAGTACAGATATTATGCCGGTGTGGCCAAGACCATCGGCGTGGATGTCAAGTTCCTGACCCCTGATGAGGTCAAGGAAATCTGGCCCCTGTGCGAGACCGATGATCTGCTCGGCGCGATCCAGCATCCCGCTGACGGCTATATCCAGCCCGCCGACCTGACCCAAGCCTTGGCGCGCGGAGCCCGTGATCGCGGCGCGACCATCTATCGCCAGACCACCGTGACCGGCATCGTGCAGCAGGCCAATGGCGAATGGCTGGTCCAGACCGATCAGGGCGACATTACCTGCGAGCATGTCATCTCTGCGACCGGCAACTTTGCCCGTCGCACGGGCGCGATGGTCGGCCTTGATGTGCCGGTCATTCCGGTCGAGCACCAATATATTGTCACCGAGGCTCACCCCGCCATTCAGGCCCGCAAGGCCGCCGGTTTGCCCGAAATGGGCGTCCTGCGCGAGAGCGACAGTTCTTGGTACATGCGCGAGGAGGCGGGCGGCCTTCTGCTTGGCCCCTACGAGGTCGGCGCGCCGGTCTGCTATGTCGATGGTCCCGATCCGCAGTCGGAATATGAGCTGTTCCAAGAGGACCTCGACCGTCTGGCCCCCCATATTGAAACCGCCATCACCCGCGTTCCGGCCTTTGGCGAGGTCGGCGTCAAGCGCGTCTATAATGGTGCCATCGCCTATACCCCCGACGGCAGCCCCATTGTCGGTCCAGCCTGGGGTCTGAAGAACTTCTGGCTCAATGAAGGCCACAGCTTCGGCGTCACCGCTGCGGGCGGCGCAGGCTGGCAATTGGCGCATTGGATCGTTGATGGCGAGCCGACCATCGACATGATGGGCGTCGATCCGCGCCGCTTTGGCCCCTATGCTGGTCAAGGCTATTTGACGCAAAAGAATGAAGAGGCCTATGCCAAGGTCTTTACGCCGCACTATCCCGATGAAGAGCGTACCGCCGCGCGCGGTCTGCGCCGCACGCCCTGCTATGACCGGATGAAGGCTTTGGGCGCGGTCTTTGGCTCGATCTATGGTTGGGAGCGTCCCAACTGGTTCGCGCCAGAGGGTTATGCCTTGACCGAGGCCGATCTCGACAAGCCCGATGTGCTGCTCAACGAGAACCACCCCGAACAGGTGGACGGCGAGCCGATCCGCGAAAAGTGGAGCTTCCGCCGCTCGAATTATTTCGAGCATGTTGGGGCCGAATGCCGTCACGTGACCACCAAGGTCGGCCTCCAAGACATGAGCGCCTTTGCCAAGTTCGAGGTCTCTGGCCCCGGCGCTGAGGCTTGGCTCGATGGGCTGTTCACCAACAAGGTCCCTTCCGTCGTCGGGAAGGTCAGCCTGACCTATCTCTTGACCGCCAAGGGCGGCGTGCGGGCTGAATTTACCGTCTTCAAGGAGGCCCCGCAGCGCTTCTATCTGGTCTCGGCCGGGGCGCTGGAGCGTCACGACTATGACTATCTGATCAAGGCCCTGCCGCTCGATGGCACGGTGCGGATCGAAAAGGTCACGACTGCTCATGGCGTGCTGGTTCTGGCCGGTCCCCTGTCGCGCGCGGTCCTCAGCAAGGTCACCAAGACCGACCTGTCCAACGAAGCCTTCCCTTGGCTGACCGGCAAAACCATCGATATCGGGGCCGCGATGGTAAAGGCCCTGCGCGTCAATTTCGTCGGCGAGCTCGGCTGGGAAATCCACCATCCGATCGAGATACAGAACTACATCTTCGACCTCTTGATGGAGGCCGGCGCAGAGTTCGACATCAAGCCATTCGGCATCCGGACCATGGATTCCATGCGGCTTGAAAAGTCCTACAAGCTGATCCCACGCGAGCTTTCGATTGAATATTGCGCCTATGAGTCGGGCCTAAGTCGTTTCATCTCGCTGAAGAAGCCCGGTTTCTTTGGCAAGGAAGCCCTGCTGGCTTGGCGCGAACGCGGCTTTGCCAACAAGGCGGTGACGCTGGAGGTGCATGGGGTCACGGATGCTGACGCACGCGGGTCGGAGCCTCTCTATTTGGGTGACGCGCTGATCGGACGGGCAACCTCTGGGGGCTACGGCTGGCGCGTCAACAAGTCCTTGGCTCTGGCCATGGTTCGCCCTGACCTGGCCGAGATCGGCACGGAGCTCGAAATCGTGATCTTGGGTGAACGCCACAAGGTCACAGTCATCGCCGACTCGCCCTTCGATCCAGAAAACAACGCCCTTCGCGGGGTTTAGAAACAAGGCCCTCACCCAACCCTCTCCCACAGGGAGAGGGCTAAGACCGATGAGATAAGCCCTCGCCCCCTTGGGGGAGAGGGTTGGGTGAGGGGGGCATCCACTCCTCCCTCCGCGTCATTGCGAGCGCAGCGAAGCAACCCAGGGGGCTGGCGCGGACCTGAATTGATGATCCCCTGGGTTGCTTCGGCGTTTCACGCCTCGCAATGACGCGGCGGAGGGCGGGTTAAAGCTCATACGCTCAGCATTTCCCGCACAGGCAAAGGTCCAGCGGGCCGGTTTTCGCTTGAGTGAAAGGGTCTGGGTCCCCGCCTTCGCGGGGAAAGCGGAAGAGAGGAACAAGGCCCCCTTTGATGCTAGGCATCGCTTCCCCCAGATGGGGAAGGTCTTGCATCTTTAAATCTTCCCCTCTGGGGAAGTACCGGCGAAGCCGGGGTAGGGGGTATCGCGGCATCCCAGCCACATGCGGCAATTTTGATTGACGTTGACGCTAACGTCACCGTTGCAATCGAGCGGCCTCGGCCTATTCTGTGATGGAGTTTGAGCGCCAAGACGGCGCCTTCGCTTGGGAGCATGCCATGAACCTCGACTTTTCGCCGGAAGATCTCGCATTTCGCGATGAGGTCCGCGCCTTTATCTCTGCACACTATCCTGACTCCCTTCGTGGCAAGCAGGAGGAGGGTGAAGAACTCGCCAAGGAAGATTTCCTTGCGTGGCACCGCGTTCTGGCCGCCAAGGGCTGGGTGAACCCCGCTTGGCCGACCTCTGAGGGTGGTCCGGGTTGGACCTCGACCCAGCGCTATATTTGGGGCGAAGAGTGCGCCGCTGCTGACACGATTGGCATCATGCCTTTCGGCATCAACATGGTCGGCCCCGTGATCTACACCTTCGGCACGCCTGAGCAGAAGCAGCGCTTCTTGCCGGACACGCTGAACGGCGACATCTGGTGGTGCCAAGGCTATTCGGAGCCGGGCGCAGGTTCGGACCTGGCCTCGCTGAAGACAAAGGCCGAGCGTTTCACCGATCCGGCTGACGGCAAGGAATACTATTTGGTCAATGGCCAGAAGACCTGGACCACGATGGCGCAATATGCCGACTGGATCTTCTGTCTGGTCCGTACCGATCCGAACGCCAAGATCCAAGAAGGTATCTCTTTCTTGCTGATCAATATGAAGACCCCCGGCATCACCGTGCGCCCGATCATCACCTTGGGCGGTGAGCATGAGGTCAACGAGGTTTGGCTCGAGAACGTCAAGGTGCCGGTCGAGAACCGTATCTATGACGAGAACAAGGGCTGGACCTGCGCCAAGTTCTTGCTGGCCCACGAGCGTTCCGGCATTGCGGGCGTTGCTCGCTCCAAGCGCGGCATCGAGCGTATCCGTCAGATGGCCACGACCGAACTGGGCGATGACGGCCAGACCCTGCTGCAAGACCCCGCCTTCAAGCGTAAGGTCGCAGAGTTGGAAATTGATCTGACGGCGCTGGAATATACCGAACTGCGCACCTTGGCTGCCGAAAGCGCGGGCAAGGGTCCGGGGCCAGAATCATCGGTCCTGAAGATCAAGGGCACCGAAGTTCAGCAGCGGGTCACCGA
>CANFKD010000060.1 GCA_947447115.1 Caulobacteraceae bacterium
AGCGTCCACTGGTCTTCCCAGACAATGACCGTCCCGGCGTCCTGCTGGCCGATGCGGCCCGCATCTATCTGAACCGCTATGGCGTCAAGCCCGGCAAGCGCGTGGTGGTTGCCACCGGCCATGATGAGGCCTATCGGGCGGCTTTGGATATGCACAAGGCAGGCGTCGAGATCGCCGCGATTGTCGATGCGCGTCCCCATCCCGTTGGTCCTCTGGTCGAGGCGGCTAAGGCCGCTGGCCTGAAGGTCCGGGAAGGCTTTGCCATCACCGGCACCATCGGCGAGCTTCGCGTCAAGGGGGCCTATATTGCCCCGATCGTTGCGGCGGGGCAGGTCGGATCGACCGAAACCCTGAGCTGCGATGCCGTGCTGATGTCCGGCGGCTTTACCCCCAGCGTTCACCTGTTCTCGCAATCGCGGGGCAAGGTGGTGTGGGACGAGACCCTCGAAACCTATCTGCCGGGTCAATCGGCAGAGGCGGAACGGTCGGCAGGCGCGTGCCGTGGCAAGTTCGGGCTGGCTCAGGCCTTGGCCGATGGCTTTGCGGCTGGGGCTGATGCGGCCCGTCATCCTGTGACCCACAGCTTTGCCGTCGAAGCGGTCGAGGGCGATCCCAAGGGTGTGGTCGGGGCTCTGCCTCATGATCGCGGCAACGGGGCCAAGGCCTTTATCGACTGGCAGAACGACGTCACCACCAAGGACCTGAAGCTGGCCGTGCGCGAGGGCTTCCAGTCCATCGAGCATATTAAGCGCTACACCACGACCGGCATGGCCACCGATCAGGGCAAGACTTCGAACCTGAACGCGCTGGGCGTGATCTCTGACGCCTTGCACCGGCCTATCCCGCAGATTGGCTTGACCACCTTTAGAATGCCCTACACGCCTGTGACCTTCGGGGTGCTGGCGGGCATGGCGCGGGGCGATCTGTTCGATCCGATCCGCACGACCCCGATCCATGATTGGGCGGTCGAGCAGGGGGCGGTCTTCGAAGATGTGTCCCTGTGGAAACGCGCCCGCTTCTTCCCGCAAGGGCGCGAGGATATGGAGGCGGCGGTTCGGCGCGAATGTCTGTCGGTGCGCAAGGACTGCGGCATTTTCGATGCCTCGACCCTGGGTAAGATCGAGGTGGTCGGCCCCGATGCGGCCGAGTTCATGAACCGCATGTACATCAATGTCTGGACCAAGCTGGGCGTGGGCAAGTGCCGCTATGGCATATTGTGCCGCGAAGATGGCTTTGTCACCGATGACGGCGTGGTCGGGCGCATTGCCCATGACCGCTTCCATGTCACGACCACGACCGGCGGCGCGGCCAAGGTGCTGGGCATGATGGAGGACTATCTGCAGACCGAATGGCCGGAGCTGAATGTCTGGCTGACCTCGACGACCGAACAGTGGGCGGTCATTGCCCTGCAAGGCCCCAAGGCCCGCACCATCCTTGAAGGGCTGGTTGAGGGGATAGACCTGTCGCCAGAGGCCCTGTCCCATATGAGCCTGACAGAAGGTTCGATCTGCGGCGTGCCGACAAGGCTGTTTCGCGTTAGCTTCTCGGGCGAGCTGGGCTTTGAAATCAATGTGCCCGCCGAGCATGGCCGCAAGGTCTGGGAAGCGATCTGGGCCGCTGGTCAACCCCATGGCCTGACCCCCTATGGCACCGAGACCATGCACGTACTGCGGGCCGAAAAGGGCTTCATCATTGTCGGTCAGGAGACCGATGGCACGGCGACGCCGGATGATGTTGGTCTGACTTGGGCGGTGGGCAAGGCCAAGCCAGACTATGTCGGCAAACGCTCGCTCGCGCGGCCTTCGATGGCTGATCCGGCCCGCAAACAGTTGGTCGGTCTGCTGACCCAAGACCCGGTGGTGGTGCTGGACGAGGGGGCTCAGATCATTGTCACGCGGGGGCAGACCCCGCCCATGAAACTGATGGGCCATGTGACCTCATCCTACCATAGCGCCGTGATGGGCCGGTCAATTGCTCTGGCCATGGTCAGCGGTGGGCGAGCCCGCATGGGCGAGACACTCTATGTGCCCATGCCCGAAGGCGACATCGCTGTGACGGTGACCTCACCGGTCTTTTATGATCCAGAAGGAGCGCGGGTGAATGGCTGATCTGATGTCCAATGCCCCGGCCATGGCCCGTCATGTCCTGCGCGGTCGCCTTGAGGCCCTGTCGGCGGCGGAGGGCGCTCTTGGCTTTGCCCTGCCACGTGAGGCCTGCCGGTCTTCCAGCCTGAACGGCACCCACGCCCTATGGCTTGGCCCGGATGAGTGGTTGATCCTGTCCGCACCTGAGGCGGGCCTTAGGGATCGGCTCGAAGTGGCCATGGGTGCCCATCCCCATTCGCTGGTCGAGGTGACAGATCGTCAGGTCGGGCTGGTGATCAGCGGCGCAGAGGCTGAAACGGTCCTGTCGGTCGGCTGTCCGCTCGATCTGGATCAGGCGGCTTTCCCGATTGGCATGTGCACCCGCACGGTCCTGTCCAAGGCCGAGATTGTCCTGTGGCGGACCGGACCGCAAACCTTCCATCTGGAGGTCTGGCGCTCGTTCGCGGCCTATCTGCATCAGTTTTTGACCGCTTCGGCGGTTGTTCCGGCAACTGACTAAATGGCCCAAGATCCCAGCAAGATGACGGACCCAAAGTCCCCGCAGCGTCCGCCGCTACGCATCGGGATCATATTGGCCAACAATTTCACGCTCTCGGCCTTTGCCCTGTTTGTCGATCATCTGAGATTGGCCGCTGATGATGGCGACCGCAGCCGACCCGTGAGGGCCCAATGGTCGATCATGGCCAGTCGTCCGGACCCCATGCGCGCCAGTTGCGGGGTCATGACTTCGCCGACCAGCAATTTTCTTGATCCGCGCGAGCTGGACTATGTGGTCGTGGTCGGCGGTGTTCTGCACGGTGGTGCGCAAATCAATGAGGCCACGGAGCGTTATTTGCACAAGGTCGCGGATGCCGGCGTCAAGCTCATCGGTATGTGCACGGGCAGCTTCATCCTGTGTCGCGCTGGCCTGATGAAGGGGCGCACAGCCTGTGTGAACTGGTACCATTATCAAGATTTCCGCGATGAGTTTCCCGATCAGGCCGTGGTCGCGGACCGTCTGTTCGTCGCCGATGGGGACCGGATCACCTGCGCGGGCGGGGCAGGGACCGCGGATCTGGCCAGCTATCTGATCGAGCGCCATATTGGCTGGTCGGTGGCGCAAAAGGCCAGTCAGGTCCTGCTGTTTGATCGGCCGCGCGCCGGTGCCGACGCCCAGCCCCATCCGCCCATGTCGGAGCGGGTCTCCGACCCTCGGGTCCAGCGCGCCCTTTTGTTGATGGAACAGAACCTTGCTGGTCCCTTGCCCATCGCACAGGTGGCCGGACAGCTTGGCCTATCGACGCGCCAGTTTGAGCGCCTGTGCCACACGACCTTGGGCATGAGCCCGGCCTCTGCCTATCGCCGCCTTCGCCTGCGCTATGCCCATTGGCTGATCGAGCATACCGACCGGTCGGTGACCGAGATTGCCCATGCGGCGGGCTTTGCCGACTGCGCGCACTTTTCGCGCCAGTTCAAAGAAAATTACGGATCGTCTCCGTCGGATCAGCGCCGCCATCCGGTGGCCAACCCTGACAGTTCTGGATTGGCGTCCTTGAGGGTGTTTGGGTAGGGGAGGGTCCCCCTACCCCGGCTTCGCCGGTACTTCCCCCAGAGGGGGAAGATTTAGATCTCCAAGATCTTCCCCCTCTGGGGGAAGTGGCGCGAAGCGCCGAAGGGGGCCTTGTTTCCTATCTCCCCTCCGTTTTCCCCGCGAAGGCGGGGACCCAGACCTTTTCACTCAGGCGGGAAACGGCCCGCTGGACACACGCTTTGGTGCGGAACGCGACGGTGAGGATCGTGGATGAACACCCCCCACTCCCAACCCTCTCCCCCTCAAGGGGGGAAAGGGTCCAAGTAGGGGCCTTGTTTTCCAACCTGCGCCCTCGCCATTTACAGACCCCAGCCATCAGCCTACCAATTGAACCCGAGCGCAGGCGAGCATCAAAGTCCGCCATCGAGGGATCAAAAAATCTCACCATGTCTCTTATGTTAAGAACTTTTTTGGAAAATGAGCGGGGGATCAAGCGATTCCTGTCGCGGTTTTTTCCTCGGGCTCAGGACGTCGATGATCTGGCCCAAGAGACCTTTTTGCGCGCCTTTGCCGCTGAAGCTGAGCGCGATGTCCTAAGCCCTAGGGCCTTTCTCTATCGCATCGCCAAGAACCTCGCCCTGAATGAGCGCGAGCGTCTGTCCCACAGAACGACGAGCTTTATAGAGGATTATCCTGACCCATCGGTCATAGGTGCCAGTGACCAGGTCTCAGGTGAGGACGTGGTCGAAGGTCGACAGAAAATGGCAATCTTTGCAGAAGCGATCTCCGCCCTACCGCCCCAGTGCCGCCGGGTGTTCTTGCTGCGCAAGGTTCAGGGTCTGTCGCAGAAGGATGTTGCGCAAAGATTAGGCCTTTCGGTCAGCACGGTTGAAAAACACTTGGCAACCGGTCTGCTCAAATGCAGTGAATATCTAAAGCTACGCGGCTACGAGGTCGGCAGTGGCCCGGCGGCGGTATCGACCCCGCCTCAGCAATATGGATCCAAGGGAGGGTCAAGCGCAGATGTCTGACCCGAACAACATTATCCGACTGGTGAATCTCACCTCTATCGAGACCCAGGCCGCCGATTGGATCGCCCGTCTGGATCGTGAAGCCCCGGCGGACTCCGACCTTGCCGACTTTGCGGCTTGGAAGGCCCTCAGCCCTCAGCATCAGCAGGCGGCCGACCGGCTTCAAGGCCTCTGGTCTGAGTTTGACATTCTGGCCAAACTGACCCCGGCCATCCAAGATCGGATTGTTGCCAGCCCCAAGCGTCCCACGCCGCCGCCGCCCTGGTGGGTTGCGGGCCTTGTCGCGGCCAGTTTGGTTGTGGCGGGCCTCGGCGCAGTCTCGGTCCTGCAGCATCTGCCCCATACACAGGTCTATGATACGGCCGTGGGCGGGCAGCGGACGATCAATCTCGAAGACGGATCGAGCATCCAGCTCAATACCAACAGTCAGGTCGAGGTGCGCTATTCGGCCAAGGCGCGGGACCTGCGCCTGATCCGCGGCGAAGCCTATTTCGAGGTGGCCCCAAACAAACAGCGGCCCTTCTCGGTCTATGCCCAAGAGGGTGTGGTTCGCGCCGTTGGCACGGCCTTTGTCGTTCGACTGACCGGAGATCGGGTTGAGGTCACGGTCACCAAGGGCAAGGTCGAATTGGCCGCCTTTACCCATCCGGTAGGCCGTGCGTCGCTGGATCGTGTCGCGGCCATACCGCGCAAGCCACTGACCATGGTCTCAGCGACCCATGGCGCCACCGAACTGGCGGTGCTGGATCAGACCCACCTGATCGAGCATCTCGATCTTGCAGCACCGGAAGTCACCCGAAAGTTGGCTTGGCGCCAAGGGATGCTGGTCTTTAATGGCGAGACCCTGCCCAATGTGGTGGCGGATGTGAGCCGTTACACCGATGTCCAAATTGAGATCGCTGACCCCAAGCTCAACAACCTCAAGGTCGGCGGCTATTTTAAGGTGGGGGAAATTGATCCCATGCTGGAGGCGCTGGAGTCGAGCTTCGGCGTTCGTGTTGAACGGGTTGACGACAAGCATGTGAGGCTATCGACCGCGCTCTAGAGACGGGGCTCAAGCCTCGCTTTAGAAAACCAACAATTGCCCTCACTGTAAAAAAAACATCACATAGGGCAGGGGGCACTAGTGGATTTCCATGGCTCACCGGTCCTATCCCCTAAGGCCGGTGACTAGGCAGTATCGTTGCATCCATCGTCGCGCCAAAGATTAGGGAAGAAGGATCGCCATTTGCGCGTAAGGATCGCCGCTTGCCTGTTGGCTGGCTCTGTCCTTGCAAGTGCTGGCGGGGCTCAGGCTCAGGTCGCAGGTCCAGTCTGCAACCTTCGGATCACCCAGACCACGCTCGGTCCAGCCCTCGGGGCCTTGGCTGAGCAGTGTGGGGTACCGCTTCTATTTCCCTATGATTTGGCCCGCACGGGGGGGATCCATCCCGTCAGGGGACGGCGCACGATACCAGAGGCCCTGAAGATCATGCTTCGGGGCACGTCTCTCACCGGTGAACTGACGGCCAGCGGGGTCATTACGGTCTCGCGTTCCGTCGATAACGGGGAGAAAGATATGACGCGTAATACCAGAACAGGTCTTCTGGCCGGGGCTTCCGCCTTGGTCATGAGCATCATCGGGACCAATCAGGTTCAGGCTCAAGAGACACGGTCCAATGTGATCGAAGAAGTGATCGTGACCGCCACCAAGCGGGCCGAGTCCGTTCAAGATATTCCCCAGAGCATCACCGCCGTCAGCGGCAAGGATCTCGAAGCCAAGGGCATCGAGAACTATGAAGATCTGACCCGCACCATCCCTGGCGTGATCGCCACCGGTGGCTCTAACTTCAACAAGTTCGTTGTGCGCGGCATCCAGACCTCTAACGGCACCAGCAGCAGCGGCGAGCAAAAGCTGGTGGCCATCTATCTGGATGACCTGCCCCTGACCTCGTTCTCGGTCCTGACGCCAGACATGCGCCCCTATGATATTGGCCGCGTCGAGGTTCTGCGCGGCCCACAAGGCACCCTGTTCGGCTCCGGCTCCTTGGCGGGCGCGATCCGTTATGTGACCAACAAGGCTGACCCAAGCGGCTATCACGCCTCGCTTGATGTTGACGCGGGCAAGACCAAGGGCGATTCCAATCGCCTGCGTCTGGGCGGCATGGTCAATGTGCCTCTGATCGAAGATCAGCTGGCCGTGCGTCTGGTCGGCTACACGCGCAACGAAGATGGCTGGGTGAACTATGCCGGCGCAAACGGCCGCAAGAACACCAACACCGCTGATGATTGGGGCGTTCGTGGCTCCTTGCGTTGGCAGCCTAACGACAAGCTGAACGCGACCTTCATGGTCACCAGCGATCACAATAAGGTCGGCGACTCTTCGCTCTATGATCCGACCCAAGGCCGCAACATCGCCAAGCGCGATTTCCCCTTCGCGGTGGATGTTGATCTCGACAGCTACAATGCCACGATTGAGTATGATCTGGGCTTTGCGGACCTGACCTCGGCAACGGTGTTTGCCAAGTCCAAGACCGGTTGGAACCTCGATCTGGACGCCGTCTTGACCGCGGTCATGCCCTTCTACTTCCAAGAAAAGATCGATACGGACTCGGTGGTCGAAGACTTCCGTCTTGTCTCCAAGAAGGGTGGCAAGCTCGACTGGGTCGCCGGTGCCTTCTATCTGGACCAGAAGAGCGACTATGCCGACAGCTTCAACGTGCCTCAGTCCTTCTTGGCCGCGCTGAAGATTACCGGTCTTGCGCCGATCCGCACGCCCAATGCCGATACCAGCATGGACCTGCGCAACAAGAAGAACTTTGAAGCCGCGCTCTATGGTGAGGCCAGCTATCACTTCACCGACAGCTTGACCTTCACGACCGGTGCGCGGGCGTCGAAATATGAGTTTATCGATGAGGACAAGGGCATTGGCTTTACCACTCCAACCCTGATCCCCGCGATCTTCACCTCGATCTTTGGCTATGGCGGCTCCAACATCGTCAAGGTCCCATCGGTCGCGCGGACCAACTCGACCGGCAAGAAGAGCAAGCTGATCGGCAAGTTTGGTCTTGAGTGGCAGCCTAGCGCTGACCAGACCTATTATGGCCTGGCCTCGCAAGGCTTCCGCCGTAGCCACCCCAATGGCCCCTCGGCCAACAATGGCGGCAAGAGTGCGATCAATCCAAACGATCCGGCCATCATTCCGGTCATGGCCGAGGCGGACTCGCTTTGGAACTATGAGTTGGGAGCCAAGAATATTTGGCTTGATGGACGTCTGCGCACCACGCTTGCGGCCTACTATATTGATTGGGGTCCAATGCAGGTGCCGCTCGTCCGCTCGTCGGATGCGACCCCCTATGTCGGTACGGTTGGTAAGGCCCGCTCGATGGGCTTAGAAGCCGAAGTGGATGCTCTGGTTAACGAGCATGTTGATGCAGGCTTGAACTTCACCATCCAAAATGCCGAAGTTACCAAATTGACTGCAGCGGAGTCCTTGATCTCGGGTGCTGTCGTCGGGGCCAAGCTGGCATCTCCGGAATTCAAAGCCGGGACCTACGCTAAATATTCTTGGACCCTAGCCGATGGTTCGGATCTCTATGCTCGCATCGATGCCCAGCATGTCGGTGCCTACGTCAACACCTTCCCCAATACGGCAGGTGCCAAGACGCCAAACGCGGCCTATGCCAAGATTCCAGCCTACGCAAACGTCAATGTCAGCATGGGTTGGGCTAAGGGTAATCTGAAGGCGGTGCTCTATGCCGAGAACCTGGGTAACAACCAGTCGCCGATCTTTATTGATGCGGCCAACTACTCGCTGAACCGTTACGGCACCTTGCGTCCGCGTACGGTTGGTGTGCGGTTGGGTTGGAAGCACTAAGAGGCTTTAGGCGCGATTGGGTCTTCGGGCCTGATCGCGCCGACCTCTATCTAATGTCACAATGATCTCATAGTCTGATCCAAACCTCGGCGTGATCGCGCGATCGGGGCAGGGGAGTGGTTACCATGTCGATGCTGCGCAAGGCTCAAGCCCTTGGGTTTACGATGGTTTTGTCTCTCGCAGGAGGGGCTCTGGCCTCAGCCGCGGATATGAGACTGACCACCCCTCAGGGCCAACTATTGGGCGAGGTCGGAGCAGAGGACGGTATCGCCGTCTTTAAAGGCATTCCCTACGCTGTGCCGCCGGTCGGCGTGCGTCGTTGGAAACATGCCGAGCCTGCACCGGCCTGGTTCAGCCTTCGCAGCGCCAAGACCGCCGGTCCTGCCTGTATGCAGATGACCATGCCCGAGAGCTTGACCTTCGGTCCCGGCAAGACCCAGCCCGTGCTCTATTTTGAGCCCGGCGATGTGACCAGCGAAGACTGCCTCTATGCCAATGTTTGGACCCCGGCCAAGGGCGGCGAGATCAAGCGCGCGGCGGCCCCTGTCATGGTCTGGATCCATGGCGGCGGCTTCGTTGGCGGCGCAGGCTCTTCGCCAAACTATGACGGCACGGAATTGGCCAAGAAGGGCGTGGTGGTGGTCAGCATCAACTATCGCCTCGGCATTTTCGGTTTCTTTGCGCACCCCGAACTGTCGGCAGAGAATGACCAAAGGGCCTCGGGCAACTATGGCGTCACCGATCAGGTCGCGGCCCTGAAGTGGGTTAAGGCCAATATCGCGGCCTTTGGCGGCGATCCCAACAATGTCACCATCTTTGGCGAGTCAGCGGGCAGTTGGGCCGTTAGCCTGCAACTGGCGACCCCCCTGTCAGAGGGCCTGTTCCACAAGGCTATCGGCGAGAGCGGGGCCTATTTCTATGCGATGCCGGACCTGAAGACGGCCACCAATGGCATGGTGTCGGGCGAAACCATGGGCAAGAGCTTTGGCGACAAGGTGGCTCCCGGTGGCTTGGCGGGCTTGCGGGCCCTCAGCGCTGACGCCCTTCTGAGCGCCAGCATGACCACGCCCGGTGCCCCCAGCTTTGGTCAGTTCTTGGTCGTCGACGGCTATGTGCTGAAACGCCCTGTGCGTGAGACCTATCTGCGCGGCGAGCAGCGTGCGGTGCCTGTCATGGTCGGCTCAAACTCTGATGAGGGCTCGGGTCTATCCGACTTTGGCATCGTGGCCGGAACGCCGAAGGATGCAGCAACCTATGTGGCTCAGGTTAAGGCCCGCTATGGCGATCTGGCCCCGGCCTACCTCAAGCAATATCCCGCGACCAACCTGACCGATGCCGTGTTTAACGCCTATCGCGACTCTGAATTTGGCTGGCGGATGGAACATTGGGCCAATCAGATGGCGGCTACAAAGTCTCCGGCTTGGCTCTATCACTTCTCGCACCTGTCGCCTGCCGGCGAGGCCCTACATTGGGTCGATTTTGGGGCTAACCAGCGCAGGCTTGGAGCCTTCCACGCCTCTGAAATCGCTTATGTTTTCAACAATCCTCAAGCTCAGTTGCGCTCTAACGACAAGGTCAAACCGGCGGACATCGCGCTAGCCGATCAGATGAGCAGCTATTGGGTCAATTTCGCCAAGACCAGCAATCCCAATGGCGCCGGCCTTCCCGAATGGAAGCCCTATCTGGACAAGGATCGCCGCTATATGGCCTTTGACGAAACGGCAGTGCCCTCGGTCAATCTGCTGCCGGGCCGGTTGGAACTGCACCGCACCATCGACACGGTTCGGACCCAAAAATCCATCCCGTGGAACGGGGCTCAAGCGGGATTGCTCGGCCAGACCGTTCCTGCCACGGTGCCTGCTACCGCGCGCTAAAGCCCTTCTTCCGCGTTCAAGACCTTAGGACACAACCATGACCTCGAAGCTCAATAATGATCCCCGCATCGACCCCCGGATCAAGGCCATCTTTGGTCAGACCGGCGACCTTGCCCCGACGGGCAATGCCAAGGACCGGGCAGAAATGCTGGCCTATGAGGCGAGCGAGGAGGGCTTGGCCGCCGCTGCTGGCCTGAGCGCCATGTTCGATATGGTCGACAATGAGTTTGTCGCTCCGTCGGCCGGTCTGGTCATCCGCACCGAGCGCTTCCAGTCGGCGCCCGACGGTAACTGGGTCAATATCCAATATATCCGCCCCGATACGGACGAGACCCTGCCTTGCGTCTATTACATCCATGGCGGCGGCATGATGATCATGTCCTGCTATGACGGGCTCTATAAGGCTTGGGGCCGGATCATAGCGGCGCGCGGCGTGGCCGTGGCCATGGTCGATTTCCGCAACTGCCTGCGCGCCTCCTCCGCGCCAGAGGTCGATCCCTTCCCCGCCGGTCTGAATGACTGTGTGTCGGGCCTGAAATGGGTCAAGGAAAACAGCGCCAAGCTCAATATCGATCCTGACCGCATCGTCGTGGCGGGCGAAAGCGGCGGCGGCAACCTGACCCTCGCCACGGGCCTCAAGCTCAAGCAGGACGGCGATATTGGCCTAATCAAGGGGCTCTATGCCCTCTGCCCCTATATTGCCGGCGAGTGGCCCCTGCCGCAAAATCCGTCCTCGACCGAAAATAACGGCATCTTCCTCGAACTGCACAATAATCGCGGGGCCATGGCCTATGGCATCGAGGCCTTCAATGAGCGCAATCCTCTGGCTTGGCCTGCTTTCGCCACGGCTGAGGACGTCAAGGGCCTGCCGCCGACGGTGATTAGCGTCAATGAGTGCGATCCCCTGCGCGATGAGGGCATCAACTTCTACCGCCTGCTGATGCAAAGCGGCGTCAATGCCCGCTGCCGACAGGTCATGGGCACGACCCATGGCGTCGAGATCTTCGCCATCTGCTGTCCAGATATCAGCCGGGATACGGCCAACGATCTGGCACGGTTCTGCCGCGAACCGCTCTAATCTAACGTGAAAGGGTCTGCCCTAGTTTCGGCTAGGACAGGCCCCATCCGCGCTTGAGGGCATTGAGGGCTTGGGCGTTGAACCGCACACTGACCGCCGCCTTGGGCACCAAGCCATTGAAGCCGTGATAGGCACCGGGCACGACCAGCAGTTCGGTCGGAACGCCTGCCGCGATCAGACGGCGCGCATAGTCCACATCCTCATCCACGAACAGATCCAGCGCCCCGACACTGATGAAGGCGGGCGGCAGGCCAAACAGGTCCTTGACCCGAGCAGGAACCGAGCCTGCGGGCGGATTGGCACTGCCCGGAGCCATGCCGAGCAAGGATTCCCAGCCAAACCGATTGGAGTCCGAATTCCACAGGAAGTGGCCAATGTGGTCTGGCGCGGGCTTGGTCGAGCCGGTCCGGTCGTCGAGCATCGGATAGATCAGCAGCTGGAAGGCGAGGGCATATTCGCCGCGATCCCGCGCTGCGATGGCCAGCATAGCCGCATGGCCCCCGCCTGCGCTTTCGCCTCCGATGGCAATCCGCTTGGGATCAATGCCAAGACTGGCCGCATTGAGGTTCATCCACTTCAGGGCCGCGTAATTGTCCTCCAGCGCGCCGGGGAAGGCCGTTTCAGGCGCGAGGCGATAGTCGACCGACACCACTAAGGCGCCGCAGGTGGCGGCAATGTCTTGCAGCGAGGCAGGGTTACCATCGACGCGCCCGCCCACGAACCCGCCGCCATGCATGTGCAGATAGGCGGGGCAACCCTTCTGGCCGCCCGTGCCATCAATCACCATCACCAACACATCCGGCGCACCCTTGGGGCCGGGGATGTTTTTCATAACAGGCTGCGGCGCAGGGGCGGGCTTGGGCGGCATGCCCGGCCGGGCCCTCATCATGGGCAAGACAGCTTTGCTGATGGTTGTCGGCGGCAGGGCTTTGGCGGTCGCCAAAAGCTCAGGATCGACGAGGGCGAAGGGATCAGCAGGTGTAGTGGCGGCGGCGGGAGCTGCCTTCGAGGATGCCGCCAATAGTCCAGAGGCCGCGACGCTGCCCAGCAGGCCTAGGCCCAGATTTCGCCGATTGATCTCGTTCATTGTTGGATTCCTTTTGCAGGGGGCACCACCTGCGCGTTTGGCGTTGCAGGACTGTACCATATCGGAGAGGTCCAGGCGCGCTCCTGTATGGTCAGGGGCGCTTTGGTCGGTAGGGGTAGATGGTGCTGGATCGCCATCAGGGTGGACCAGCGCGCCGTCGGTATCTCCATAATCCGTGCATAGTAGACGGCAGGGCGTTTTGGGTCGAACTCTGGATCGGTCCAGACCACACTGAGCGAGGCTGCACCAATGGAGTTTGAGAAACGGCCCGTCTTTAGATCCACCGTATTCCCGACAGGGCGGACACGCCCGGTCTGGGGGTCCAGCCTTTGGCGACCGGCGAGGGCGACATCAAATATCTTTTCGCGGCTGCTATCGCCATCGAGCCAAAGCTTGATGATCTGAATACGATCGAGGTTGGCCCCGCTGGGGTCTTTCAGGGCCGATACCGCCAGACGCAAAGGGCCTTGAGGCCCTTTGGGCGCAGAAAGGTCACCGCCCATAGAAACGCCCTTAGCATAGGCTGTCTTAACCCAATCGGGTTGGGCTAAAAGATTGCTGGGCAGGTTCCATCCCCCGAACATCCGCACCCGGATGCGTGTTCCGGAGGTAGCGAAGGTTTCCTTGCGTTTCAGGGCCGCGAAGATCGACTCGCGCGTATTGGATTCGGCCCAAACACCGGTAATGGCGGCAGAACTGTTCTGGAGCGGTTCATTTTCCTTCTGACCATTGGGTCGCACGCGGGCACGGTCGGATGCAATGTCCAACGCCAAATTGGCCGCCTTTTCGCTCAGGGTCATGGTTTTGGGATCAATACCAAAGGCCCCGCCGCCAAAGGCCCGCTCATCACTGGCGGACAGGCCGTTGTGAATGTCGGAAGCTCCAACCAAACCCATCTTGAAGGGATTGGCCCCGACCTTGGACTCGATCACCAGGCCCCGTCCAAAGGCCTCGCGAATATAGCTGCCGTGAAGGGTCGGCTTGGTTTGACCGGCATAGACCCGATCTGCGATCTCAAAATTTGCGAACTCGTCTTGCGGCGAGAGGTCTGGTGCGGTCTCTGAGGTGCCCTTGAGTTGGGATATTTCTGCCAGCGGCTCGTTCAGAGCGCGATCAAGTGCATAGGCTGCTGTGATCGGTTGGCCATCCGACATGTTCCAGTCGAAATCCCGCCCATCGGAGAAGTTGCTATTGTGGGGGATGGCGAGGGAATCGATCCCTTGGCGCCGTACAGAGCCGAGATAGGTCCAGAGATCTTCGGGTCGGCTCGAGTCTCTCGCGCTAAAAGGAACAGGCGCATGGTCCGCATTGAAGATGACATTGCGGTGCATATGGACGCCTCCGCCCGGGGTTGCAGACCATTCATAGCCGATAAAGGTTGTGAACTTCCCCGGCCTGTAGTGCGCATTGGCGGCCCTTTGCTCAAGGGTCCAAGCATCGGATGCAAGGGCTGCGGCTTTCAACTCCTCCATATCTGGCCCGGACTTGCTGCCCAAGGCCACAGCCGCCCGAAAGAACACACCCATACCGCCGTCTCGTAAGGCCTTACCAAAGGCGCTTTGAGACAGGGGGCTATTGGGCTTGTCGATCTGAGCGACGGCACCTAAAAATTCCGAGTGATCGGTCACGGCTGCGAAGTCGAGCGGCCAGGCGCGTTTGGCGGCCACCGGGCCTTTAGCTTGCTGCCCAAGGGTTTTGGACATTTGAATGGCCGGAACCATGACCGTCTCGCCCTTGGCGAACCGGTAGGCATCATCGGGCATGATTTTGGTCCCGAAGGTCCAGGCATCGAAGGAAAGGGCGGTGTGAAGGTGCAGTTCACCGAACAGGGCCGTGCGCGTTTCCGGCCTTGGCGCTGAGGGGGTACGAGGGGCACCATCGGCGCTGGCGGCTGCCCCCCAAAGGGTACAGCCCATCAAGAGTGCCTTCAGAGTCTTAGACATTGTGCTCGATTCCAACGCTTTGAGGTAACCACACCCCATCAGATTGCCCCCTCCGTCAGGACCAAACCTGATGCCAAAATCTATTTTTCAGGATGGGTCAGGGCCTTGTAGGTCAAGGCTTGGGCTTGGCCGGGAAGATCCGCGGCGCCGGGTTTAGCCCCCATGCGCTGGATCATGCCGACGAAATAGAGATCGTTGGTCGGATCGATCCAGAACCAGGTGCCCGCCGCGCCGCCCCAGCTGAGCGTGCCCTTACCGACCGGCAAGGCTGCGGTTTTGGGATCAGACACCACCATGAAGTCGAGGCCAAAGCCGACGCCGTCTTTGAAGGCAAAGGCGCTGGTGCCCATGCCTGCGATCAGACTGCCGTCTGGATGTATGCCGGGGGCGATGGCGTTGACGCCCATTAGGGCAATAGATTGCGGCTTGAGCAGGCGCACGCCATCGAGCGTTCCGCCGTTCAAGACCATCTGAGAGAACCGGCCATAGTCGCTGGCCGTTGAGGTCAGGCCGCCGCCGCCGGACTCAAGACCGTGGGGCTTTGTGAAGTCCTGAACCTGCGGCCCCATCTTCGGCGATAGGGCGATGAGCTTGCCGGTCGCGGGATTGGTGGCATAGACGTCGGAAAGCCGATCAACCTTGCTGGTCTCTACATAGAAGGCGGTGTCCTTCATGTTCAACGGCGTGAAGATGCGCTGTTGAAGAAAATCACTAAATTTTTGGCCCGACAGGACCTCGACGATCCGACCCTGAAGGTCAACGCCGATGCTGTAGGACCAGTTTTCACCCGGTTGGAACTTCAAGGGAAGTTTCGAGGTGCGGGTGACCAGATCGGCGAGGTCATTGGACTGGAGGACCGCGGCCTTACGGAACATCTTGTCGATCGGGCCGCGCGGATCGAGGCCGTAGCCGAAGCCGGAGGTGTGGCTCATCAATTCGCGCATGGTCGGCACGCGCTTGGCAGGCTCTGTTCGAACATTGCCCTGCTCATCGACGCCCGACATGACGGTCAGGTTGGCCAGTTCGGGCAGATATTTGCTGACCGGATCGTCCAGTTTCCACTTGCCCTCTTCATAGAGCATCATCATGGCCACGCCGGTGATGGGCTTGGTCATCGAATAGATGCGCAAGATGGTGTCCTTGGCCATGGGCTTGGCCTGATCGATCGAGGCTTGGCCATAGGTGTTGAACTGAACCACCTTGCCGTGACGGACCAGAAGGGTCGATAGGCCAGCGACCTCGCCGTCAGCCACAGCCTTAGCCATGGCTGCATCCAGAGCCTTCAGGCCCTCGGCATCCATGCCGACGCTCTGCGGCGCAACCGGTTGGACCAGATCGTAGCTGGGGCTGGGTGATTTGGCGAGGCTGGCGCTTGAGAGGCTCGTCGCAAGACAGGCGGCCAACAGAGTGGTTGCCAGAAGGCTATTGCGTCTCGTCATGATGATGTTCCCCCGCTTGGTTCTCATGGTCTATTTCTAGGCGCGCTTTTGTGGCCTTTGAAGGCCATCATGGCCGTGCGCCTGAGCCTTCTGTCAAGCCATTCTACATTTGAGTGTCATAATTCTTGGGGCAAGGCGGCAAGGGATTAAACGGCCTTGAGCCCGAGGCGCAGCGCATCGGCAACCTCAATACTGGTATGCAATTTGGTGCTGTCATCGACGGTCTGAGGCCGACCGGTCAGCCAAGCCGACGCGCCGAGAATGATAATTCTGAGCAGAGCATGATCGACATCCCGCATCTCCCCAGCCTGATGGGCCTGTTCAAACAGTCTGTAGAAAGCTCGGGTTAGACCGCCGACCCACTTGCGCAGATAGGACTGGTTGTCGGGGCCATAGGCTTCGAGACTACGCATAGCCCGAAGGGGTTGCAGATCTGTATGCTGCTGCGCGAGCGCCAAATTGCGCAGCAGGCTGGTCAGGCCATGGCGCCTGTCGAGCGCCTGCTCATTGGCCGGTTGGTAAATATGTCGCCAGATCCAGTCGCTATGATCAAAACAGGCTTGGATCAGGGCCTCCTTGTCTCCAACGCGCTGATAGAGGGTGCGTTTGGTGACCTTGAGTTCCGCCGCGATCTCGTCCA